>NZ_JBPEJF010000006.1:0-211104 GCF_051016555.1 Agromyces sp. Marseille-Q5079 | reverse complement strand
TCGGCACCGTCTCCGGCCTCGTGAACACCGCCGGCATCACCGGCCGCATCGGCCCGTTCCTCGACGCCCCGCTCGAGGAGACCGAGCTCGTCTTCCGCGTCAACGTCCTCGCGCCGATCGTGGTGACGCAGGCTGCCATCGCCCACATGGCGACCGATCGGGGCGGGGCCGGCGGCAGCGTCGTGAACATCTCGTCGGGTGCGGCGAAGAGCGGATCGCCCAACACGTACATCACCTACGCGATGAGCAAGGCCGCGCTGAACGCACTCACGACGGGCGCCTCGAAGGAGTTCGGCCCGGTCGGCGTCCGCGTGAACACGGTCTCCCCCGGCACGACGCGCACCGAGATCCACGCCGCCGCGGGGCGGCCGGATGCGCCCGACGAACGCGCACCCGGCATTCCGATGCGCCGACCCGGCGAAGTGCACGAGATCGCCGGCGCGGTCGTGTACCTGATGTCGGCGGACGCCTCGTACACCTCCGGGGCGGACATCCGGGTGGCCGGCGGCAACTGATCCCGAGCGGCGCGGGCGCCTCGCCCCGCGCCGTCGGGTGACGCTCAGTCCTCGCCGAATCCCGATTCGACCAGCGCGGCGATCGCGTCGACCGCGGGCTCCCCCTCGGGGTCCTCGGTCGCGACCTCCAGAGTCGCACCCCTGGTCAGCCCGAGCGACATGATCGCGAGCAGGCTCCGCGCATCGGTGCCGTTGACGGTCACCTTCTGCTCGAACGTGCTCGCGAGCTTGACGAGTTCGGCCGCCGGACGGGCGTGCAGTCCGTCCTTGTTGACGATCGTGACGGTGCGGACGAGACCGGCGGATGCCGCGCCGCGACCCTCATCGCCTGCCGACGGCACCTCGACTCCGGCCTCGTCGGGCGGCGTCGCGCCCGCCGCCGACCTCGCCGCGCGCACGACGGACCCGAGCGGCTCCCCCGACTCGGCCGCGACCGCAGCCGCGACCCCGCCCTCGACGAGCGGGGCGTCGACGATGACCACGCGGGCCCGCACGTCGTCGTCGATGAAGTCCAGTGCGGTCTCGGCCGTCAGGATCGCCGAACCGAGATCGCAGAGCACCGCGACGCCGCTGCCGGAATCGGCCTCGCCGATCGCGGACATCACACGGTCGAAGCTCGTCCCGATCCGGTCGTCATCGGTGCCGCCGGCCGCGACGAGCGCCACGCCCGGCGCCATCTGCGCGGCGAGCTCGACGAGGCCCGCGGCGATCTTGGAGGAATGCGACACGAAGACGATCCCGACGCGGCCCGCTCCTCCCACGTCAGGCACCGGTGGACTCGGACGCCGAGTCGGCCGCCGCCTGCAGCAGCAGGGCGCTCGACTGCGCCCCTGGATCGCGGTGGCCGACCGAGCGCTCGCCGAGGTAGCTCGCGCGACCCTTGCGAGCCACCAGCGGTTCGGTGGCCTCCGCACCGGATGCCGCGGCCGCGGCCGCCGCCGCGAGCACGGCCGTGGCATCGGCGCCGCCATCGGCGGCGTCGGCCGCGGCGTCGACCGCGGGCGTCCACGCGTCGATCATCGTCTTGTCGCCCACCTCGGCCTTGCCGCGCGCGACGATCCCGTCGCGCGCGGCGGCGAGCAGGCGCGCGACGGCGGGGCCGTCGAGCGAGGCATCCGAGCCGGCTGCGGCCGCGGCCTTGAGGTACGCGGTTCCGTAGAGCGGGCCCGCGGCGCCTCCGACGGTGGAGATCAGCGTCATCGCGACGAGCTTCAGCACGTCACCGGGCGTCGATCCGGCCGCGAGATCGTCGAGCTTGGGAACCACGGCTTCGAACCCGCGGTCGAGGTTCTCGCCGTGATCGCCGTCGCCGATGTCGCGATCGAGGCGGATGAGTTCCACCCGATGCTCCGAGACGACCTCGGCACTCCGCCTCACCCAGTCGACGGCCCAGTTGATGTCCAGTCCCACGCGCGTTCTCCTATCGGCCCCACCGGAGCGCCGCAGTCTGCACGGGCGCATCCCAGAGCTCGATCATCTCGTCATCCAGCTTCAGGAGCGTGATCGACATCCCCTGCATCTCGAGCGCGGTGATGTAATTGCCCACCAACGACCGGCTGATGCCGATCCCCCGCTCGCCGAGTGCCTCGGCGGCGCGACGATAGGCGATGTAGAGCTCGACCTGCGGCGTGCCGCCCATGCCGTTCACGAAGAGCAGCACGCGGTCGCCCTCCCCGAACGGGAGATCCTCGAGGATCGGCTCGAGGAGCCGGTCGACGAGTCGATCCGCCGGCTCGAGGCCGACGCGCTCGCGCCCGGGCTCGCCGTGGATCCCGATGCCGATCTCGATCTCGTCCTCGCCGATGTCGAAGCTCGGCTCGCCGGCGTGCGGCACGATGCAGGCCGTGAGCGCGAGGCCCATCGACCGGGCGTTCGCGTTGACCCGCTCCGCGACGGCGGCGACCTCGTCGAGCGAGTCGCCGCGCTCGGCAGCGGCCCCGGCGATCTTCTCGACGAGCACGGTCCCCGCGACGCCGCGTCTGCCCGCGGTGTAGAGCGAGTCCTTGACCGCGACGTCGTCGTCGGTGATCACCGCACGCACCGTGATGCCGTCCATCGCCGCGAGCTCGGCCGCGGTCTCGAAGTTCAGGACGTCGCCGGTGTAGTTCTTCACGATGTGGAGCACCCCGGCGCCGCCGTCGACCGCCTTCGTGGCCGCGAGGATGGGATCCGGGGTGGGCGAGGTGAACACCGCACCGGGCACGGCGGCGTCGAGCATCCCGAAGCCGACGTAGCCGGCATGGAGCGGCTCGTGGCCGCTGCCGCCACCGCTGACGATTCCGACCTTGCCGGCGATCGGCGCATCGGCCCGGACCACGTGCACCGGGTCGAGTTCGACCCTCACGATGTCCGCGTGCGCCACGCCGAATCCGGCGACCGACTCGTCCACGACCCGCTTGGGGTCGTTGATGATCTTCTTCACGCTCGTCCTCTCCCCTGGGCTGCGAGACGCCGAGCGATCATGCATCGGCTCCGACGCAGCACTCCCTCGGCCAACCTACGCCCGCACGGGACCGGCGTGGAAGAGGTTCGACGGATGTCGCGCGGGGGCATTCCCTCCGCGCGGGCCGCGGGGATAGTGTGACACTGCGGCCGCAACGTCGCGGCGCACGCGAAGGGGGTAGCAATGAATCTCGGAGTCATCTTCCTTTCGGAGATGGTCGGCACGGCGATGCTGGTTCTGCTCGGTTGCGGCGTCGTGGCGAACGTCGCGCTCGCCAAGACCAAGGGCTTCAACGGCGGATTCCTGATGGTGAACATCGGCTGGGGCCTCGCGGTCTTCTCCGGCGTCATCGTCTCGTACGCCTCGGGTGCGCAGCTGAACCCTGCGGTCACGCTCGGCCTGACGGTGAACTTCCTCGGCAAGGGCGAGACGGAGTTCGTGCCCGGCATCCCGATCGACGGGGCGTCGATCTTCACCTACATCGGCGCGCAGCTGGTCGGCGCGATCATCGGTGCCGTGTTCTGCTGGCTCGCGTACAAGCAGCACTTCGACGCCGAGCCCGACCCGGCGAGCAAGCTCGCCGTCTTCTCAACCGGTCCCGCCATCCGTTCGTACGCCTGGAACCTCGTCACCGAGATCATCGGCACCTTCGTCCTCGTGTTCGTGATCCTGGGCTTCTCCTACGGCGGCACGCCGGCCGAACTCGGTGCCATCCCGGTGGCGTTCCTCGTGATCGCGATCGGCGCCTCGCTCGGTGGACCGACGGGCTACGCGATCAACCCGGCGCGCGACCTCGGTCCGCGCCTCGCCCACGCGTTCCTGCCGATCAAGGGCAAGGGCGGCAGCGACTGGTCGTACTCCTGGGTCCCCGTCGTCGGTCCGATCATCGGCGGAGTCATCGCCGGTTGGGCGGCCCTCGCCCTCCTGCCCGTCCTCGGATAACGGACACCGCCGCCCGGCCCGTCTGGGCCGGGCGGCCACGTACATCACTGAATCGCGTGCCTCGGTGATCGGGGCGTGCAGCAATGAGAGGAAGTCATGGCCGACTACATCCTGGCGATCGACCAGGGAACGACGAGCACCCGCTCGATCATCTTCGACAAGAAGGGGTCGATCATCGCGACCGGGCAGCTCGAGCACGAGCAGATCTTCCCCAAGGCGGGCTGGGTCGAGCACGATCCCATGCAGATCTGGCACAACACGGGCGAGGTGATCGGCCAGGCGCTCGGCAAGGCCAAGCTGACCCGACACGACATCGCCGCCGTGGGCATCACCAACCAGCGCGAGACCGCCGTGGTCTGGGACAAGAACACCGGTCAGCCCGTGTACAACGCGATCGTCTGGCAGGACACCCGCACCCAGTCGATCGTCGACCGGCTCGCCGCCGACGGCGGCGTCGAGCGGTTCAAGCCGATCGTCGGCCTGCCGCTGGCGACGTACTTCTCCGGCACCAAGATCGTCTGGATCCTCGAGAACGTCGAGGGCGCACGCGAGAAGGCCGAGGCGGGCGACCTGCTGTTCGGCACGACCGACACGTGGGTGCTCTGGAACCTCACCGGCGGCGTCGACGGCGGCGTGCACGCGACGGATGTCACGAACGCCAGCCGAACCCTCTTCATGGATCTCGAGACGCTGTCGTGGCGCGACGACATCCTCGAGGCGTTCGACGTGCCGAAGTCGATGCTCCCCGAGATCCGCTCCTCCTCCGAGGTCTACGGCAACGCGGCCTCGTCCAGCCTCCTCCGCGAAGTTCCCGTCGCCGGCATCCTGGGCGACCAGCAGGCCGCCACGTTCGGCCAGGCCGCGTTCGACGCGGGCGAGTCGAAGAACACGTACGGCACCGGCAACTTCCTGATCTTCAACACCGACACCGAGATCGTCCACTCGAAGAACGGCCTGCTCACGACGCTGGGGTACAAGCTCGGCGACCAGCCGGCCCACTACGCGCTCGAGGGGTCGATCGCGGTCACCGGGTCGCTGATCCAGTGGCTGCGCGACAACCTCGGGCTCATCTCCTCGGCCCCCGAGGTCGAGGAGCTCGCGAAGACGGTGGATGACAACGGCGGTGCGTACTTCGTCCCGGCGTTCTCGGGCCTGTTCGCCCCGTACTGGCGTTCGGACGCGCGCGGTGCCCTGGTCGGGCTGACGCGGTACGTCAACAAGGGGCACATCGCGCGAGCGGCACTCGAGGCGACGGCGTTCCAGACCCGCGAAGTGCTCGATGCGGTGAACGCCGATTCGGGCGTGAACCTCACTGAGCTCAAGGTCGACGGCGGCATGATCGCCAACAACACGCTCATGCAGTTCCAGGCCGACATCCTCGGGGTGCCCGTGGTACGACCGGTCGTCGCCGAGACCACGGCCCTGGGTGCGGCCTATGCAGCCGGACTCGCGGTGGGATTCTGGTCGGATCTCGACGAACTCCGCGCCAACTGGCAGGAGGACTCCCGCTGGGAACCGAAGATGGACCCCGATGAGCGCGACCGCCAGCTCCGGCTCTGGAAGAAGGCCGTCACGAAGACCTTCGACTGGGTCGACGAGGACGTGAACTGATCAGCTGATCGGAACCGACGACGGGCCCCGCGGCAACCGCGGGGCCCGTCGTCGTGTGCGGTTCAGCGCTTGGTCGCGGCGATCCAGTCGTCGAGCTTGCGCGCAGCGGCACCGCTGTCGATCGCATCCGCGGCGATGACCATCTGCTCGGCGAATCGGTCGAGGATCGCCCGCTGCACCTGGGAGGGGTCCTTCGCGAGTTCGAACGAGACGAGACCCGCGGCCGCGTTCAGCACGACGATGTCGCGCACCGGGCCCGTCTCGCCGGCGAACACCCTGTGGACGACCTCGGCGTTGTGGGCCGCGTCGCCGCCCGCCAGCTGGTCGATCTTCGCGCGGGCGATGCCGAGGTCCCTGGGGTCGAGGTCGTGCTCCTTCACCGTGCCGCGCGAGATCTCCCAGACGTGGCTGTGGCCGGTCGTCGTGAGCTCGTCGAGGCCGTCGTCGCCCCGGAACACGAGGGCGGTCGCCCCGCGGGTCTGGAACACGCCGACGATGAGCGGCACCCGATCGAGCTGCGCGACGCCGACGGCGGATGCCTCGGGCCTCGCCGGGTTGCACAGGGGGCCGAGGAAGTTGAACACGGTCGGCACTCCGAGCTCGGCGCGAACCGCGCCGGCGTGACGGAAGCCCGGGTGGAAGGCCGCGGCGTACGCGAACGTGATGCCGGCCTCCTCCAGCACGGATGCCACGCGGTCGGCCGACATCGTCAGGTCGATGCCGAGCGCCGCGAGCACGTCGGACGAACCGGACGCCGAGCTCGCCGCCCGATTGCCGTGCTTGATGACGGGCACACCGGATGCCGCGGCCACGACGGAGGCCATGGTCGACACGTTGACCGTGCCGAACCGGTCCCCGCCGGTGCCGACGATGTCGAGCGCCATCGGATCCACCGGGAGCGGCACCGCGTGCTCGAGGACCGCGTCGCGGAAGCCGACGATCTCGTCGACGGTCTCGCCCTTCACGCGCAGCGCCACGAGGAAGCCGGCGAGCTGTGCGTGGGTCGCGGTGCCCGTCATGACCTGTTCCATGCACCACGCAGCATCCGAGACGCTGAGATCCTCTCCGTCGAGCAGGGCGGTGAGAATGTCGGGCCAATTCGTTTCCACGGGCATGGATTCGATCCTAGCGAGGGGATTCACGGCCGATTCACGGGACTCCCACACCGAAAGTAAGGCGATCCTTACCCTTGCCCATTCGACACGGCGACCAAGGATGACGAAAACTCAGCCCTGATTTCGGCCATAATGGTCATCGTGACGAGCACCTCTTTGACTTTCCAGGCGAGCGCGCCCGTGATCAAGCGACCGAACACCGTTGCGGTGGGCACGATCGTCTGGCTCGGGAGCGAAGTCATGTTCTTCGCCGGCCTGTTCGCGATCTACTTCACGCTGCGTTCGACGTCGCCTGAACTCTGGTCCGCAGAATCCAGCGTCCTGAACTTCCCGTTCGCATTGACGAACACCATCGTCCTGGTGCTGTCGTCGGTGACGTGCCAGTTCGGCGTGTTCGCGGCCGAGAAGATGAAGCCCTACGCGACCAGCTGGAAGCCGTGGGACTGGGGCATGGTCGAGTGGTTCTTCCTGACCTTCGCCATGGGCGCCGTGTTCGTCGCCGGCCAGGTCCTCGAGTACGCCACCCTCGTCTCCGAGGGCATCGCGCTCGACTCGAACTCCTACGGTTCGGCCTTCTACCTCACGACCGGCTTCCACGGCCTGCACGTGACCGGCGGTCTCATCGCATTCCTCCTGGTCATCGGCCGTGTGTTCGCCGTCAAGAACTTCGGGCACAAGGAGGCGACGAGCGCGATCGTCGTCTCGTACTACTGGCACTTCGTCGACGTCGTCTGGATCGGTCTCTTCCTTGTCATCTACGTCCTCAGATAGTCGTAAGCAGGAGCGCCGACCCAGCATGCCCGCGAATAGGAAGAACCCCATGAACCGCACGAAGCGACGCACCGGCCGCAGGCACCCCCTCGCCACGGTCGCACTGCTCGCGATCGGACTCGTCTTCACCGGTGGCGCGTACGCCGCGCTCAGCGCAGGCACGACGGCCCAGGCAGACACCGATCTCACCTCGCAGCAGACCATCGACGAAGGCAAGAAGCTCTTCCAGGCGAACTGCGCCACGTGCCACGGTCTGTCCGCGCAGGGCACCGACAACGGGCCCAGCCTCATCGGCGTCGGGTCCGCCGCAGTCGACTTCCAGGTGGGCACCGGGCGCATGCCGATGCAGATGTCTGGCCCGCAGGCGCAGGAGAAGCCGCCGCAGTTCACCGACGAGCAGGTGCAGCAGTTGGCCGCATACGTCGCGTCCCTCGGCCCCGGCCCGTCGATCCCCGATGCCCACCTCGTCGACGGCGGCGGCGATGCCGCCAACGGCGCCGAGCTCTTCCGCATCAACTGCGCGATGTGCCACAACGTCGCCGGCGCGGGTGGCGCCCTCACCGAGGGCAAGTTCGCTCCCCCGCTGACCGACGTCTCGGGAGTTCACATCTACGAGGCGATGGTCACGGGCCCGCAGAACATGCCGGTCTTCAACGACATGAACATCTCGCCCGAAGACAAGCGCGACATCATCACGTACCTGAAGTACGTCCAGGACAACCGGTCCCCCGGCGGATTCGAGCTCGGTTCGCTCGGCCCCGTCGCCGAGGGTCTGTTCATCTGGATCTTCGGTCTCGGCGCGATCGTCGCGATCACCGTGTGGATCACGGCGAAGTCCAACTAGCGCACGCCGGTACCGAAGTACCTGAAGAAGGAGAACCATGGCCCAGGACGACAACAGCGGAGCTGAGCTCGCCGCTGCCGACTCGTCGCATGCCGCGCACGAATCCAATGCCTCACCGGGCACCGCGCTGATCGTTCAGGACGGGTTCACGAACCCCGGATTCCCGCCGCACCGCCCCCGCGTGACCGACGAGGACCCGAAGCGGGAGAAGCGCGCGCAGCGCACCGTCTACACGCTGTTCTACCTCTCGATCCTCGGAAGCCTCTGGGCCGTTGCCGCCTACATGCTCTTCCCGATGGAGTCGAACAACGTCGGCGACGTCCGGCTGAACAACCTGTTCATCGGACTCGGTGCGGCGCTCGCGCTGCTCGCGCTCGGCATCGGAATCGTCCACTGGGGCAAGTCGGTCATGGAGGACGTCGAGCTCGTCGACGAGCGTCACGCGATCGGCGGATCCCCCGAGACGCAGGCAGCCGCGGTCAAGGTCTTCACCGACTCCGATCGCGAGTCCGGTTTCACCCGCCGGACCGTGATCCGCAACAGCCTCATCGGCGCGATCGTGGTCTTCCCGCTACCGGCACTCGTGCTCTTCCGCGGCCTCGCTCCTCAAGACGAGCTGCCCGTGCCGCTCCTGAGCCACACCATGTGGCGCAAGGGCACGCGACTCGCGCTCGACCCCAGCGGCGCACCGATCAAGGCCTCCGATGTGACCATCGGCAGCGCGTTCCACGTGATCCCCGAGGGCCTGGCCGAGCTCGAGCACGGAAAGCTCGATCAGAAGGCCAAGGCGGCCGTGCTGCTGATGCGCCTCGAGCCCAGCGAGCTCAACGAACTCCCCGAGCGCAAGGACTGGTCGTACGACGGCATCGTCGCCTACTCCAAGATCTGCACGCACGTCGGCTGCCCGGTCGCACTCTACGAGCAGCACACCCACCACCTCCTCTGCCCGTGCCATCAGTCCCAGTTCGACGTGGCCAACCACTGCGAGGTCATCTTCGGCCCGGCCAAGCGCCCGCTGCCCCAGCTGCCCATCGCGGTCGACGACGAGGGCTACCTCATCGCGCAGAGCGACTTCAACGAACCCGTCGGCCCGAGCTTCTGGGAGCGCCATTGAGCACCGTAACGCCCACCACTGGCACGCAGAAGAGGTCGTTCACGGCCTCCGCGGCCGTCTACGTGAACGAACGCACGAGCGTCGCGGGGTTCGTCAAGGAGCTCGGGCGCAAGGCGTTCCCCGACCACTGGTCGTTCCTGCTCGGTGAGGTCGCGCTCTTCTCGTTCGTCGTCATCCTCATCTCCGGAACGTTCCTGACGTTCTTCTTCCAGGCCTCCATGGCCGAGGTGCACTACGACGGTTCGTACGTGCCGCTCAAGGGCGTCGAGATGTCGGTCGCGATGGCGTCGACCCTCGACATCTCGTTCGACGTCCGCGGTGGGCTCTTCGTCCGGCAGATGCACCACTGGGCTGCACTGCTCTTCGTGGCCGCCATCGGCCTGCACATGCTCCGCATCTACTTCACGGGTGCGTTCCGCAAGCCTCGCGAGTTCAACTGGGTGATCGGCTTCACGCTCTTCATCCTCGCCATGGCCGAGGGCTTCACCGGATACTCGCTTCCCGACGACCTGCTCTCCGGCAACGGCCTCCGCATCATCGACGGCCTGGTCAAGGGCATTCCGGTCATCGGAACGTGGACCTCGTTCCTGATCTTCGGTGGCGAGTTCCCGGGCACGCAGATCGTCGGACGCCTCTACTCGCTGCACATCATGATCCTGCCGGCGCTCGTCATCGCGTTCATCGCCCTGCACCTCGTGTTCGTGGTCGTGCACAAGCACACGCAGTACGCAGGCCCCGGAAAGACCCCGCAGAACGCCGTCGGCCCGCCGATCCTTCCGATCTACGCCGCGAAGGCCGGTGGATTCTTCTTCATCATCTTCGGTGTCCTGGCGCTGATCGCCGCCCTGTTCACGATCAACCCGATCTGGAACTACGGCCCCTACGACCCGTCACCGGTATCGGCCGGAACGCAACCCGACTGGTACATCGGCTTCGCCGACGGCGCACTGCGACTCATTCCGCCGGGATGGGAGTTCGTGTGGCTGGAGCGCACCTGGTCGTTCAACATCATCGTCCCGCTCGTGGCGATCGGCATCTTCATCGTGCTCGTCCTCCTGTACCCGTTCATCGAAGCGTGGATCACGGGCGACAAGCGCGAGCACCACATCGCCGATCGTCCCCGCAACGCGCCCACCCGCACCGCCATCGGCGCGGCCGGTGTCACGTTCTACGCCGGCCTCTGGGCGGCTGCGAGCTCGGACATCCTGGCGACGCACTTCTGGCTGACGATGGAAGGCGTGATCCACGCCCTGCAGGCCGTCGTCATCATCGGGCCGTTCATCGCGTACTTCATCACGAAGCGCGTCTGCATCGCGCTCCAGAAGAAGGATCGCGAGATCGCGCTGCACGGGTTCGAGTCCGGTCGCATCGTCCGTCTGCCCGGTGGCGAGTACATCGAGGTGCACGAGCCGCTCGACGAGTACGACCGCTGGCGCCTGGTGAGCTTCGAGTCGTACACGCCGCTCATGATCCGTCCCAATGCGCGTGGCAAGATCACGGCCGCACAGCGGTTCCGGGCTTCGCTCTCGCGCTGGTTCTTCGAGGATCGCATCGCCCCGGTCACCAAGGGCGAGCTCGAGTCCGGTCACGGCGAACACCACTGACCGCTCATCAGCTGAACCGCTACACCGATTCGGGCACTGGACCCATGTCGTTCGATACGACGTGGTTCCGGTGCCCGAATTGCGTTCACGACCTCGAACCGATCGATCGACTCGTGATCGGGTGTGAGAACGGCCATCGCTTCGACGTCTCCAAGTACCGCACGGTCACGCTCCTGCCGCCGAAGGCCCCGCGCACCATCGGCGACGACCGCGAGATGCTCGCCGCACGTGCTGCGTTGCTCGACAGTGCGCTGTACGGACCCATCGCCTCAGCGCTGAGGGATGCGACATCCGCATGGTCGCCTCGAGGAGGCGCAGCGCTCCCCCGAATCGCGGACTTCGGGAGCGGCACCGGCTACTACACCGAGGTCGTAGCGACTGCCCACGAAGGGTCCCCGGTCTTGGCGGCCGATCGTTCGCCAACAGCAGTGCGCATGTCCACGCGCGCCGTCGAGGGTGCCACCGGCGTCGTACTCGACATCTGGCGCCCACTCCCCCTGCGCGACGACGTCGTCGACATCGCGCTCAACATCTTCGCTCCGCGCAATCCCGCCGAGTACGCCCGGGTGATCCGCGCGCGCGGCATCCTGGTCGTCGTCGTCCCGCGCGAGAACCACCTTCTCGAGCTGCAGCGCAGCGGCTCGATGCTGACGATTCCCGAAGGCAAGCAGCACCAGGTCACCTCAGCGCTCGCGGCGGCCGGCTTCGCCCTCGTCGGCCAAGTGCCCGTCGAGTACACCGGCGACGTCGATACCGCGCAGCGCGCGCTGCTCACGGCCATGGGGCCGACCGCGCATCATCTGCCGACGACCGCACGCGACGAAGCCGAGCAAATCGGCGAGCACACGACGGTGACCGTTGCCGTCGACGTCCTCACGTTCGCACTTCCTCCCGACGACGTCGATCCCTGAGCGGCATTCCGCGCGTCAGGGCGCGATGTCCTCCTCCCCGAGGGCGTACAACGAGAATGACGGCCGCCTGCACCCCCGAGCCGCCGCGGCACTCCTTCTCGCACCAACGAGCGGGATGTTGATCCTGCCGACCCCTCGCCGCCGATGACCGCAGCGTGAAAGAGCCGCTCGTATGCCCGGTCCGCCAGGACCCGGGGCATGTGCCTGCCTCCCGCAACCCCGCATACGCCAGAACGGCCCCCACACGCCGTGTGGAGGCCGTTCCTGGTTCGGAGGGATCAGCGGGCGAAGTTGCCCCGGTAGTACTCGTAGACCCAGCCCACAAGGCTGATCACGCCGACACCGACCGCGATGAAGCTGATCCAGAACCCGACTGCGAGGCCGAGGAAGAGCAGCGCGGCAGAACCGGCGAGCATGATCGGCCACCAGCTCCACGGGCTGAAGAATCCGAGCTCGGGGTCGCCATCGTCGATGTTCGCGTCGAGACGATCCTCGGGCAGTTCAGCGCCCTGCGCCTTGTGCACGCGTCCGAGGTAGAACGCGATGAACGCAGCGAGCACCGCGCTCAGCGAGATCGCGACGAGCCCGACCCATTCGACACCAGGTTCGAGATCGTCGATCGCGCTCCAGACGATGTAGATCACTGCGGCGATCGCGAAGAACCCCGAGAGAATCCAGAAGAGAATCACATTCGCGCGCACTTACTTGACTTCCTTCGTCTCGACGTCGAATACGGGCGCATCGGGCGCGTCCTTGCCTGCTCCGATTCCGACGGGGATGCCGGCCTCGGGGTGGTTCAGGTCGAACGCCGGGGACTCCGAGCGGATGCGCGGGATCGAGGTGAAGTTGTGACGCGGCGGCGGGCAGCTCGTCGCCCACTCGAGCGAACGTCCGTAGCCCCACGGGTCGTTGACGGTCACCTTCGGTGCACGTCGAGCCGTGATGTAGACGTTGAGGAAGAACGGGATCAGCGAGATCGCGAGGATCGCGGATCCGATCGTCGACAGCTGATTCATCCAGGTGATGTTGTCTTCGGGCAGGTACGAGTAGTACCGACGCGGCATCGCGACCACACCGAGCCAGTGCTGGATGAGGAAGGTCGTGTGGAAGCCGATGAAGAGCAGCCAGAAGTGCCACTTGCCCAGCGTCTCGTTGAGCATCTTTCCGGTCCACTTCGGCCACCAGAAGTAGAAGCCGGCGAACATGGCGAACACGACGGTGCCGAACACCACGTAGTGGAAGTGCGCGACGACGAAGTACGTGTCGGAGACTGCGAAGTCGAGCGGCGGCGAGGCGAGGATGACGCCGGTCAGACCACCGAACACGAAGGTGATCAGGAAGCCGATCGACCAGACCAGCGGCGTCTCGAAGGTGATCGAGCCTCGCCACATCGTGCCGATCCAGTTGAAGATCTTCACACCCGTCGGCACCGCGATGAGCATCGTCATCAAGGAGAAGAACGGCAGCAGGACGGAGCCGGTGACGTACATGTGGTGCGCCCACACGGTCACGGACAGCGCCGCGATCGCGATCGTCGCGTAGACGAGGGTCGAGTAACCGAAGATCGGCTTACGGCTGAACACCGGGAAGATCTCGGACACGATGCCGAAGAACGGCAGCGCGATGATGTAGACCTCGGGGTGGCCGAAGAACCAGAACAGGTGCTGCCACAGGATGACGCCGCCGTTGGCGGGGTCGTAGATGTGTGCGCCGAACACGCGATCGGCGCCGGCTGCGAGGATCGCGGCCGCGAGCACGGGGAATGCCATCAGCACGAGGATCGAGGTGACGAGCGTGTTCCAGGTGAAGATCGGCATGCGGAACATCGTCATGCCGGGTGCGCGCATCGTGATGATCGTCGTGATGAAGTTCACCGCGCCGAGGATCGTGCCGAAGCCGGAGAGGCCCAGGCCGAGCATCCAGAGGTTGCCGCCGACACCCGGCGAGAACGTCGTCGACGCCAGTGGCTGATAGGCGAACCATCCGAATGAGGCTGCGCCCTGCGGGGTGAAGAAGCCCGAGACCGCCATCAGCGAGCCGAACGCGAAGAGCCAGAAGGCGAATGCGTTCAGTCGGGGGAAGGCGACGTCGGGGGCACCGATCTGCAGCGGCATGAGCACGTTGGCGAAGCCCGCGAACAGCGGCGTCGCGAACATGAGCAGCATGATCGTGCCGTGCATCGTGAAGAGCTGGTTGTACTGCTCACGCGTCTGCACGATCTCGAGCCCGGGCTCGAAGAGCTGGGCGCGGATGATCAGCGCCATGACGCCGGCGATGCAGAAGAAGACGAAGGAGGTGATCAGGTACATGTACCCGATGACCTTGTGGTCGGTGGAGGTGATCCACCGCACAAGGACGTTGCCCTTGCGTTCGACCTTCGAGACGCCGAAGGGAAGGCTGCTCGACTGCGGCCGAGCCGGTGCGGTCGTGGTGCTCATTCGCCTTCGTGCTCCTCTTTCAGTTCGGGCGCGCCCGTTCCGGGCAGGTTCTGATTGCGGTCGTACTCGTTGGAGAGCTGGCCCTCCTGGCCGAGATCGCGAAGCGAGTCGATGTAGTCCTCGTACTCGCCCTCGGACACGACCTTCACGTTGAAGAGCATCATCGAGTGGTACTCGCCGCAGAGCTCGGCGCACTTGCCCTCGTAGGTGCCCTCACGCTCGGGGACGAACGACATGTAGTTGGTCTTGCCGGGGAACATGTCCTTCTTGTAGAGGAAGTCCACGACCCAGAACGAGTGGATGACGTCACGCGACTCGAGTTCGATCTCGACGTTCTTGCCGACGGGCAGGTAGAGCGTCGGCACTTCGGACTCGACCAGCGAACCGCTGGGGCCCTCGTCGGAGAGCTGGCCCTGGATGCCGGGCGAGTAGACGTCCTCGTTCACGTAGTTGAAGTCCCACGCCCACTGCTTCGCGATGACCTCGACCTTGACGTCGATCTGGTCTTCGGGGAATCGGGCCTCGATGGCCTCCTGGTCGCGCGCGGTGAAGGCGAAGAACCCCAGGACGAGGATGAGCGGGACGATCGTGTAGAAGACCTCGATCGGCATGTTGTAGCGCAGCTGGACCGGGAGGCCGGTCTGCCCCTTGCGGCGGCGGTAGGCGATGACGGCCCAGATCGTCAGGCCCCACGTGATGACGCCGACGACGAGCAGCACGATCCACGACGTGACCCACAGCCCGGAGACGCGCTCGGTGTGGTTGGTGACGGGAGGCTGGCCCTCCTCGAAGCCCGGCAGGAACCCGTTCAGCTGAGCTGTCGTGCACCCAGCGAGGACGAGGCTGAGCGACGCTGCGATCGGAATAGCAGCCCATCGGAGACGGCGATTGTGGCGCACCGGTGACCTTTCGGGAGACTCGAAGGCGCTTCACAGTGAAGCGCATGATCGTTGGACAGCCTACTCCGACTCGGCAGCCCCGACGTGCACGACGGCCCCGTTTTCTCCCGTTTCGGCGCCGGAATTGTCGAGTCATCTGCGCAAACAACAAAAGGGAGGCTGCCGATGGCAGCCTCCCTCTCGGAGTGGAATCGCGGTGCTCAGTGGAACGAGTCACCGCATGCACAGCTTCCCTGTGCATTGGGGTTGTCGATCGTGAAGCCCTGCTTCTGGATCGTGTCCTCGAAGTCGATCGAGGCGCCGTCGAGGTAGGGGACGCTCATCTTGTCGACCACGACCTCGACTCCCGAGTAGTCCACGACGGCGTCGCCGTCGAGGAGCCGCTCGTCGAAGTAGAGCTGGTAGATGAGGCCGGAGCAGCCCCCGGGCTGCACGGCGACGCGGAGACGGAGATCGTCGCGCCCCTCCTGCTCGAGGAGGCTCCGCACCTTGTCGGCCGCGGGATCGCTCAGTTTCACACCGTGGGCGGTGTCGGTGATGGTGTCGCTCATGTCTCTCCTCGGTGCGTCGAAGAACGCCTCATGTCTGATCGGGATTCTACCCGCTGCTCCTGCGAATCGGGCCGGACGTCAGGAATCGGCCGGTTCGCGCGCGTCGAGCCTCGCGAACAGCAGCGCCTCGCTGAGCAGTGCGCGCTTGAACACGCCGAGGTGGAGCGACTCGTTCGGGCTGTGCGCGCGCGAATCGGGGTCCTCGACACCGGTGACGAGGATCTGCGCCTCGGGGAACTCCTCGACGAGCTCGGCGATGAACGGGATCGACCCGCCCACGCCGATGTCGACCGGAGGCGTGCCCCAGGCATCCGCCATCGCGGCTCGGGTCTCCTCGACCGCCCAGCCGCTCGTGTCGACCAGGAACGCCTGACCCTGGTCGACGTCTTCGAAGCCCAGGTCGACGCCGAACGGCGCGTTCGCGACGAGGTGCGAGCGGATCGCCTCGTAGGCCTCCCCCGCATCCTGTCCGGGGGCGATGCGGGCGCTGATGCGCACTCGCACCTCGGGGACGAGCGTGTTGGACGCGTTCGCGACATCCGGAGCATCGATGCCCGTGACGGTCACGGCCGGTTGCGCCCAGATGCGCGAGAGGATCGAGCCCCGGCCGATCGGGGTGACCCCGTCGAGCAGTCCGGTCTCTGCGCGGAGCTGGGCCTCCTCGAAGGCCGGCGGCTCGAGGTCGGCGCTCGTCAGCCCGGCGATGGCGACCGAGCCGTCGGCGGCCCACATGGTGTCGAGCACGCGGATCGCGGCGAGCATGGCATCGGGCACCGCTCCCCCGAACATGCCGGAATGCGAGGCGTGGGCGAGCGTGCGGATGCGGACGTTGAACGCGACCGCGCCGCGGAGGGCGACCGTGATCGCCGGGGTCTCGAGATCCCAGTTGCCGGAGTCGGCGACGATGATCGCGTCGGCCCGGAGCAGCTCGCGGTTCTCGTGCAGGAAGTTCGCGAACGAGCGGGACGCCCACTCCTCCTCGCCCTCGATGAAGACGGCGAGGCCGAGGTCGAAGTCGCCGGCGGCCTCCGCGAAGGCGCGGATCGCGCCTACATGGGCCATGACGCCGGCCTTGTCGTCGGCCGCGCCGCGCCCGTAGAGGCGGTCGCCTCGCTGCGTCGGCTCGAACGGCGAGGTCTCCCAGTCCTCGTCCTTTCCGGGCGGCTGCACGTCGTGGTGGGCGTAGAGCAGCACGGTCGGGCGTCCGTTCCGCGCCGGTCGGCTCGCGACGACCGCGGGCTGGCCGAGCTCGGATCCGTCGTCGACGAGCGCGCGGCGCACCTCGACGAGCTCGAACACGCCGGTCTCGCGCAGCAGCGTCGCCACCGCGTCGGCGCTCTGCGCGACATGGGCGGGATCGAAGGCGGGCCAGGACACGGACGGGATGCGGACGAGACTCGCGAGATCGGCGACGGTCGTCGGGAAGCCGACGTCGACGGCGTCGCGGATCGCGTCGACGACATCGGAGCGGTTGGCGGATGCGGGGCCGGTGGGTGTGGGCACGGTCATGCCGGTAATCTTAAGGGAACCGATTCGAGGGACCCCCGTGGCAAAGCACCCCACCAACAGCGAAGAACCGAGCGCCGAGACGCTCGAAGAGACCCAGGCGCGCCTGAAGGCCGGCAAGGGCGTTCCGACGCCGAGCCGCGCCGAGCAGGAGGCGGCCCGCAAGCGTCCGCTCGTGCCGAACGATCGCAAGGAGGCGACGAAGGCGGCGAAGGCCAAGGAGGCCGAGGCTCGCGAGCGCGCTCGCATCGGCATGGCCGCCGGTGACGAGCGCTACCTCCCGATGCGCGACCGCGGTCCGCAGAAGAAGTTCGTGCGCGACTACGTCGACGCCCGCTTCAGCATCGGCGAGATCCTGATCCCGGTGATGTTCGCCGTGATCATCCTCACCTTCATCCCGAATGCCCAGGTGCAGGCGATCGGCATCCTCGCCCTCTGGTCCTTCTTCCTCATCGCGATCGTCGACGTCGTCATCCTCGGACAGATGCTCACGCGCAAGCTGCGTGCGAAGTACGGCGAGAAGGCCGAGCGCGTGCGCTGGTACGCGGCGATGCGCGCACTGCAGCTGCGCATGCTGCGCCTGCCGAAGCCGCAGGTCAGGCGGGGCCAGTACCCGAGCTGAGACGAGTACTTCAGGCGAACGGCCGGCGGCGGATGCCCCGGCCGTTCGTCGTCTCGCCCCGCAGGCGGCGGCGACCGGGCTGACGACGATCTGGGCGACGCGGGGTGCGGGCGTCAGTCCCGGCGGAACACGCCCCCGCGGATGAGCGGGACCCGCGTCTCGTCATCGGTGAGCGAGCCGTGCTGGCCGATCATGAGCTCCGCCTGGCGATTCGGTTCCCGGCGGTCGTAGTACGCGATGCCCGCGCGCGCCGCGACCAGGATGTCGCCGATGCGCGGACGGACCTCGTCGGCGACGGCGCCGTACACGCCGACGTCGATCGCCTCGTCTCGCGACATCACCCACGCGCGGTGCTCCTCCGCGGCACGCCACCTCGCGAGCAGGGCGCCTCGGTCCTCGGCACCGAGCCCCGGCTCGAGGTAGAGCGAGAGGAAGCGCGGCTCGCCGCCGACGTGGCGCACGCCCTCGACGAGGTCGGCCTTCGCATCGATGAAGACGTGGCGGTGCGACGGGACGTCGACGACGCCGTGGTCTGCGGTGACGAGCAGGCCCGCGCCACGCGGCATCCGCCGCTCGAAGTCCGCGACCTCGGCGTCGACCTGCTCGAGCAGGCCGAGCCACCGGTCGGATTCCCACCCGTGGGCGTGGGCGGCCTGGTCGAGTTCGGGCACGTAGAGGTAGACGAGCGGCGCGGTACGCGACGCCAGCAGCTCCAGCGCAGCCGAGAACCGGTCGGCGATGGATGCCGCGGCCCGGTACTCGGCGCCGCGGAGCACGGCCCGGGTGAAGCCGGAGTCCGTGTAGCGTGCGGCCCCGATCACGATCGGGTCGATACCGGCGGCCGCGGCGCGTTCGAACACCGTCTCGCAGCGCTGCCAGGTCTCGGGCACCATCGCGGCGTCCCATCCGCTCAGCTGGTTGACGAGCCGGTCGTTCGCCGCATCGAGCGACCGATAGCCGACGAGGCCGTGCTCGCCCGGCAGCCGGCCGGTGGTCAGGCTCGCGAGGGCGGCGGCCGTGGTCGAGGGCAGGACCGTGCGGATGACGTCGCGCTTGGCCATGCGCCCCGTGAGGAACCGCGCGTGACCGGCTCGCGCCTGCAGGTTGGCAGCGCCGAGCCCGTCGACGAGCACGACGACCACTCCGGATGCCGCCGGAAGGCCGAACGCGTTCGCCCCACCGCCGAGGCTGGCGGCCGAACTGCCCAGCACGTCGGTGAGGCGCGGAGCGTCGTCGGTGGGCACCGGTAGCATGGCAGGCATCGCGCCCAGTCTCGCACAGGCAGGGCGCGCCCTTCATTCCCGGCGTGAGCCCACCAGCAGCAGAGAACACGGATGACCCGAGCCAAGAACCCGCCCGCTGAAGAACCGATCGTCGAGCACATCGAAGACGTCGATGTCGCCACCGAGATGCAGGGCTCGTTCCTCGAGTACGCGTACTCCGTCATCTACTCGCGCGCGCTCCCCGACGCCCGCGACGGGCTGAAGCCCGTGCAGCGCCGCATCCTGTTCGGCATGAACGAGATGGGCCTGCGGCCCGACCGCGGCCACGTGAAGTCCTCCCGCGTCGTCGGCGAGGTCATGGGCAAGTACCACCCGCACGGCGACACCGCGATCTACGACACGCTCGTGCGCATGGCGCAGGCGTTCACGCTGCGCGTGCCGCTCGTCGACGGGCACGGCAACTTCGGCTCCCTCGACGACGGTCCCGCCGCCTCCCGCTACACGGAGGCCCGGCTCACCGCCGCGGCCATCGCCATGAACGACGGCCTCGACGAGGACGTCGTCGACTTCGTGCCGAACTACGACAACCAGTTCATGCAGCCGGCGGTGCTGCCCTCGGCCTACCCGAACCTGCTCGTGAACGGCGCCAGCGGCATCGCCGTCGGAATGGCGACCAACATGGCGCCGCACAACCTCATCGAGGTCATCGCGGCCGCGCGCCACCTGATCGCGAACCCCGATGCCACGCTCGACGACCTCATGGAGTTCGTGCCCGCACCCGACCTGCCCTCGGGCGGCACGATCGTGGGCCTCGCCGGCATCCGAGACGCCTACGCCACCGGTCGCGGCAGCTTCAAGACCCGCGCCAAGGTGCGCATCGAGGCGATCACCGCGCGCAAGGCGGGGCTCGTGGTGACCGAGCTCCCCTACCTCGTCGGACCCGAGAAGGTCATCGAGAAGATCAAGGACGGCGTCAACTCCAAGAAGATCAGCGGCATCTCCGATGTCACCGACCTCACCGACCGCACCAACGGCCTCCGCCTGGTCATCGGCATCAAGACCGGGTTCAGCCCCGAGGCCGTGCTCGAACAGCTCTACCGGCTCACGCCGCTCGAGGACTCGTTCAACATCAACAACGTCGCACTCGTGAACGGCGGCCCGCAGACCCTCGGCCTGCGCGAACTCCTGCAGGTCTACGTCGACCACCGCATCTCGGTCGTCACGCGCCGCTCGCAGTACCGCCTCGCGCGTCGCAAGGAGCGCCTGCACCTCGTCGACGGCCTGCTCATCGCGATCCTCGACATCGACGAGGTCATCCAGGTGATCCGGTCGAGCGACGACACCGCGGCGGCGCGCACCCGGCTCATGGAGGTCTTCGACCTCAGCCTCGTGCAGACCGACTACATCCTCGAGCTCCAGCTGCGACGCCTCACGAAGTTCTCCCGCATCGAGCTCGAGGCCGAGCGCGACAAGCTCCGCGCCGAGATCGAGGAGCTCGAGGCGATCCTCGCGAGTCGACACCGCATCGAGGCGCTCGTCTCCGACGAGCTCGCCGAGATCGCGGAGAAGTACGGCACCCCGCGACGCACACTCCTGACCGACGCGCGTCCGATCGCCACGGGTGCGGCAGCCAAGCGCGCCGCCGCGATCCTCGAGGTCGCGGATGTCCCGTGCCGGGTGTTCCTGTCGGCCACCGGCCGCATCGCGCGGGTCGACCTGCAGCAGGGCGACGCTGGCGTGCCGACGATCACGGTGCCCTCGCGTCGGAGCAAGCACGATGCGATCCTGTCGGTCATCGACACGTCGAGTCGCGCCGAGATCGGCGCCGTCACGAACCTCGGTCGCCTCATCCGCTTCACGGCGGTCGACGTGCCCATGCTGCCCCCGACCTCGGTGCAGCTCGGCGCCGGCGTGAGGATCGGCGACTACCTCGCTCTGCCGAATCGCGACGAGAAGGTGCTCGCCCTAGTGTCGCTCACCTCCGACCGCTCGATCGCGCTCGGCACGAAGCAGGGCGTCGTCAAGCGCGTGTCCGTCGGCGCCTACCCGAACAAGCCCGAGTTCGAGGTCATCGGGTTGAAGGCCGGCGACGAGGTCGTCGGCGCGGTCCAGGGCGGCGAGGGCGACGAGCTCCTGTTCGTGGCATCCGATGCCCAGCTCCTCCACTTCCCGGCGGCGACGGTTCGCCCGCAGGGCTGTCCGGCCGGCGGCATGGCGGGCATCAAGCTCGCCGCGGGCGCGCACATCATCCACTTCACGAGCCTGCCCCCGGAATCCCTCGAGTCCACCGTCGTGGTCACGATCGCCGCCGGGAGCGACACGCTCCTCGGCATCGACGCCGGTACGGCGAAGGTGAGCGAGTTCTCGGAGTTCCCCGCCAAGGGACGGGCCACCGGGGGCGTCCGGGCGCAGCGATTCCTCAAAGGCGAGGATGCCCTGCACCTCGCCTGGGCGGGCCCCTCCCCCGCGCTCGCCGTCGCCGCCGACGGTGCCGCCCGCCAGCTGCCCGATCCGGGCGCGAAGCGCGACGCATCCGGCCAGCCGCTCGAGGCGCACATCGCGGCGATCGGCACACGCGTGGGCTGACGCTTCAGGCGTCGTCGACCGGTTCGACACGACGAACGCGGTGGCCGATCGGCCACCGCGTTCGGTCGTTCGATGCGAGTCCGCGCCTTGCGCCGGCTCAGGCGTCGATGCGCTCGCGCTCGAGCCCGTCGGCGCTGACGACGATGAACTCCTTGCGGGGGGCGACCTCGTTGCCCATGAGCAGCTCGAAGACGCGACCGGCGTTCTCGGCGTCGCCCAAGCCGACCCTGCGGAGCGTTCGCTGACGACGGTCCATCGTCGTGGTCGCGAGCTGGTCGGCGTCCATCTCGCCGAGGCCCTTGTAGCGCTGGATCGGGTCCTGGTACCGCTTGCCCTGCTTCTTGAGGGTGGCGAGCACCCCCGCGAGCTCGGCCTCGGAGTACGTGTAGATCGTCTCGTTCGGCTTCGAGCCCGGGTTCATGACCACGACGCGGTGCAGCGGCGGGACGGCGGCGAACACCCGCCCCTCCTCGATCATGGGTCGCATGTAGCGGAAGAACAGGGTCAGCAGCAGCGTGCGGATGTGGGCGCCGTCGACGTCGGCGTCGCTCATGATGATGACCTTGCCGTAGCGGGCGGCCGAGATGTCGAAGCTGCGCCCGGAGCCGGCGCCGATGACCTGGATGATCGACGCGCACTCGGCGTTGCCGAGCATGTCGGCCACGCTGGCCTTCTGCACGTTCAGGATCTTGCCGCGGATCGGCAGGAGCGCCTGGTGCTCGCTGTCGCGCGCGAGCTTGGCGGTGCCGAGCGCCGAATCCCCCTCGACGATGAACAGCTCGCTGTGGGCGACATCCGTCGATCGGCAGTCGACGAGCTTGGCCGGGAGCGACGAGCTCTCGAGCGCGTTCTTGCGACGCTGCGTCTCCTTGTGCGCACGAGCCGAGATGCGCGACTTCATCTCGGCGACGACCTTGTCGAGCAGGAGCGCGGACTGCGCCTTGTCGTCGCGCTTGGTCGAGGAGAAGCGCGCCCCGAGCTCCTTCGTGAGCACGTTCGCGACGATGGCGCGCACGGCCGGAGTGCCGAGCACCTCCTTCGTCTGTCCCTCGAACTGCGGTTCGGGCAGGCGCACCGTGATCACGGCGGTGAGCCCGGCGAGCACGTCGTCCTTCTCGAGCTTGTCGTTGCCGGCCTTCAGGCGTCGCGCGTTCTGCTCGACCTGCTGACGGAGGAACTTGAGCAGTCCCTGGTCGAAGCCGGTCTGGTGGGTTCCGCCCTTGGGCGTCGCGATGATGTTGACGAACGACTTCACGACCGTGTCGTAGCCGGTGCCCCAGCGCAGCGCGATGTCGACCGTGCACTCGCGCTTGAGTTCGGTCGGAACCATCGCCCCGCCGTCGGTGAGCACGGGGACCGTCTCGGAGAACGTGCCGGTGCCGGTGAGCCGCCAGACATCCGTCAGCGGTGCGTCGACCGCGAGGTGCTCGGCGAACTCGGAGATGCCGCCCTCGAACTGGAAGGAGGTCGTGTGGGGCGTCTCGCCGCGCTCGTCGGTGACGTCGATCGCGAGCCCCGGAACGAGGAACGCGGTCTGCCGGGCACGCGCGATGAGGTCGTCTGACTGGAACTCGGCGCCCTTCGTGAAGATCTGCCGATCGGCCCAGTACCGGATGCGCGTGCCCGTGACGCCCTTCGCGACCTTGCCGACGACCCTGAGCTCGCTGCGGTCCTCGAACGGCGTGAACGTGGCGTCGGGCGACGGTGCCCCGGCATCGGCGAAGATGCCGGGTTCGCCGCGATGGAAGGACATGGCCCAGGTCTTGCCGTCGCGATCGACCTCGACGTCGAGACGCTCGGACAGCGCGTTCACGACCGACGCGCCCACGCCGTGGAGACCGCCGGATGCCGCGTACGAGCCGGAGCCGAACTTGCCTCCGGCGTGCAGCTTGGTGAAGACCACCTCGACCCCGCTCAGCCCCGTCTTGGGCTCGATGTCGACCGGGATGCCCCGTGCGCGGTCGCGCACCTCGACGCTGCCGTCGGGGTGCAACTGCACGGCGATCTCGGTGCCGTGCCCTGCGAGCGCCTCGTCGACCGAGTTGTCGATGATCTCCCAGAGGCAGTGCATGAGGCCTCGGGAGTCGGTCGAGCCGATGTACATGCCGGGTCGTTTGCGAACGGCCTCGAGGCCCTCGAGCACGGAGAGATGGCGGGCGGAATAGTCGGAGCTCACGTCGACCAAGCCTACTGAGCACCGCCGACTCTCGAGCACAGGCGCTACGCGCTGAGCGAAATGCCCGGCGCGACGGAAGGGCTTGGGGCTCGGACGTGTTTACATTGGTGAACGGATTTCGCGAATGTGAGCCAGGAGGAGGAGCCATGACGCAGCACACCGAAACCAACGGTGCGGTCGAGGAACTCGAGACCCCGTACGAGCTCACCGCGCTCGATCGATGCGACGCCTGCGGCGCCCAGGCGTACATCCGCGTGGTCGTCGGCAGCGGGGAGCTCCTGTTCTGCGCCCACCACGGTCGCAAGCACCAGGAGAAGCTCTCCCAGATCGCGCACAGCTGGCACGACGAGTCCTCGCGCCTCAACGAGCGTCCATGACGCTCGCGACGGCCCGCTGAGCCGTCGGCACTGCACCGAACGCCCCGAGATCCGATCTCGGGGCGTTCGTCGTTTCAGGGGCGTTGCATCGCCGTTGCCCGCGCCGAGGAGTTCACCGGCGTGCGGACCGGGCCGATCTCGGCGTCAGTCGTCGGTGCCCGTGGCGCCGGCCGCCGCGAGCATCGCCCGGCGTGCGGCATCCGCGTACTCGTCGACGATGTTCGCCTGCTCGCCCGCCACGTAGAGGAGTCCGGCCCGCGCGGCCATCGCACCGAGGATGCGATCGGCGAGATCGGGGTTCTTGGCGAGCAGCGGTCCGTGCAGGTGCGTGCCGATCACCTCGCCCATGACGACACCCTCCTGGCCGGAGTCGCGCCCGTTGCCGTGACCGACCCGCACGCGACCGAGCGGCGAGCCCTCGGCCCCGATGTAGTCGCGTGCATGGTTCTCGAAGCCCACGAGGGTGCGGCCCGTGCCGCGTTCGGTGACGACCAGTTCGGCGGTCACGCGCGCACCTGGTCGCGGCACGGCGCGTCCGGGGAGGATGCCGAGGCCCTCGACGCTGGTGCCGTCGGGTCGCTCGATGCCCCACGACAGGAGCTCCCAGCCGGTGCCGACGGCGAGGATCGGCACGCCCCCGGTGCCCCACCGCCGAAGCTCGTCATGGAGCTCCAGCAGCAGCTCACGGCTGCGCTCGAGCGAGGCATCGCTACCCGATCCGAGCACGACCGCGTCGACCTCCTCGGGCAGGTCGGCACGGGACTCGACGGCGACCATGCGCGCGTCGAGACCCGCCCACGTGGCGCGACGGACGAGCACGGCGGCATTCTCGGCGTCGCCGTTCGTGTTCTGCAGCGACGGCAGGAGCGTCACGATCGTGAGGGTCATTCCGCTCCCGTGAGTCCGAGGTGTGCGCGGGTGCGCCGCATCGAGTCGGCGGAGAAGACGATCGTCTTCGTGCCGGATGCCGGCGCCGGCGCCGCGAGGAAGTCGTCGAGCGCGCGACCGAGGTCGGGCTCGACGCGATCGACCACGACGTCGTCGTAGGCGAGCATCAGCGCGGCCTCGGGTGCCTTGGATCCCGAGACGATCGACACGCGGCCGAGCGACGAGGCATCCGTGGGCCAGAAGTACGAGGGGTCCCGGACATCCGAGCCGATGGCGAAGAGGATGTCCGACGTGCCGGGCTCGATGCTGTCGACGTTCAGCTGGTAGCTGGCGGGGTTCTGCACGAGCACGAAGTCGACGTCCTGGTCGCGCACGCGGATGCGCTCACCCCGGCCGAAGACCGCCGGGATGGCGCTCAGCGCGTCGGCAGCGGTCTGCGGGTCGAAGCGCTCGCCCAGCAGCGCCTTCGCAGTCGTGTAGGCCGCCGTCGCATCGACCCCGTAGTGGATGCCCCGCGCCGGGAGCCCGATCGCGACGCTCGACCCGTGGTCGTCGAGCACGGCCGAACGACCGTCGACGCGCTCGAGTCGAACGCCGTCTCCCACGGGGATCCGCTCGGGCGTCGTCTCCGCGTAGCCGAGTCCGCGTGGCGCCGAGGCCATGACCGGTTCGGCGACGCCGAAGCGGCGCACCGCGACATCGGGCCCCAAGGCGTCGACGAGCCGGCCGAGGTACGCGTCGTCGCCGTTCACGACGACCGACTCGCTCGCACGCGCGGCGATGCGCGCGAGCATCCCCGCCACCATCTCGGAGTCGTGGAACCGGTCGATCTGATCGACCATGACGTTCATGAGCGTGACGACGCGCGCGTCGACACCCTGCATGACCAGGGCGCCGTGGCCCTCGTCCATCTCGAGCACGGCCATCTCACCCGGGACGCGACCGCGCCAGTCGGCCCGCTCGAGCAGCGCCGAGGTCAGACCCTGGCTGATGTTGGCGGTCGAGGGGTTGGTGAACACCTCGACGTGATGCGCGCGCAGGACTGCCACGAGCATCTTGGTGGTCGTCGACTTGCCGCTCGAGCCGGACACCACCACGAGCCCCTGCGGGAATCCGGAGAGGGTGCGCTTGAGGTAGTTCGGGGCGATGCGGTTGACGACCAGGCCGGGAACAGCCGATCCGCCGCCCGGCTTGCGGAGCCGGGCGGCGAATCGGGTGAGCCTGCCGACGAGGATCGCCGGCGCGTAGCGCACCAGCGGCCTACTCGAGGTAGTCGCGCAGCGACTGCGACCGCGACGGGTGGCGGAGCTTCGCCATCGTCTTGGATTCGATCTGGCGGATGCGCTCGCGCGTGACGCCGAACGTGTCGCCGATCTGGTCGAGCGTCTTCGGCATGCCGTCGCCGAGGCCGAAGCGCATGCGGATCACGCCGGCCTCGCGCTCGCTCAGCGAGTCGAGCAGCGACTCGAGCTGCTTCTGCAGCATCGTGAAGCCCACCGCGTCGGCCGGGACGACCGCCTCGGTGTCCTCGATGAGGTCGCCGAACTCGCTGTCGCCGTCTTCACCGAGGGGCGTGTGCAGCGAGATGGGCTCGCGGCCGTACTTCTGGACCTCGATGACCTTCTCGGGCGTCATGTCGAGCTCGCGGCTCAGCTCTTCGGGCGTGGGCTCGCGGCCCAGGTCCTGCAGCATCTGGCGCTGCACGCGGGCGAGCTTGTTGATGACCTCGACCATGTGCACCGGGATGCGGATGGTGCGGGCCTGGTCGGCCATGGCGCGCGTGATCGCCTGACGGATCCACCAGGTCGCGTAGGTCGAGAACTTGAAGCCCTTGGTGTAGTCGAACTTCTCGACCGCACGGATGAGGCCCAGGTTGCCCTCCTGGATCAGGTCGAGGAACTGCATGCCGCGGCCGGTGTAGCGCTTCGCGAGCGAGACCACGAGGCGCAGGTTCGCGCCGAGGAGGTGGCTCTTCGCGCGCTGACCGTCCTTCGCGACCCACTGCAGCTCGCGACCGAGCTGCGAACGCTTCTCGGCGTCGGTCATGTGCGACAGCTTCTCTTCGGCGAACAGGCCCGCCTCGATGCGCATCGCAAGCTCGACCTCCTCGGCCGCGTTCAGCAGCGCGACCTTTCCGATCTGCTTCAGGTAGTCCTTGACCGGGTCCGCCGTCGCGCCCGTGATGGCGCTGGAGTAGACGGGGACGTCGTCCTCGTCGTCGACCGCGCGGAGCACGAGTGCGCCGGTGGGGTGCGGTTCGACCGCGACGGGCTTTTCGTCGTCGTCGTCGGTCGACTCGGTGTCGGCCTCGTCGACGGCCGTCTCGGCGTCGACGTCGACCTCGACCTCGGCGTCCTCTTCATCCTCGTCGCCGCCCTTCGCGGCACCGCGAGGCTTGGTGGTGGCCTTGGCGGTCGTCTTGCGAGGCGTCTTGCTCGCCGTGGCGGTCTTCGCGGCGGTCTTCGTCGCGGCCGCCTTCGTGGTCGACTTCGCGGCCGTTGCGCGAGCCGTCGGCGTTTCCGCCTCGGTCGTCGCCGACGTCGCAGCTTTCGTCGTTGCCATTCGTTGAACCTCTCCTACATCGCACGGCGCTGCCCGGTGAGGGGTTGCGGATCGTGGTGGCCCGAACGATTTCGGACACTATGAGGACCCATGTCAAGTCCGCGATGTCCGGCACGCGATCGTGCCCGCGGACCAGAACGGGTCCTTCCCCCATTATACAGGCGCAGCGCGGTGCTGCGGTACACTCCGGCAGCGCGTCGCCCGTGCCCGACCCGCACGCGCCCACCGTCCTGCATGATGCAACGAACGCGACCGCCCCGGAATTCCCGTGCTCGAGGCATCCGCTCGCCGAGACCGGCTATCTATCCGGGCGGATGCCGGCTCAGCTGCCGAGCGGCGACTCGTCGTCGTGCCGACGTCGAACCGCGAGGAACTTCTCGAGCTCCGCGGCGATCTCGTCGGCCGAGGGCAGGTCGCCCTCTTCATCGGTGAGCGGGGAGCGGAGCGTCGTCTCCTCCATGTAGGTGTCGTGCCGTTCCTCGAGCGTTCCCACGAGCTTGGCGAGTTCGGTGTTGCCCGCCACCTGCTCGTCGATGCGCGCGACGAAGTCGCGGTTCTGCTCGCGGAGGCTGTCGGTCGGGAAGATGCGACCGGTGGCCTTGCTCACGGCCTCGAGGGCGGCGACCGCGGCCGCCGGGTACTCCGTGTCGCTCAAGTAGTGCGGGATCAGCAGGACGAATCCGGCGACCGGCTGCCCGGACTCCTGCAGGCGGTACTCGACCAGGTGCAGGGCGTTCGCCGGCGCCTCCGTGGTCGGACGCCAGACGGAGAGGGCCTCGACGAGTTCGCCCCGGTTGCCGCTGACGGTCATGCTGACCGGGCGCGTGTGCGGCACCGGCATCGGGATGGCGTTGATCCACGTGGTCGAGGAGACGCCGAGGCGGTCGATCAGCTGCAGAACGGCCGCCCCGAACCGCTCCCACTGGAAGTCGGGCTCGTAGCCGGTGAGGAGCAGGAACTGCTGCCCGATCTCGTCGCGCGCGAGCGAGAGCATCAGCCGCGGCGGTCGGTAATCGGCGATGTGGTCCTCCTCGAAGAGGATCACGGGACGTCGGGCGCGGTAGTCGAGCAGTTCGTCGGCGTCGAACGTCGCGACGACCACGTTCTCGAGGGTGGCGAGCAGGTAGTCGGTGGTCTGCGCGACGGCACCGCCGGCATCGGCGAACCCGGTGACGCCCGCGACGAGCGGCAGGCCGCGAGGCACCTCGACCTCGGGGCTCAACTCGTACAGGGAACGTGGATCGCGCATGCGTCCAGCCTACTGAGCACGTCGGCGCCTCGGCCCGCTTCCCGCCCGCCCGCGCGATGCTCAGAGCGAACACGTAGCATTCGCACCATGAGCTCCCCAGCACTCCGCCTCAGCGACCAGCCAGCCACGACGTCCGATGCCGACGTCCTCGTCCTCACCGCGACGACGGGCGACGACGGCCCGGTGCTCCTGGGCGTCGAGGGCTATGACTGGGTGGCGCCGCTGCTCCGTCCGCTCGGCGCGAGCGGCGCGATCGACGAGCTCGTCCGGCTCCCATCGCAGGTCGGGGGCCCGGCCGTCGTCGCGGTCGCGGGTCTCGGTGAACGAGCGGATGCCGCGTCCATGCGCCTCGCCGTCGGCAGCGCGCTGCGGAAGCTGACGGGGCAGGACCGCATCGCGGTGGCCGTGCCGACGAGCCACGCGGATGCCGCCGAGGCCGCGCTCGAGGGCGCCGCACTCGGCGCGTACGCCTTCACCAGGTATCGCACCGACCCCAAGCCGGCCGCGTCGGAGATCACGCTGCACCTCACCGGCACGGACCCCGAGTCGGTCGTCCGCCTCGATCGGGTGCGGGCGGTCTCGGACGCAGTGCACCGCACGAAGGACCTCGTGAACACGCCTCCGGGAGACCTCTCCCCCGCACGGTTCGCGGAGATCGCCGTCGACTCGGCGGATGCCGTCGGCATCACGTCGACGGTGTGGGACGAGGAGGCGCTCGCCTCCGACGGCTTCGGCGGCATCCTCGGCGTCGGCCAGGGCTCGGTGCGCGGCCCGCGCCTCGTCCGCCTCGAGTACGCCCCCGAGTCGGCGAGCACGCACCTCGCGCTCGTGGGCAAGGGCATCACTTTCGACACCGGAGGGCTCTCGCTGAAGCCGGCGGGCTCGATGGTGGGCATGAAGTCCGACATGGCGGGCGCGGCGACCGTCCTGTCCGCCATGCTCGCGCTCGCCACGCTCGAGGTGCCGATTCGCGTCACCGGTTGGCTCTGCCTCGCCGAGAACATGCCGTCGGGCACCGCGATCCGTCCGAACGACGTGCTGCGCCTGCGCGGCGGCACGACCGTCGAGGTCATCAACACCGACGCCGAGGGACGTCTCGTGCTGGGCGACGGACTCGCGGCGGCGAGTGAGGAGCAGCCCGATGCGATCATCGACGTCGCCACGCTGACCGGCGCGCAGGTCGTCGCCCTCGGCCACCGCATCGGCGGGCTCATGGGCGAGGACGCGCTGGTCGAGCGCGTGCGCCGAGCCGCGGATGCCGCGGACGAGGCGTTCTGGCCGATGCCGCTGCCCGGCGACCTGAAGACCTACCTGAAGTCCGACGTGGCCGACCTCACAAACGCCAAGCTCGGCACCACCATCCCGGGCATGCTCGTCGCGGGGGTGTTCCTCCGCGAGTTCGTCGGCCGGCGGACCGACTCGACCGAGCGCATCGCATGGGCGCACCTGGACATCGCGGGCCCCGGATTCAACAGCGCCGCACCATGGGGATTCACGGGATCCGGCGGCACGGCCATGGCCGTCCGCACGCTGATCGGGCTGAGCGAGGACCTCGCCGCAGAGTAGTAGGGTCTTAGGGGCGAGTTCTTCGCCCATCACTCCGCCCACGGTGACCCACCCGAGGCGGTTCGTGCTGCAGAACAGTTGCGCAAGGGAGATTCCGGTTGTCCGAGCAGAACTTTGACATTGTCATCCTCGGTGGCGGCAGCGGAGGCTATGCAGCAGCGCTGCGAGCCGTCCAGCTCGGCTTCACCGTCGGCCTCGTCGAGAAGGACAAGCTCGGCGGCACGTGTCTGCACCGCGGCTGCATCCCCACCAAGGCGCTCCTGCACGCCGCCGAGATCGCGGACAACTCGCGCGAGTCGTCCAAGTTCGGCGTCCGCACGACGTTCGAGGGCATCGACGTCCCCGCCGTCACGGCGTACCGCGAGGGCATCATCTCGAGCAAGTACAAGGGCCTGCAGGGCCTCATCAAGGCCCGCGGCATCACCGTCATCGAGGGCGAGGGCCGTCTCGTCGCCCCGAACGCCGTGCAGGTCGGCGAGCAGCGCATCGTGGGCAAGAACGTCATCCTCGCGACCGGGTCGTACTCCCGCTCGCTGCCCGGCCTCGAGATCGGCGGCCGCGTCATCACGAGCGAGCAGGCCCTCGAGCTCGACTTCGTCCCCGGCAAGGTCGCCATCCTCGGAGGCGGCGTCATCGGCGTCGAGTTCGCGAGCGTCTGGAAGTCCTTCGGCGCCGACGTCACCATCATCGAAGCGCTCCCCCACCTCGTGCCCAACGAGGAGGAGTCGATCTCGAAGCAGCTCGAGCGCGCCTTCCGCAAGCGTGGCATCGGCTACAAGATCGGCGTGCGCTTCCAGTCCGTCACCCAGAACGACGACGGCGTGGTCATCACGCTCGAGAACGGCGAGACCGTCGAGGCAGAGCTCCTGCTCGTCGCCGTCGGCCGCGGCCCGGTCACCCAGGGACTCGGCTACGAAGAGGCCGGCGTCACCGTCGATCGCGGCTTCGTCATCACTGACGAGCGCCTCTCGACCAGCGTTCCCGGCCTGTACGCCGTCGGCGACATCGTCCCGGGCCTCCAGCTCGCGCACCGCGGATTCCAGCAGGGCATCTTCGTCGCCGAGGAGATCGCGGGCCTCAACCCGATCATCGTCGAAGACGTGAACATCCCGAAGGTCACGTACTGCGACCCCGAGATCGCGTCGGTCGGCTACACCGAGGCGAAGGCGGCCGAGAAGTTCGGCGCCGACCAGGTCTCCTCGTACGACTACAACCTCGCCGGCAACGGCAAGAGCCACATCCTCGAGACGAGCGGCTCCATCAAGGTCGTCCGCGTCAACGACGGCCCGGTGATCGGCGTGCACATGATCGGCGCCCGAGTGGGCGAGCTCATCGGCGAAGCGCAGCTCGCCGTGAACTGGGAGGCCTACCCCGAGGACATCGCACCGTTCATCCACGCGCACCCCACGCAGAACGAGGCGCTGGGCGAGGCGTTCCTCAAGCTCGCGGGCAAGCCGCTGCACGCGCTCTGATCCACCTATCCCCATACGACTGCAATAAGCTAGAAAGCGTCCCAACGCTGTGAAGGAGACAAGCGCATGAGCGAATCCGTCAGCCTCCCGGCACTCGGTGAGAGTGTCACAGAGGGCACGGTCACCCGCTGGCTGAAGAACGTGGGCGACCGTGTCGAGGTCGACGAGCCGCTGCTCGAGGTCTCGACCGACAAGGTCGACACCGAGATCCCGTCGCCGGTGGCCGGTGTCATCGAGGCGATCCTCGTCCAGGAGGACGAGACCGTCGAGGTCGGCACCGCACTCGTGACGATCGGCGACGGATCGGCTGCACCTGCAGAGGAGGCGCCGGCACCCGCTGCCGAAGCCCCCGCGGAAGCGGCTCCCGTCGCCGAGGCGCCCGCCGCACCGGCGCCGGCTGCCGAAGCACCCGCGCCCGCCGCGCCGGCAGCCCCTGCGGCTCCCGTCGCCGAGGCTCCCGCAGCACCCGCTGCTCCCGCAGCTCCCGTCGCCGAGGCTCCCGCCGCACCGGCTGCTCCCGTTGCTGAGGCTCCGGCCGCCGAGGCTCCCGCCGCACCGGCAGCTCCCGCGGCACCGGCTGCAGCGCCCGCCGCATCCACGGGTTCGCACGCCGGGGCTCCCGGCTACGTCACCCCGATCGTCCGGAAGCTCGCGAACGACCAGGGTGTCGACCTCGCCAGCGTCACGGGCACCGGCGTCGGCGGCCGCATCCGCAAGCAGGACGTCATCTCCGCGCAGGCCGCGCCGAAGGCGGAGGCAGCCCCCGCGCGTACTCCGCTCGAGCCGTCGCCGCTTCGGGGCACGACCGTTCCGATGACCCGGCTGCGCAAGGTCGTCGCCGAGCGCGCCGTCGTCTCGATGCAGTCGACCGCGCAGCTCACCTCGGTCGTCGAGGTCGACGTGACCAAGGTCGCCCGCCTCCGCGACAAGGTCAAGGGCGAGTTCCTCGAGAAGACCGGCAACAAGCTCAGCTTCCTGCCCTTCTTCGCGCTGGCCACGGCCGAGGCGCTCCGCGCGTATCCGATCATCAACTCCACGGTCGACGGCGACTCCATCGTCTACCCGGCGCAGGAGAACGTCAGCATCGCGGTCGACACCGAGCGGGGCCTCCTCACGCCGGTCATCCGCAACGCGGGCGAACTCGACATCGCCGGCCTCGCCGCGCAGATCGCCGATCTCGCCGATCGCACGCGCAACAACCAGCTGAAGCCCGACGAGCTCTCCGGCGGCACGTTCACGCTGACGAACACCGGTTCGCGCGGCGCGCTCTTCGACACGCCGGTGGTCTTCCTCCCGCAGTCGGCGATCCTCGGCACCGGCATCGTGGTCAAGCGCCCGGTCGTGGTCACCACGGACGGCTCCGAGGCCATCGCGGTTCGCTCGATGGTCTACCTCGCCCTCTCGTACGACCACCGCATCATCGACGGTGCCGACGCGGCCCGCTTCCTCACGGCCGTCAAGGACCGCCTCGAGTCCGGTGACTTCGAAGGCGACCTCGGCCTCTAGTCGAACACCTCTCGAAGACGCCAACCGGCCTCGCTCCTCACGATGAGGAGCGAGGCCGGTTGCGTTCGGTCGAGGATTGGAGCACGCACCAGCACCGCGGCTCCCATCTCGGCCACGAGCTCGACGTGGTCCGCATCGAGCGTCGGAACGCCGGGGCCGCCGTCCCGAGCGGCCAGCATGAGATTCCAATCGGATTCCTCGACTGGGGAGCCGGGCTGCACGAGCGGCCGGAGGCAGTCGAGCTCGAGGGCCGCGAAGCACTCGGCTCGGCGACGGATGAGCTCCGACGCGGCCTCGGCCGGCTCGGCGACGCTCGCCAGCAGATCGGACGCATCGGGCGCATCCGACGCATCGGACCGATCGTCTGCGGCAGGCTCGCCGACCGGCGTGGGCGACGGGTCGGAGTCGTCGACATGACCGAGTGCCCCGGATACGGCACCGGGTTCCGCGACGGACGGCCCGGCGCCGGCCGGTGTCGGAGGCACGGCGGTCAGGAGGACGACGAGGACCGCACCCCCGATGAGCACCGCCACGATGACCTGTCGCTTGCGACGGCGGATCCAGCGTTGGATGCCCAGCCGCAGTCGCCCGACGCGATCCCCCTCGAGCGAGTCCGCCAGGCGCTCGACGATCGGCGTGGGCAGGTCGGCGACCTCGAGCAGCCCCGCCGCCGTCGAAGCGGCTCCGCCCCGACGTCCGCGCGCAGGCGATCCCTGCTCCACGACCGGATCGAGGTCGGAATGGTCGAGTGCCTGGGCCGGCAGCATCCGCGCCGGCACCCGCTGACCCACTGCCGACGCCGCACCGCTCACCGGCACGGGCGGCGCCGCAGCGAACACCGCGCGCTCGAGGTCGAGTTCGAACGGCACGAAGGGCCGCGCGTCGAGCGCCCGCGCCATCAGCGACCGCACGCCGTCGAAGACGCCTCCCGGGCGAACCGCGGCGACCACGGACTCGACGTACTCGACCAGCGCCGCGAGACCCTCACGTCTGAGCGCGGTGCGCTGCGCACCATCCCCCGGCATCTTGACCAGCCCGCCGAGGCCGAGCAGGCGCGGCCTTCCGGTCGCGTCGAGACGGACATCGGATGGAGAGAGCCCGAGGTGCACGACGCCCTGGTCGGCGAGTGACGAGACGGCCGCGACGACCGGCGCGATCAGCGTGACGGCCTCTCCGGGATCGAGCGCGCGTGTCGCGAGCAGTTGGCCGACCGTGACGCCGGCGATGCGCTCCACCACGAGGACACGGGCCCCGTCATCCGCGATCGCGACGTCGATGAGCTCCGGAGCTCCCGCTCCATCTGCCGCCTCCATGATGGCGAGTTCCGTCGCGATGCCGAGGTCGTCGACATCGTCGTGGTAGACCCGGAGCACGACGAGGGGTGCCGAAATCGCGGCCCCAGCGACATCTCCCGGACGCAAGGACGGATCCCCACCGTCCGGGCCCGGTCGCGTCGCGACCGCGAGGAGGACCTCTGCACGCCGGCCGGACGCGATGCGCCGCAGGACGCGGTAGCCCGCGATGCCGTTCTCGGCACTCGAATCGCCGCCTTCGGCGAACGTCGCCGCATCGGGCTCGGGACCGGCCTTGCGTCGCATGCGTCGCTTCATGCGCCCAGCCTGACGCGGCCGGCACCGGTCCGTTCGTGCGCCGACCCGGTTCGGTGACGGCGCGTTGCGACCGGCAGGTGTCGAGGACGGGTCGGGACTCGGTCGCACGCCGCGCCCGGTGCGACCGGGAAGCATCCGCTGTCTAGAATGAGGCCATGCTCGACTTCGTCGTCGCGGGGCTAAGCGCCAACTCCGTGCCGTACATCGAGGGTCTCGACCTTCAGCGCGCCGTCCATCGCACGGTCGTCAGCGGCGAACGCCCTGACACCGTCCTCCTCCTGGAGCACACCTCCGTCTACACCGCCGGCAAGCGCACCGCGCCCGACGAGCGGCCGACCGACGGAACCCCGGTCATCGACGTCGATCGGGGCGGCAAGATCACCTGGCACGGTCCGGGCCAGCTCGTCGGCTATCCGATCATCCGCCTGGCGGAACCCGTCGACGTCGTCGCCTACGTGCGGCGCCTCGAGGGCGTGCTCATCGACGTCCTCGCGGGACTCGGCGTCGAAGGGCGCCGGGTCGACGGTCGCTCCGGCGTCTGGGTCGGTCCCCCGGGACGCGAGAACAAGATCGCCGCGATCGGCATCCGAGTCGCCGACGGCGTGACCATGCACGGTTTCGCGCTGAACTGCTCGAACTCGATCGAACCGTACGAGAAGATCGTCGCCTGCGGCATCCGGGATGCCGGCGTCACCACGATCTCCCGCGAGACCGGCCTGGAGACGACTCCGGCCGACGTGCTGGCCACGGTCGGCTCGCACCTGCGCGCCGAGTTCGAGGTCGTGGTCGCCGCATGAGCACCGCACCCGAGGGGCGCCGGATGCTGCGCCTCGAGGTCCGCAACGCCCAGACGCCGATCGAGCGCAAGCCCGAGTGGATCAAGACCAAGGCGAAGATGGGTCCCGAGTTCCGGCAGCTGCAGAGCCTCGTGAAGAGCGAGGACCTGCATACGGTCTGCCAGGAGGCCGGTTGCCCGAACATCTACGAGTGCTGGGAGGATCGCGAGGCGACCTTCCTCATCGGAGGATCGCAGTGCACCAGGCGCTGCGACTTCTGCCAGATCGATACCGGCAAGCCCGCCGACTACGACATCGACGAGCCGCGTCGCGTCGCCGAGTCGGTGCTGCGGATGAACCTCCGGTACTCGACGGTCACGGGCGTCGCGCGCGACGACCTGCCCGACGAGGGCGCCTGGCTCTACGCGGAGACGATCCGGGAGATCCACCGCCAGTCCCCCGGGACCGGCGTCGAGATCCTCGTCCCCGACTTCTCGGGCAACCCGGCACACCTCGGCGAGGTCTTCTCCGCCAGGCCGGAGGTCTTCGCCCACAACGTCGAGACCGTGCCGCGCATCTTCAAGCGCATCCGCCCGGCGTTCCGCTACGAGCGCTCGCTCGACGTGATCACCCAGGGCCGCGACGCGGGCCTGATCACCAAGTCGAACCTCATCCTCGGCATGGGCGAGGAACGCGAGGAGGTCTCCCAGGCGCTCCAGGACCTGCACGACGCGGGAACCGACATCATCACGATCACCCAGTACCTGCGCCCGAGCCCGAGACATCTGCCGGTCGACCGGTGGGTCCGACCCGAGGAGTTCGTCGAGCTCAAGGCCGAGGCCGAGGCCATCGGGTTCCTCGGCGTGCTGGCAGGCCCCCTCGTCCGCTCGTCCTACCGCGCGGGTCGCCTCTGGGCGCAGTCGATGCATGCGAAGGGGCGCCGTCTCCCCCCGCAGCTCGCCCATCTCGCCGACACGGAACTGGGCTTCGCGCAGGCGGTCGGCTGAGGCATCCGCAGGTCGCCTTCGCCCGCCGAGAACACGGTCGGAGGCGGCCCCGCGCGCCGGTATCCTTGTCTGCATGGCACGCACCAAGGACTCGTCGTCTGCTCCGAAGGAACCAGGCCGTCTGAAGCAGATGTGGCAGGTCTTCCAGATGACCCGCCGCTACGACCCGACCGCACAGTGGTTCATGCTGCTGGTCTTCCTCGCCCCAGTGATCGTCGGCCTCGGCCTGGCGCTCTGGCTCAGCGAGGGAAACGGCTTCACCATCGCGCTCTGGATCGTCGCCGGCGTGCTCGCCGGTCTCCTCCTGGCGATGATCGTCCTCGGCCGACGCGCCGAGCGCGCCGCGTACTCGCAGATCGAGGGCCAGCCCGGCGCCGTCGGCGCGGTGCTCCGCAGCGGACTCCGAGGCGGATGGATCGGCAACGAGATGCCGGTCGCCGTGAACGGCAAGACGCAGGACGCCGTCTACCGCGCCGTCGGTCGGGGCGGCGTCGCCCTCATCAGCGAGGGTCCGCTCTCGCGCACGCAGCGCATGCTCGACGACGAGAAGCGCAAGGTCACGCGCATCCTGCCGAACGTGCCCGTCACGCTCCTCTCGGTCGGAACCGACGACAGCTCGATCGAGCTGCACCGGCTCCCGGCCGCACTCCGCAAGATCAAGCGCACGCTCACCAAGCCCGAGGTCCTCGCGGTCTCCAACCGGCTCAACTCGCTGCAGAACTCGCTGCCGATCCCGAAGGGCATCGACCCGATGAAGGCACGTCCGCAGCGCGGGAAGATGCGCTGAGTCCCACACCCACGACATCCCGAAAGCGGCATCCGACTCGAGTCGGATGCCGCTTTCGTCTGCGCGGTTCGAGGCAGCTCGGATTGCGCGCCTCAACGACGTGCGTGAGGCGAACGCGCGCGGGGTCACGCGCGCGTGAGCACCGTTCCCGCGACCTTGTCGTGGAACCCGCGCTGGTCGGAATCCCAGACCAGCGCCGGGACGACGATCACGAGGAGCAGGGTTCGCACGACCGGGCGCCACGGGCCCACCCAGCCGCCGGCGATCGGCACGATGCGCAGACCCATGAGACGATGTCCGATGCTGCCGCCGATGGTCGGGATGAAGACGATCTGCAGCAGCGCGAACAGCGCCAGCGTCAGCCACGAGTGCAGTGCCGAGCTGTACGGGGCGAACAGGAGCGCGATGAGCAGCGCCGACGCCCAGTCGATGAGGATCGCGAGGATGCGCCGCCCGACGCGCGCGACCGAACCCCGACCCTCGTCTGGGAGGCCGAGTCGTTGCCCCGGCCAGCGGCTGGGTTCGAGCTGGCCGAAGGTGGTCGGTGTAGAGTCAGGCACCCATGGATTCTATCGGCGGCCACCTGCGTAACATGCCGGAAACAACTGCGTCACGGTAGAGAAACCCTCCCTCTGTACGGTCGCTATTGGCTGTGCACGTCCGTCCGGCCTCGCCGGTTCAATTCGCCCCCTTGGAGATTCCAACCCATGTTCAGTGATTCCTCTGAAGTGCTCAAGTTCATCAAGGAGACGGATGTCAAGTTCCTCGACATCCGCTTCACCGACCTCCCGGGCGTGCAGCAGCACTTCAACATCCCGGCGTCGACCGTCGACGAGGAGTTCTTCACGGTGGGGCAGCTGTTCGACGGCTCCTCGATCCGTGGATTCGCGAACATCCACGAGTCCGACATGCAGCTCATCCCCGACGTGACGACGGCGTACATCGACCAATTCCGTGTCGAGCGCACGCTCATCATGGTCTTCGACATCTACAACCCGCGCAACGGCGAGATCTACTCCAAGGACCCGCGTCAGGTCGCCAAGAAGGCTGAGAAGTACCTCGCGTCGACCGGCATCGCCGACACCGCGTTCTTCGCTCCCGAGGCCGAGTTCTACATCTTCGACGACGTGCGCTACGAGGTCAACCAGCACTCCAGCTTCTACTCGGTCGACTCCGAAGAGGGCGCCTGGAACTCCGGCCGCACCGAAGAGGGCGGCAACCTCGGCAACAAGACGCCGTACAAGGGCGGCTACTTCCCGGTGTCCCCCGTCGACAAGCAGGCCGACCTGCGCGACGACATCTCGCTGAAGCTCATCGATGCAGGCCTGATCCTCGAGCGCGCGCACCACGAGGTCGGCACGGGCGGCCAGGCCGAGATCAACTACCGCTTCGACACCATGGTGCACGCGGCCGACGACATCCTGAAGTTCAAGTACATCGTCAAGAACACGGCGGAGCAGTGGGGCAAGACCGCCACGTTCATGCCGAAGCCGCTGTTCGGCGACAACGGCTCGGGCATGCACACGCACCAGTCGCTGTGGAACGACGGCAAGCCGCTGTTCTACGACGAGGCCGGCTACGGCGGACTCTCCGACCTGGCTCGCTGGTACATCGGCGGCCTCCTCAAGCACGCGCCGGCGGTGCTGGCCTTCACGAACCCGACGGTGAACTCGTACCACCGCCTCGTTCCCGGCTTCGAGGCCCCCGTCAACCTCGTGTACTCGGCGGGCAACCGCTCGGCGTCCATCCGCATCCCGATCACGGGCACCAACCCGAAGGCCAAGCGCATCGAGTTCCGCGCGCCGGATGCCTCCGGCAACCCGTACCTCGCGTTCGCCGCGCAGCTCATGGCAGGCCTCGACGGCATCAAGAACCGCATCGAGCCCCACGAGCCCGTCGACAAGGACCTCTACGAGCTTCCCCCCGAGGAGGCCAAGCTCATCCCGCAGGTCCCCGGCTCGCTCGGCGAGGCGCTCGATGCGCTCGAGGCCGACCACGACTTCCTCCTCGAGGGCGGCGTGTTCACCAAGGAGCTCATCGAGACCTGGATCGACTACAAGCGCGAGCGCGAGCTGAAGCCCCTGGCCCAGCGTCCGCACCCGTTCGAATTCGAGCTGTACTACGGCGTCTGATTCGGACACTCCCCCTGCAGCACCCGGATGGGCCTGCATCGCTTCGGCGGTGCAGGCCCATCCGCCGTTTCCGGCACTGCGGCTCGGGTCGGGCACGACGGGTTCGCGTCGCGGGGTCGGATCGGACGCGCGCGCCGAGCGATGACGCGCCGAGCACCGGTGCGCCGAGCGGCATCATCGAGCGGCAGGCTCGAGGCGAGCTCGCACGTGCACTCAGTGAGTCGTCGGCTCGCGCCGCTCCTCTTCGCCGTAGAAGCCGCGCTCGAACACGGCGCGCGCTCGCCTGGTGACGGCGAGGTAGTCGTGCTCGAGTTGCGTCGCCGAGCCCGGCGGATAGCCCATGATGCGAGCCACGCCCTCGAGCTGCGTGCGCTCGACGGGAAGCACGTCGGTGGTGCGCTGGAGCCAGAGCGTGAGTGCGGACCGCGCACGGGAGGCGAGCACCCACGCGGTGCGCAGCGTCTCCGCATCGGCATCCGAGATGAGGTCGTGCTCGACGCACGCGGCGAGGGCGTCGAGGGTCGACGTCGTGCGGAGCGCCGGGACCTCCGCTGCGTTCTCGAGCTGCGCGAGCTGCACGTACCACTCGACGTCGCTCAGCGAGCCGCGTCCGAGCTTCAGGTGCCGCGTGGGATCCGCGCCCTGCGGGAGGCGCTCGTTCTCGACGCGTGCCTTGATGCGCTTGACCTCGCGGATGTCGCGGTCGGAGATCGTCGCGGGATACCGGACCGTGTCGGCGAGTTCGGTGAAGTCGTCGATCAGCGCGTGATCGCCCGCGACCCCCCGCGCCCGCAGGAGTGCCTGGGCCTCCCAGGTCAGCGACCAGCGCGCGTAGTACGCGCGGTAGGCGTCGAGCGAGCGGGCGATGACGCCGTTGCGCCCCTCGGGGCGGAGATCGGCGTCGAGCTCGAACGGGAGGCGTGCGTCCTCGCTGAGCCGCACGAGATCGGCGACGATGCGGAGCGCGTGCGAATGCGCGGCATCGGGAGCCGCATCCGTCGGCCGGTAGACGTAGATGATATCGGCGTCGCTGCTGATGCCGAGCTCGCGCCCGCCGAACCGGCCCATGCCGATCACCGCGAACTCGATGCCGTCGGGGTCGGCGCCGCGGATCGCCGCGAGCAGCGCCGCGATGTGGTTCTCGGTGACGTCGCTGAGCGCGCGACCGAGGTCTTCGACGGTGACGACGTCGAGGATCGCTGCCAGCGCGAGGCGCAGGACCTCTCGACGACGAATCGCACGGAAGATCTTCGCCGCGGCGGTGGGCTCGGTGTGACGGGCGAGGACTGCCCGGCCCTCCTCCTCGAGCGCAGCGAGGCTGCGCGGGCGAAGCTCGTCGAGGTCCTCGAGCCAGGCGACGGCTTCGGGACTGTGCTCGAGGAGCGCCGCGGCGAAGCGCGAGCCCGAGAGCACCTTGGTCAGGTTCAGTGCGGCGTCAGACGAGTCCCGGAGCAGGCGGAGGTACCAGTGCGTGGTGCCGAGCGTGTCGCTCAGTCGACGGAACGAGAGCAGCCCGAAGTCGGGGTCGGTGCCGTCGGCGAACCACGAGATGAGCACGGGCATGAGGTGGCGCTGGATCTGCGCGCGACGCGAGACCCCGGCCGTGAGCGCGCCGATGTGCGCGAGCGCACCACGCGGGTCGCGGAAGCCGATCGCGGCGAGGCGGGCCTCGGCCTGGGCGCTCGTCAGCTCGAGTCCCGATGCGGGGAGCGCAGCCACGGCCGAGAGGAGCGGCCGGTAGAAGAGCCGCTCGTGCAGTCCGCGCACGCGCTGGCGGACGGTCTGCCAGACCTCGGCGAGACGCTCGGCGTCGGGTGCGAGTCCCGATGCCCGCGCGATCCGCCGCATGCCGGCCGGGTCCTGCGGCATGAGGTGCGTTCGCCGAAGCCGGTCGAGTTGGAGTCGATGCTCGAGCACGCGGAGCAGCCGGTAGTCGCGCGAGAACTCGGCCGCTTCCTCGCGGCCGACGTAGCCGTTGTCGGCGAGGGCCTCGAGGGCCGGCAGCGTGCCCTTCTGGTGGATCGCGTCGTCGCTCGCGCCATGCACGAGCTGCAGGAGCTGCACGGTGAACTCGATGTCGCGCAGGCCTCCGGGCCCGAGCTTCACCTGGTACGCGATCTCATCGGCCGGGATGAACTCGGTCACGCGCTCCCGCATGCGCTGCACGGACTCGACGAAGCCGTCGCGACCCGAGCTCGTCCAGACCTTGGGACCCACGCCTGCCGCGTAGCGGGCGCCGAGTTCCGCATCACCGGCGAGCGGACGGGCCTTCAGCAGGGCCTGGAACTCCCAGCTCTTGGCCCACCGGTCGTAGTACTGCAGATGCGAATCGAGCGTGCGCACGAGCGCGCCGTCCTTGCCCTCGGGTCGGAGGTTCGGATCGACCTCCCACAGCAGCGGCTCGACGCCCGGCTCCGAGATGACGCGCATGAGGATCATCGCGAGACGCGTCGCGATCTCGAGCGCGCGGGCATTGGACGCGACCGACTCGTCGGCCGACTCCGCGACGTAGATGACATCGACGTCGCTCACGTAGTTGAGCTCCCTGGCGCCCGCCTTGCCCATGCCGATGATCGCGAGCCTGGTGGCCTCGACCTCGACCTCGGGGAACAACCCGGGCGCGGCGGGGGCGCCCTCGGCTCGCGAGGTCGCGAGCCGGGCGACCCGCAACGCGGCATCGAGCGTGGCGCCCGCGAGGTCGGCGAGTCCGGCGGCGACCGACTCGACCGCGTCGACGGCGTCGAGGCGGGTGAGGTCGTAGACCGCGATGCGGGCCAGCAGGCTCCGGTAGCGCACGCGCAGCGCCCCGGATGCCGACTCCAACGACGACTTCGGAGCCGTCCATGCCTGCTCGACGGCGTCGAGGAGGAGCTCGCGCGCCTCGCCCGCGGTGAACGGCGGCCCGGGAACCTCCTGGAAGAGCGCGAGCTCGGACGGATGCCGCAGCAGGAAGTCCGCGAACCCACGGGAGGCGCCGATCAACCTGGCGAACCGTTCGGCCGACGCCGACTGCTCGAGCGCTGCGGTGACCTCCTGCGGGGCGCGAGCGAGGAGTCGCTCGGTCGCGATCAGCGCTTCGTCGGGGTCCGCTGCGTGCGCGAACGCCGCGAGGAGGTGCTCCTCATCGAGCGAGGTCGCGTCGGCAAGGGCGCCGAGACGCGATGCCGCCGCCGACAGGTCGTCGAATCCGGCTCGTGCGAGTCGTCCGAGCGTCGGCGTCTGACGGGACATCCGGGGCAGGTCAGAGGATCTCGAGGTTGCGATGCAACTCGAACGGCGTCACCTGCGTGCGGTAGTCGCGCCATTCGGCCCGCTTGTTCGCCAGCACGTAGTTGAACACCTGCTCGCCGAGCGTCTCGGCAACGAGCTCGGAGCCCTCCATGTACTCGATCGCGTGGTCGAGGCTCGCCGGCAGCGGGTTGTACCCGAGCGCACGTCGCTCGCTGTCGGTGAGCGCCCAGACGTCGTCTTCGGCCTCGGCCGGCAGCTCGTAGCCCTCCTCGATGCCCTTCATGCCCGCTGCGAGGAGCAGCGAGAAGGCGAGGTAGGGATTCGCGGCCGAATCGATCGCACGGTACTCGACGCGAGCGCTCTGCCCCTTGTTGGGCTTGTAGAGCGGGACCCGCACGAGGGCCGAACGGTTGTTGTGGCCCCAGCAGATGAAGCTCGGAGCCTCGTCCCCGCCCCAGAGGCGCTTGTAGGAGTTCACGAACTGGTTCGTCACGGCGGAGATCTCGTTCGCATGACGCAGCAGGCCGGCGATGAAGTGTCGCCCGATCTTCGAGAGCTGGTACTGCGAGCCGGCCTCGTAGAAGGCGTTCGAGTCACCCTCGAAGAGCGAGAGGTGCGTGTGCATGCCGCTGCCCGGGAACTGCGAGAACGGCTTCGGCATGAACGTCGCGTAGACGCCCTGCTCGATCGCGACCTCCTTGATGACCGTTCGGAAGGTCATGATGTTGTCGGCCGTGGTGAGCGCGTCCGCGTAGCGGAGGTCGATCTCGTTCTGGCCGGGGCCCGCCTCGTGGTGGCTGAACTCGACCGAGATGCCGAGATCTTCGAGCATGCGTACGGAGCGTCGGCGGAAGTCGTGGGCCGTACCGCCGGGCACGTTGTCGAAGTATCCGGCCGAGTCGACCGGCTGCGGGCCCTCCGGCCCGAGCTTCGCCGACTTGAGCAGGTAGAACTCGATCTCGGGGTGCGTGTAGAACGTGAAGCCCCGGTCGGCCGCGCGGGCGAGCGTGCGCTTGAGCACGTTGCGCGGGTCGGCGACGGCCGGCTCGCCGTCGGGCGTGGTGATGTCGCAGAACATGCGCGCGGTCGGGTCGATGTCGCCCCGCCACGGCAGCGTCTGGAACGTGGTGGGGTCGGGGTACGCCAGGAGGTCGGACTCGTAGGTGCGGCTGAGCCCCTCGATGGCCGAACCGTCGAAGCCGATGCCCTCGGTGAAGGCCCCCTCGACCTCGGCCGGGGCGATCGCCACCGACTTCAGGGTGCCGACGACGTCGGTGAACCAGAGCCTGACGAACTTGACTCCCCGCTCCTCGATCGTGCGAAGAACGAAGTCGCGCTGCTTATCCATCCACACCCTCTCTCGCAACTCTCAGGGTAGCGGTTCCCAGGGGCTCGGGCCGACGCGTCGCCGAAGCCGTGTGGAAGACTTGCGGCATGCCAGAGCAGCCCGAGACCTCATCCGCCGCCGACTCGACGTCCGTCGCATCCTCGCCGGGCGGCGACCAGGTCGTGGAGGCCACGCCGTACGGCGGGGCGCCGGCCACCGGCGGCCCCAAGCGCGTGCGCACGCGGCACTTCCAGAACGCCAAGCGCGACGGCATCAAGATCACCGGCCTCACGAGCTACGACCAGCTGACGGCCCGCATCTTCGACGAGGCGGGCATCGACTTCCTGCTGGTCGGCGACTCGTCGGGCAACAACGTGTTCGGCTACGAGACGACGCTCCCGGTGACGGTCGACGAGCTCATCCCGATCACCCGCGCGGTCGCCGGCGCCGTCAAGCGCGCGTTCGTGGTCGCCGACATGCCGTTCGGCTCGTACGAGGTCGGCGCCGAGGAGGCCCTGCACACGGCGATCCGCTTCATGAAGGAGACCGGCGCCCACTCGGTCAAGCTCGAGGGCGGCGAACGCAGCTCGGAGCAGATCCGCCGCATCGTGCAGGCCGGCATCCCGGTCATGGCGCACATCGGCTACACCCCGCAGAGCGAGCACGGCCTCGGCGGACACATCATCCAGGGCCGTGGCGAGGGCGTCGAGCAGCTCCTCGCCGATGCCCGGGCGGTCCAGGAAGCCGGGGCGTTCGCCGTCGTCCTCGAGATGGTGCCGGCGGATGCCGCACGACAGGTGACCGAATTCCTCGAGATCCCGACCATCAGCGTCGGGGCCGGGGCGCACACCGACGGCCAACTGCTCGTCTGGACCGACTGGGCCGGCCTCACCACCGGCCGGGTGCCGAAGTTCGTCAAGCAGTACGCCGACCTTGCCGGCATCCTCGGCCGCGCCGCGACCGAGTGGCGCGGCGATGTCGCCGACGGCACGTACCCGGGGCCCGATCACAGCTACGAGTGACCGGACCGCCACCGACTCAGTCTTCGGCGGCGTCCTCCTCAGACCACTTCGCGCTGTTGGCGCGCAGGATCTCGAGCGCCCGCGCGGCCTCCTCGGCCGTGTCGAACGGCCCGACCCGATCGACCGACTGCGATTGGAAGCCCTGCTCGACGGCGCCCGTCTTGAGGTTGTACCAGTACCGGTGCTCGATATCCTCCGACATAGGCTGATCCTATGCCGAAGGATGCCGCTGGCCACCTGATCCCCGGACGCCTGTCGCCGATGCGACCGGTTCCGGCCTCGATCCCCCGCCCCGAGTACGTCGGGCGCGCGATGCCCGCACCGAACACGGCCGGCGACCGGTACACGCCCGAGGAGGTCGAGCGCGTCCGGGCCGCCGGGCGCATCGCAGCGGGGGCGATCGAGGCCGCGGCATCCGCGATCCGTCCGGGTGTCACGACCGACGAGCTCGACCGCATCGCCCACGAGTTCGTCGTGGGTCACGGCGCCTACCCGTCGACCCTCGGCTATCGGGGCTACCCGAAGTCCTCGTGCACGTCGGTCAACGAGGTCATCTGCCACGGCATCCCCGACGACACGGTGCTCGAGGACGGCGACCTCGTGAACATCGACGTGACCGCCTACCTCGACGGCCACCACGGCGACCTGAACCACACGTTCCTCGTCGGCGAGGCGAGCGAGGAGGCGACGCTGCTCGTCGATCGGACGCGCGAGGCGCTCGCACGCGGCATCCGCGCCGTCGCGCCGGGCCGGCAGGTCAACGTGATCGGCCGGGCGATCGAGGCGTACGCGAAGCGATTCGGCTACGGCGTCGTGCGCGACTACACGGGACACGGCGTGGGTCGCGCGTTCCACACAGGGCTCGTGATCCCGCACTACGACGCGCCCCAGTTCGACACCGTCATCGAACCCGGCATGATCTTCACGATCGAGCCCATGCTCACGCTCGGCTCGATCGAATGGGACGTCTGGGCCGATGACTGGACCGTCGTCACGCGCGACCGGTCGCTCACGGCGCAGTTCGAGCACACGCTCGTCGTCACCGAGCGCGGCGCGGAGATCCTGACCCTTCCCTGACACCTCCTCCGAGGGGGCCGCGATAGTGTGGCGGCATGGCGACCAAGCACGCGATCGGGATCGACATCGGCGGAACGGGCATCAAGGGGGCGATCGTCGATCTCGAGACCGGCGCACTGGTCACCGGCCGCCGCAAGGTCCTGACTCCCGAGGGCGGCAAGCCCGACGACATCGTGGCCGCGACGGCCGATCTCCTCGAGACGATCGGCGCCGACGGCGACATCGATGGGCTCGAGCTCGGCGTCTGCTTCCCCGCGATCGTGAAGCACGGGCGCACGCTCTCCGCCGCGAACGTCTCGAAGAAGTGGATCGGGCTCGCCGCCGAGGAGCTCTTCGAGCAGGCGCTCGGTCGCGACATCCACTTCATCAACGACGCGGATGCCGCCGGCGTCGCCGAGATGCGCTTCGGCGCCGCGGCCGGCGTCGACGGGCTCGTGATCCTCACGACCCTCGGCACGGGCATCGGATCCGCGTTCCTCTACGACGGCGTGCTCATCCCGAACACGGAGCTCGGCCACCTCGAGCTCGACGACGACGACGCGGAGCATCGCGCCGCGTACTCAGCGATGGAACGCGAGGACCTCAGCTGGGAGCAGTGGTCGGAGCGCCTGCAGCGGTACTACTCGCACGTCGAGTTCATCTTCTCGCCCGACCTCTTCGTGGTCGGCGGCGGCGTCTCGAAGCACCAGGAGCAGTTCCTGCCGCGCCTCGACCTGAAGACGCCGATCGTGCCGGCCGTGCACCGCAACAACGCGGGCATCATCGGCGCCGCGGCGCTCGCACTGGGCTGACCCGCGGCGACGGGAGTCGCGCGCCCGAGGTGTGAGCGGGCCGGCTGATACGCCGGGTTCTGTTCACCGGGCGCTTGCGCGACACCGGCTGGACGACCATCTCTCTCGGAGACACGTTGCCGTGCCCCTCCAGCGGCCTACCCGGGAACGGGACGGGCAGCCCCATCGTTCCCTGTCTGACCTTGCTCCGGACGAGGTTTACCGAGCCGACCGCGTCACCGCGGCCGCTGGTGGGCTCTTACCCCACCGTTTCACCCTTACCCCGAACTCGCGCTCGGGGCGGTCTGCTTTCTGTGGCACTGTCTCGCGGGTTGCCCCGGGTGGGTGTTACCCACCGTCCTGCCCTGCGGAGCCCGGACGTTCCTCGGCATCCGATCGCTCGGATGACGCGGTCGTCTTGCCGACCCGCTCACCCCTGCAGCCTACAGTGCGAACCCGAGCGGCTCCGGCGCGACGACACCGCGGAGCGAGCCCGATCGCGAGGTCGACGGCCTCAGATGCCGGATTCCTCCGTGCGCACCAGGATGCGGTCGCACTCGGGGCAGAGGAGCACCTCATCGGGCGCGGCGCGGCGCACGACGTCGAGGTCGGATCCCGTGAGGGTGATCGTGCACCCGCCGCACGTACGCTGGCGCAGGAGCGCGGCGCCGATGCCCGCGCCGCGGGCTCGGCGCTGCTCGAAGTACGCGAGGAGTTCGGCGGGCACCTCGCCCGCGACGACGGCGCGGTCGCGCTCGGCGCCGTCCCGCTCGACCACGAACCCTGCGGATGCCTCGTCGCGGGCGGCCGCGAGCGTCGCGGTCTCCTCGGCGATGACGGCACGCTCGGCGTCGATGGCCGCGACGGCGCGCTCGGCCTCCTCGACGCGCTCCATGACGATCAGCTCCTGGTCCTCGAGGTCGGAGAGCCGCTTCTTCAGCGACACGATCTCGGACTCGAGGGCGGCGACGTCCTTCGTGGACGACGTGTGCTGCAGGCGGTCGCCGTCGCGGGCGATGCGGGCCTCGACCACTTCGACGTCGGACTCGATGCGCTTGAGCTCCGTGCGGGCGTCTTCGAACGTGCCGAGGGCCTCGGCACGACGCGAGCGCACGGCCGTGTCGCGCGCCGCGAGCTCCGCGATCGGAGCCGTCTGCGGCAGGGTGCCGAGCCGGTGCGCGATCTGCTGCAGGCGGGTGTCGACGGCCTGGAGGCGCAGAAGTTGCTGCTGATCGGCTGGGCTGGCCTTCACGTGGTGCTCCTTGTGGGATTCGCGGTGGGAATGGTCATCATTGCACGACCTGGAAGTCCCAGGGATCGGTGCGCACGTCGCTGACGCGGAACTCGAGATCGGGGTGCGCTGCGGCGAGCTGGGCTGCGCCGGCCTCGAGCCAGAGCCACTCGCTCGCCCAGTGCGAGACGTCGATGAGCGCGGGGCCGCCGCCGAGCCGGGACTGCTCGCGGGACTCGGAGGCGGGGTGGTGGCGCAGGTCGGCCGTGATGTAGACGTCGGCCGCACGCACGGCAGGGTCGCCGAGCAGCGAGTCACCGGCTCCCCCGCACAGCGCGACGGTCTCGACGACGTCGTCGAAGCCGCCGGCGACGCGCACTCCCGTCGCCGTGGCCGGCAGGATCTCGGCGAGGTGCCTGGCGAGCCGGCCGAGCGTGGTCGGCTCCGCGAGGCGCCCGACGCGCCCGAGGCCGTGACCGCGGTCGGCACCCGGACCGGCGCTCGGCACGATCGGCCGGGCGTCGACGAGTCCGAGGCGCTCGGCGAGCACCGCCGAGGTGCCCCGCTCGACGACGTCGGCGTTCGTGTGGGCGGCGACGAGGGCGCAGTCGCCACGGATGAGGCGCGCGATGAGCGAGCCCTTGTAGCGGTCCTCGGCGACCGTGGTGACGCCGCGGAGCAGCAGCGGATGGTGGGCGACCACGAGGTCGGCTCCCCACTCGAGCGCCTCGTCGACGGTCTCGCCGACGGCGTCGACCGTGAAGAGCACGCGCCGCACCGCGGCATCGGGATCGCCCGTGACGAGCCCGACGGCGTCCCACGCCTCGGCGCCCGAGACCGGCCAGAGCCGCTCGATCGTGGAGAGGACATCGGCGAGGTCTGCGGGCACGCGCCCAGCCTACCGCCGCGCCCGGGGAACGACATGGTGGGCCCTGCCGGGCTCGAACCGACGACATCCACGGTGTAAACGTGGCGCTCTACCAACTGAGCTAAAGGCCCGTCGCGCGAGCGACGCATCCGCAATGCTACCGCGAGCGTCGGATGCCGCGGCGCGGCGGCACCCGTCTCGACGACCTCAGGCGGACGGGAGCGCCTCGAGCGCCTCGCGGTACTGCTCGATGCTCCGCGGCTCCCCCGGCGCGGTCGCGAAGCTCGCCCGGATGACGCCGCCCGCGTCGATGACGAACGTGGCGCGTGCCGCGTGCCCGCGATCCTCGAGGAACGCGCCGTAGGCCCGCGCGACCTCCCCGTGCGGCCAGAAGTCGGCGAGGAGCGGGAAGGAGTACGCCTGCTCCTCCGCCCAGGCGCGGAGCGCGAACTTGGAGTCGACGGAGATGCCGAGCAACTGCACGCCCGCGTCCTCGAAGAGGGCGAGGTCGTCGCGGAGGGCGCAGAGCTCGCCCTGGCAGGTGCGGGAGAAGGCGAGCGGGAAGAAGACGAGGACCACGGGCGTGGAGCCGCGGAAGCCGTCGAGCGAGACGCTGCGGCCGAGGTGGTCCTGCAGCTCGAACGACGGAGCGCGGGTGCCGTGAGGAAGAATCGTCATCGTCCCGCCTGTCGGGTCGGCGCGCGCTCGGCGCGGGTGTGCGGCGCCCAGCCTAGCCCCCGCGATACGGTCGTAGAATCACTAGGATGGCGTGGTGCCATGCGACCGCGAGGCGGTCCGCCTCGACGTGAGCACCCCCACACCCCAGCGGTCACGAGCCGCAGAAGAGAGAGGTCGAGTGTGACTGTCAACGACCAGGACCCCTACTCCGTCGAGGCATTGGACTCCGACCCGGATGAGACATCCGAGTGGGCGGAGTCCCTTGACGCCCTCGTCGCGCAGAAGGGTCATCAGCGTGGCCGCGAGATCATGCTGAGCCTGCTCAAGCGTTCCAAGGAACTCCACCTCGGCGTGCCGATGGTTCCGACGACGGACTACCTGAACACGATCGCGCCCGAGAACGAGCCCGAGTTCCCCGGCGACGAGGACATCGAGCGCCGCTACCGCGCATGGCTCCGCTGGAACGCCGCGATCCTCGTGCACCGGGCCCAGCGGCCCGACATCGCCGTCGGCGGGCACATCTCCACCTACGCGGGCGCCGCGTCGCTCTACGAGGTCGGACTCAACCACTTCTTCCGGGGCCAGGACCACCCCGGCGGCGGCGACCAGGTCTTCTTCCAGGGCCACGCCTCCCCCGGCATGTACGCCCGCGCGTTCCTCGAGGGGCGTCTCAGCGACGCCGACCTCGACGGCTTCCGCCAGGAGAAGTCGCGAGCCCCCCACGGACTCTCGTCCTACCCGCACCCGCGCCTCATGCCGGAGTTCTGGCAGTTCCCGACCGTGTCGATGGGCCTCGGCCCGATCAACGCCATCTACCAGGCGCAGCTCAACCGCTACCTCACCAACCGCGGCATCAAGGACGCCTCCGACCAGCAGGTCTGGGCGTTCCTCGGCGACGGCGAGATGGACGAGGTCGAGAGCCGCGGCCAGCTCCAGGTCGCCGCGAACGAGGGGCTCGACAACCTCAACTTCGTGATCAACTGCAACCTGCAGCGCCTCGACGGACCGGTGCGCGGCAACGGCAAGATCATCCAGGAGCTCGAGAGCTACTTCCGCGGTGCGGGCTGGAACGTCATCAAGGTCGTCTGGGGCCGCGAGTGGGACGACCTGCTCGCCCGCGACCACGACGGCGCCCTCCGCAACCTCATGAACGTCACGCCCGACGGCGACTACCAGACGTACAAGACGGAGTCGGGCGCCTACGTGCGCGAGAACTTCTTCGGCCGCGACCCGCGCGCCCTCGAGCTCGTGTCCCACCTCAGCGACGACGAGGTCTGGGGCCTCAAGCGCGGCGGACACGACTACCGCAAGATCTACGCGGCGTTCAAGGCGGCCACCGAGCACAAGGGCCAGCCCACGGTCATCCTCGCGAAGACCATCAAGGGCTACGGTCTCGGCAAGTCCTTCGAGGGGCGCAATGCGACGCACCAGATGAAGAAGATGACGCTCGACAACCTCAAGACCTTCCGCGACGAGATGCGCATCCCGATCTCCGACGCGCAGCTCGAGGAGAACCCCTACCTGCCGCCGTACTACCACCCCGGTCAGGGCGACGAGGCGATCCAGTACCTCCAGGAGCGTCGTCGCGCACTCGGCGGATACGTGCCGGAACGACGTGCCAAGCACGTCGAGATCTCGCTGCCCGACGACTCGGCCTACGCGATCGCGAAGAAGGGCTCCGGCACGCAGGAGATCGCCACGACGATGGCGTTCGTCCGACTGCTGAAGGACCTCATCCGCTCGAAGGACTTCGGCCACCGCATCGTGCCGATCATCCCCGACGAGGCCCGCACGTTCGGCATCGACGCGTTCTTCCCGACCGCGAAGATCTACAACCCGAACGGCCAGCACTACACCTCGGTCGACCGTGAACTGCTGCTCGCCTACAAGGAGAGCCCGCAGGGCCAGATCGTGCACGTCGGCATCAACGAGGCGGGCGCGTTCGCGGCCTTCACGAACATCGGCACGTCGTACGCGACGCAGGGTGAGCCGCTGATCCCGGTCTACGTCTTCTACTCGATGTTCGGGTTCCAGCGCACCGGCGACGCGATGTGGGCGGCAGGCGACCAGATGGCCCGCGGCTTCATCATCGGTGCGACCGCCGGCCGCACCACGCTCACGGGCGAGGGCCTGCAGCACGCCGACGGCCACTCGCCGCTCCTGGCGTCGACCAACCCGGCCGTCGTCAGCTACGACCCCGCCTACGGATACGAGATCGGCCACATCATGCGCGCCGGCCTCGAGCGCATGTACGGCGGCTCGCACGCCGACCCGAACGTCATGTACTACCTGACGGTCTACAACGAGCCGATCGTGCAGCCCGCCGAGCCCGAGGGCGTGGACGTCGACGGCATCCTGCGCGGCATCCACAAGGTCGCAGCCGGCAACGGCAACGGCCCCGCCGCCCAGATCCTCGCGTCCGGCGTCGCGGTGCCGTGGGCCCTCGAGGCGCAGAAGCTCCTCGCCGACGACTGGGGCGTGTCGGCCGATGTCTGGTCGGTCACGAGCTGGGCCGAGCTGCGACGCGACGGCATCGCCGCCGACGAGCACAACTTCCTGAACCCCGACGCCGAGGCGCGCGTGCCGTACCTCACGTCGAAGCTCGCGGGAGCCGACGGCCCGTTCGTCGGCGTGTCCGACTACATGCACGCCGTGCCCGACCAGATCCGCGCCTACGTGCCCGGCGACTTCGCGACGCTCGGCGCCGACGACTTCGGCTTCTCGGACACGCGTGCCGCGGCTCGTCGGTTCTTCAAGATCGACGGCCCGTCGATCGTGGTCCGTGCGCTCGAGCAGCTCGTCGCCCGCGGCGAGCTCGACCGATCGATTCCCGCCCAGGCGATCGAGAAGTACCGGCTGCACGACGTCAGCGCCGGCACGACCGGTTCGGCCGGCGGCGAGAGCTAGCCGGAGGTGGCGAAGCCCCGTACCAAGGAGGAGACGCTCGCGTGGTTGCGAACCATCGCGGGTGAACTGTCGACCCAGACGCTGAAGCGGCTGGAGGACAACTTGTCCTGGTACGGGGACATGCCGCCGAGTAGGAGATCGGCCGTGGGCCTCGTCGCCCAGGCCGGCATCTCCTCGTTCATCGCCTGGTTCGAGGACCCGCGTTCCACCCCATGGATCGCCGCCGACGTCTTCGGTGCCGCACCTCGCGAGCTGCTGCGGTCCGTGAGCCTGCAACAGACGCTGCAGCTCATCCGCGTGACCGTCGAGGTCGTGGAGGACCGGGTCAAGGACGGCGGCGAGCCGCTGCGCGAGGCGATCCTGCTCTACTCCCGCGAGATCGCGTTCGCCGCGGCAGACGTCTACGCGCGCGCTGCCGAGGCACGCGGCCTGTGGGACGCGCGCCTCGAGGCGCTCGTCGTCGACTCGATCCTCGCGGGCGAGTACGACGACGAGCTCCCGAGCCGCATCGCGGCGCTCGGATGGCACGGGCACGGCGAGGTCGCGGTGCTCGTGGGCACCGCCCCCAAGCAACTCGACGTCGACCACGTGCGACGCGTCGCCCGGCACATGCAGGCCGACGTCCTCATCGGCGTGCAGGGCAACCGGCTCGTGCTCGTCATCGGCCGCTCGGAGCAGCTCGGACGCCAGGGCGACGAGGTCGGCACGTCGCCGGCGATGTCGTTCTTGGAGTTCGCGACGCAGCTCGAGGGCCACTTCGGCCCAGGGCACCTTGTGCTCGGACACGAGGTGCCGAACCTCGTCGACGCGTCCAAGAGCGCCAAGGCGGCCCTCGCGGGCTTCGCCGTGGCCCGTTCCTGGCGACACGCGCCGCGTCCGGTGCACGCCGACGACCTGCTCCCCGAGCGCGCCCTCGCCGGCGACCCGCTGGCCAGGGCCACGCTCGTGCACCGCATCTACCGCCCGCTGCAGGCGCACTCGACCGAGCTCCTCACGACGCTCTGGAGCTACCTCGACAACGGCCGCTCCCTCGAGGCGACGGCGCGCGAGCTCTTCGTGCACCCCAACACCGTGCGATACCGCCTGAAGCGCGTCTCCGACGTCATCGGTTGGGATGCCACCGGTGCCCGTGAGGCCCTGATCCTCCAGTCGGCGCTCATCATCGGGTCGATGAGCGATCACGAGCACCCCCCGCGCCGCCGGACGAGCTGACGCTCCGACCGCCTGCAGCGCTCCATGCTGTGTGACGCGCACAAAGCTTTCGCGAAGAGCTTGTCGCATCGACACACACACCCGGCATCGGTCGTTGGCAGACTAGGGACGTGATCGTCGTCGTCTGCCCTGGTCAGGGCTCGCAGACCCCCGGATTCCTCTCCCCCTGGATCGCCGACCCCGCGCGGGCCGAGCGGCTGGCGGACTACTCGGAGGCCGCCGGCGTCGACCTCGCGCTGCACGGCACCGAGAGTGACGCCGACACCATCCGCGACACCGCCATCGCCCAGCCGCTCATCGTCGCGGCCGGTCTCCTCACGCTCGATGCGCTGCTCGCCGACGGCCGTGCCGAACGCATCGGCGGCATCGCCGGGCACTCCGTCGGCGAGATCACGGCCGCCGCCGGCGCCGGCGTGCTGAGCGCCGCCGACGCGCTCCGGTTCGTGGGCGAACGCGGGCGGGCCATGGCGGATGCCGCGGCGCAGACCCCGACCGGCATGAGCGCCGTGCTCGGCGGCGACGAGGCCACGCTGCTCGCCCGCCTCGACGAGCTCGGCCTCGAGCCCGCGAACTTCAACGGCGGCGGACAGATCGTCGTCGCGGGCGCGCTCGACGCGCTCGAGACGCTGAAGGCCGAGCCGCCGGCCGGCACCCGCGTGATCCCCTTGCAGGTCGCGGGCGCGTTCCACACGCGCTACATGCGTCCGGCGGTCGACCACCTCGCGGCGGTCGCGGCGACGCTGGCTCCCGCCGACCCCGCGCAGACGCTGTGGACGAACCGCGACGGCAGCACCGTGGCATCCGGAACCTCGTTCGTCGACCTGCTCGTCGGCCAGGTCTCCTCCCCGGTGCGCTGGGACCTCTGCATGGCCTCGTTCGCCGAGGCGGGCGTCACCGGCATCATCGAACTCGCTCCCGCCGGCGCCCTCGTGGGCCTCGCCAAGCGTGCGCTGAAGGGCGTGCCGACCGTCGCGGTGAAGACGCCCGACGACCTGCCCGCCGCGATCGAGCTCATCGAGCAGGCCGCCTGACCCGCGGCGCCGTCCACGAGAGAATGTCGAACATGACCAAGCCCACCCTGCAGCAGTCGCACGGCCCCGCCTACACCCGCATCTACGCCGTCGGTGCCGCCCGCGGCGAGAACGCCGTGCCGAACGACGACCTCGTCGGTCCCATCGACTCCTCCGACGAGTGGATCCAGCAGCGCACCGGCATCATCACCCGCGCTCGGGCCGGCGCCGACGTCTCGGCGCTCGACCTGGCGACGGACGCCGCTCGCGAGGCCATCGAGAAGTCGGGCGTCGCTCCCGAGCTCATCGACCTCGTCATCGTCGCGACGATCTCGAACGTCCAGCAGACCCCGTCGATGTCGGCCGTCGTCGCCGACCGTGTCGGCGCGAACCCCGCAGCCGCCTACGACACGAACGCGGCGTGCGCGGGATATGCGTACGCCGTCGCACAGGCCGACGCGCTCATCCGCACGGGCGTGGCGCACTACGCGCTCGTCATCGGCGCCGAGAAGCTCTCCGATGTCGTCGACCCGACCGACCGCTCCATCTCGTTCCTCCTGGGCGACGGCGCCGGCGCCGTGGTCATCGGCCCGAGCGACTTCCCCGGCATCGCCCGCACGATCTGGGGCTCCGACGGCTCGAAGGCCGGCGCCGTGGGCATGAACGGCACGCTCACCGAGTTCCGCGACGGCGTCGCCGAGTGGCCGACGCTCCGCCAGGAGGGCCAGACCGTCTTCCGCTGGGCCGTCTGGGACATGGCGAAGGTCGCGAAGCAGGCCCTCGACGCCGCGGGCGTGACGGCGGGAGACCTCGCCGCGTTCATCCCGCACCAGGCGAACATGCGCATCGTCGACGAGTTCGCGAAGCAGCTGAAGCTGCCGGAGTCGGTCGTGATCGCACGCGACATCGCCACGACGGGCAACACGTCGGCGGCATCCATCCCGCTCGCGACGCACCGCCTGCTCGACGAGCACCCTGAACTTTCCGGGGGCCTCGCCCTCCAGATCGGCTTCGGCGCCGGCCTCGTGTTCGGCGCCCAAGTGGTGGTTCTGCCGTGAACCGCCGACCTCTGTCCATCTAGACTGGCTCTCGGTCAAACGAGACACCCTCAAGGAGAAGAACCCATGGCATTGTCCACCGAAGAAGTACTCGCCGGCCTGGCCGAGCTCATCAACGACGAGACCGGCATCGCGACCGACACGGTTGAGCTGGACAAGTCGTTCACCGACGACCTCGACATCGACTCGATCTCGATGATGACCATCGTGGTCAACGCCGAAGAGAAGTTCGACGTCAAGATCCCCGACGAAGAGGTCAAGAACCTCAAGACCGTCGGCAACGCCGTCGACTTCATCGTCAAGGCCCAGGCCTAGTCGCTGCGTGGAGCGGGCCGCGGCATCGCCCGGCCCGCTCGATCAGTTCGATCGTTCCTCCCATCGGAGTGTTTCTCGTATGACCAAGAAGATCGTGATCACGGGCATCGGCGCGAGCTCGCCGCTCGGCGGCACCGCCCGTGACAGTTGGAAAGCCCTGCTCGCCGGCGAGTCCGGCGCCCGCACCCTCGAGCACGACTGGGTCGAGCAGTACGACCTGCCCGTGCGCTTCGCCGCCGAGGCGAAGGTGCGCCCCGAAGAGGTGCTCGAGCGCCAGGTCGCGAAACGGCTCGACCCCTCGAGCCAGTTCGCGCTCATCTCCGCCATGGAGGCGTGGGCCGACGCCGGCGCCCCCGAGGTCGCTCCCGAGCGGCTGGGCGTCGACTATGCCACCGGCATCGGCGGCATCTGGACCCTCCTCGACGCGTGGGACACGCTGCGCGAACGCGGTCCGCGTCGCGTGCTGCCCATGACCGTGCCGATGCTCATGCCGAACGCGGCATCCGCGGCCATCTCGATGCACTTCCACGCCCGCGCGTTCGCGCGCACCGTGGCGTCGGCATGCGCGTCGAGCACCGAGTCGATCGCGAACGCCTACGAGCACCTGCAGCTCGGACTCGCCGACGTCGTCATCGCCGGCGGCTCGGAGTCCGCGGTGCACCCGATCACGCTCGCGTCGTTCTCCTCGATGCAGGCGCTGTCCAAGCGCAACGACGACCCGTCGCACGCATCGCGCCCCTACAGCGTCGACCGCGACGGCTTCGTCATGGGCGAGGGCGCGGCGAGCCTCGTGATCGAGACCGAGGAGCACGCGCTCGCACGTGGCGCGCACATCTACGCGGAGCTCGCCGGCGGCGCCGTGAGTGCCGACTCGTATCACATCACCGCCAACGACCCCGAGGGTCGCGGTGCGAGCCGCGCGGTGCTCGACGCGCTCGCGCAGGCCGGCGCCGACCACCACGAGGTCACGCACATCAACGCGCACGCGACGAGCACGCCCGTGGGCGACATCGCCGAGTACACCGCGCTGCACAGCGTGTTCGGCGACCGGGTGCACGAGATCCCCGTCTCGGCGACCAAGGCGTCGACCGGTCACCTCCTGGGCGGCACGGGCGCCCTCGAGGCGGTCTTCACCGTGCTCGCGCTCCAGGAGCGCCTCGCGCCGCCGACGATCAACCTCACCGAACAGGACCCGGCGATCCCGCTGCGCGTCTCCGGTGAGGCCCAGCCACTCGGCGACGGGGCGCAGCTCGCGATCTCGAACTCGTTCGGCTTCGGCGGCCACAACGCGGTCGCCGTGTTCCGCTCGGTCTAGTCGGGCAGGCGGACGCCGCGGCATCCGTTGCAGCGAAGACCCCGGTGTCGATCGACACCGGGGTCTTCGCGTCGACGGTCCGCGAGTTTCGTCCGTGCGCTCACCGGGAAGGTTCCATCCGACGGCGCGGGACGCCAGCACGCGGGCCGAGGCCCTGCTCACCCCACCTGGTGCAACCAGACGACCGGGGCGAAATCGCTCGCGTGACGGAAGGGCTCGAGCTCGTCGTCCCAGGCCTGGCCGAGGGCGAGCCGGAGTTCGCGGTGGAGCTCGAGCGGGTCGGCGCCGGCGATCTCCATGGCATAGCGGATGCGGTCCTCGCCGACGACGGTGTTGCCCGCGACATCCGTCTGCGCGAAGAACACGCCGAGCTCGGGCGTGTGCATCCACCGCGCCCCGTCGGAACCGGGCGTCGGGTCCTCGCTCACCTCGTAGCGGAGCTGCTCCCACCCGCGCAACGCGGATGCGATCCTGGCGCCGCTGCCCGCGTCGCCCTCCCAATGGAACTCGGCGCGCATGAGGCTGCGGTAGACCGGCTGCTCGCTCCAGTCGAAGTTCACGGCCGTGCCGAGGGCACGACCAGCCGCCCACTCGACGTGCGGGCATAGCGCGCGCGGTGCCGAGTGCACGAACAGCACTCCCTGCGCGGGGCGCACGGCCCGCGACAACATCTCTGCCATCTCCGACTCCGTTCTCGAGGTGCGTCTTCCCCTACGACCTCGGAACCGCGCGGATGGCGGTGTGTTCGATTGTGGACGGCGAGCCGTCATCCGCGATTATCCCCCGGAACTGCCGATCTCACAAGGTTCGCCGCACCGGAGCGGGAGTTCCGCCGATGCAGGAGCGAAACACTATGCTCGGTGAAGAGTTCCCTTGCCGATCGAAGGAGTCGTCCGTGGCCGTTCGCGATGCCCTGCTCGTGCTGCTGTCCATGGGACCCGCATACGGGTTCGCCCTGCACGGCGGACTCGCCGAACGCACGGGTGGGCGTCGGACGGTGAACGTCGGCCAGACGTACGCGACCCTCGACCGCCTGACCAAGCAGGGCCTCATCGAACCCGCCGGGAGCACCGACGACGGGTTGCCCCTGCACCGACTCACCGCCGGCGGCCGTGCCGCGTCCACGGCATGGCTGGAGGGCGCGGACGCCGCCGGCGCCGACCCGTGGGACGAGACGGTGGACCGCGTGCTCATCGCGCACTCGCTCCCCCGATTCGATGCGGCATCCGTCATCGAGGCGGAGCTCCTCCGCTGGCGGGCCCGACGCGACGACGCGCACCCCCGCGCCGACGCGGTCGACTCCGCCGCCGGCCCGATCGACCTGCTCGCGGCGCGTGCGGCCGCGGCCGAGATCGTCCGCGCTGACGGCGCGATCAGCTGGCTGGAGTCGGCTCGTGACGCTTCGGGGCTCGAATACGAGCCGAGCATGGACCGACCGCGGCGCGGGCGCCGACCGGGCCGCAGCCTCGACGCCGGGGCATCCGCCGATGCCGGCCCTCAGGAGTCGGCCGCGCCGTAGCTGTCGACCACGGCGAGGTCGAGCGGGAACCCGACCGGGAACCCGCCGAACAGCAGCCGCCCAGCCGTGACGGCAGAGTCACGCACCGCGTCGGCCACCTCGTCGGCGAGGACCTTCGGCGTGTGCACGATGATCTCGTCGTGCAGGAAGTACACGAGGTGCGGAACCGCTGCGAAGACGGGCCCGGATGCCGAAGCCGGCGTGATCGCGTCGGTACGACGCCCGCCGATCTCGTGCAGCTTCGCCCGGAGATCGGCCATCCAGCAGAGGGCCCACTCGGCGGCGCTGCCCTGCACGACGAAGTTGCGCGTGAACCGCCCCCAGTCTCGCGCCGACGACCGCGCGCGCCGCTCGTCGGCCGGGGTCGCCTCGGGCTGGCTCGCGCGCGCCTGGATCTCGCGCCACTCCGCCGGCGGGAGTGGCGACGACCGACCGAGCAGGGTCGTCACGGACGTGCCCCGCTCGCCGTCGAACGCGGCTCGGTCGACAAGGTGCATCGCCTTCGGGAACGCGCGCGACAGCCTCGGCACCAGCCGACCGCTGTCGCCCGTGGTCGCGCCGTACATCGCGCCCAGGATCGCGATCTTCGCCTCGTCGCGGGTCGCGACGACACCGGCGTCGACGAGCCCTCGATAGAGGTCGCGGTCGTGGCCGGCGCGCTCCATCGCCTCGTCGCGGGCCATGCCCGTGAGCACGCGGGGCTCGAGCTGCGCGGCGTCGGCGACGACGAGGGTCCACCCGGGGTCGGCGACGACGGCGCTGCGAACGAGCTTCGGCAGCTGCAGCGCGCCTCCCCCGGACGTCGCCCACCGCCCCGTCGCCGTGCCCCCCGGCACGTACTCGGGACGGAAGCGCCCGTCGTGGACCCACTCGTCGAGCCACGCCCATCCGTTGGCGCTCAGGAGCCGCGCGAGCCTCTTGTACGCGATCAACGGTTCGATCGCCGGATGCTCGTGCTCCCTGAGCTCCCACCTGGACGTCGACGACACCGGCACCCCCGCCGACCGGAGTGCGCGGAGCACGTCGACCTGCGAATCGGGGTTCAGCGTCGCCGCACCGAGCTCGGATCGCACGACCGCGGCGACCTCCTCCATGCGCACCGGCTTGCGGCCGGACGCCGGACGGGCGCCGAGCTCCCGCTCGAGCACCGACTCGTGCACGTCGCGGCTCCAGGGCAGACCGGCGGCCCGCATCTCGGCCCCGATCAGCGCGCCGGCGGACTCGGCGGCGACGAGGAGCCGCAGGGCCGCGGGCGCGGTGCTCGACGCGACGAGCGCGACCTGCCTGCCGTACTCCTCGGCGACGGATGCCGCGGACGGGGTGCGTGAGGCGACAGCGTCGTCGCCCGGACTCCCGGGCGCCACGACCTGCTCGCCGAGCCCGGCACCGCCGAAGTCGTCGAGGTCGAACAATGCCTCATGCGTCGGCACGACGTCGACCTCGAGCACGGCCGTCGCCGCGGTCGGCCCGGGTGGGAGCCAGGCCGGAGCGGGACGACCGATTCGCGCGCGGGCGTCAGCGGTGAACGTGGAATGCCCGAGGACCGCTCCGGCGAGTCGGAGGTCGTGGCACCTCGCGAGTCGCACCCCGCTCGCGAGGAGCGACGGATACCACCGCCGGACGTCGGTCCAGACCCAGCGGGGACCGAATTCCGCCTCGAGGCGGCGGAACTCCCGGGCGGACGCCGCGCCGGCGACCGCAACGGCCAGGAGCTCATCGGGGGCCGCCACGTCGACGAACTCGACGCGACCGTCGTCGCCGACGCCCACGGCGATCTGCATGGAGCCCATTCTCCCGCCCGGCACCGACACGGATGTCGGTGGGCTCCTGCAGGATCTGGTCATGCACAACGTTTCGGCTCGCCCATGGTCTCGGTGAGCTTCCAGTGCGGGCACGGTGCGGCCCGCGAGACCGAGGGCGTGCTCAGCCTCCGCCGCCCGTGCCCGCTCTGCATGCTCATCGACGAGACGCATCGCTCGCGCGACGAACTGCTCCGCAAGGTCGCCCCGCCGCAGCGGGCCTCGCTCGCCGGCGAGACCCGCATCGGCGCCGAGTACCAGTGGCGCTGCCCGCGCGGGCACGACCGCTACGTCGCGACCGTGAGCCAGGTGCTCACCGGCACGGGCTGCGCCAAGTGCCGGTCCGGCGCCGCCGCACCCGCCGCACGTCTCGAAGCCGGGGTCGCCTTCATGAAGCCCGGCCTTCGCACGGCCACCTCGATGACCGAGCAGCGACTGCGCATGATGCTCGCCGAGCGCATCCGGCTGCACCACCGGGTGAACGCCGTGCACATCGCCCGCACCTTCTTCGGCCGTCGCGAGGTGTGGCCCGACATCCTCGTGCCGCAACTGCGCATCGCCGTCGAGTACGACGATCCCGGTCGGTCGCGTCGCGCCCACCTCGGCCTGAAGGAGGCATCCGACCTCGAGAAGGACGAGGCGCTCAACGAGGTCGGCTGGGAGGTGATCCGCATCCGCGCCGGAGGGCTCGAGGCGCTCGGGGCGAACAGCATCGTCTGCAGATCGCTCACGTCCGCGGTCGTCGATGAGGTGGTCGAGCGCATGCGGACCCTGCGCGGCGACGACGCCGTGGCCGCGATCGCGATCGCGGCATCCGAGGCGTCCTGAACACTCGCGCGGGCGGGTGTGGAGAACGGTTCCCGAGGCGCACCCGCCACCGATAGAGTGACTCGACCCGTGCGTGCCCGGCACGGTCTCCCGCGTGCAGAAAGGCCTGTGGATGCTGCTCCCGTTCCTCGTCGTCGGAGGCATCGGCCTCGTGCTGCTGCTCATCTCGTTGGTGCTCGGGGACATCCTCGACCACTTCGATGTCGGCGACGGAGCGATCTCGGGAACCGCGCTCTCGGTGGGCCTCGTCGTCTTCGGCGCGGCCGGCGCCCTCACTGCTACGTCAGGCCTCGACCTCGTGTGGGCGTACGCAATCGCCGTCGTGCTCGGCCTCGTCGCGTATGCGCTCTCGGCGCTCGTCGTGCGCAACCTGACGAACAGCTCCGACGGCGTCCCTGCATCGGCAGTCGGCCTCTCGGGCGTCGCTCGGTCCGACGTCTCGACCGCGGGCGGCGAGGTCAGCCTCGACGGGCCCGGCGAGCTCGAGCGCCGACTGGCCTACTCCGACGACCCGATCCTCGAGGGCACGCGCATCCGGGTGGTCGAGCACGCCGGCAGTCGCGTCAAGGTGACCGCGGGCTGACGGCCCCACGCCTCCCTCGCTCCCCCGCATCGCACGCCCGCACCCGGCGGGCGGCTTCACCCGAACCCGAAAGGCGCCGTCTTGCTGGACACGACCTCGATCCAGGTGATCTCGATCATCGCGATCGTCATCGCCCTGCTCTCCCTGCTGGTCTTCATCGCCCGTCGCATCCGACGCGTGCCGCCGAACGAGGCGCTCGTCATCGTCGGCCGCGGTGCCGGCCGACGCGACCCCGACACGTCGTCGGGGCAGCGCGTCGTCATCGGCGGACGCACGTTCGTCTGGCCGATCCTCCAGCAGGGATTCTCGATCTCGCTCGAGCAGCGACAGATCGGCATCACGGTCGAGGGCGTCGACAAGAACCGCATCAAGATCGCCATCAAGGCTTCGATCAACTTCAAGGTCAGCGGCACCGAAGACGGCGTGCGCCGCGCCGCGCAACGCTTCCTCTCGCAGCAGGAGCTCCTCACCGAGATCATCAAGGAATCGCTGGAGGGATCCCTCCGTTCGATCGTCGGCGACATGACGATCGAGCAGATCATCTCCGATCGCAAGAGCCTGTCCGACCGGGTCGTCGCCGAGACGAAGACCGACCTCGTGGAGCAGGGCCTGCAGGTCGACCTGCTGAACATCTCCGACATCTCCACTCCCGGAAGCGACTACCTCGCGAACCTCGGCCGTGCCGAGGCCGCGCGTGCACGGCAGGTCGCCGAGGTCAGCGAGGCCGAGGCGGCCCGCGCGAGCGAGTTCGCACGCATCGAGGCGGCCGAGCAGATCGCCGAGCGCCAGAAGGCGCTCAGCCTCAAGCAGGCCGGCATCAAGGCCGAGACCGATCGCGCCAACGCCGAGGCGCAGGCCGCCGGCCAGCTCGCGACCGCCGAACAGGACAAGCTCGTTGCCGTGCAGGAGCGCGACGCCCTGCAGGAGCAGGCCCTCGTGACCCAGGAGCGCCTCGACATCGAGATCCGCAAGCCCGCCGAGGCCGAGGCCTACGCCGAGGTGCAGCGCGCCACCGCCAAGCGCGACGCCGCCAACGCGAGCACCGAGGCCGAGGCGTACAAGCGCACCAAGATCGCCGAGGCGAACAAGGTCGCCGCCGTGCAGGACGCCGAAGCGTCCGCGACCGCGGTCCGCGTCTCGGGCGAGGCCGAGCGCGACCGGCAGGTCGCGCTCGCCGCGGGCATCCGCGCCGACGGCGAAGCCCGTGCCGCAGCGACCCAGGCCGAGGGCCTCGCCGAGGCGGCGGCCACCGACGCCAAGGCCATGGCGCTGAAGAAGTACGGCGAGGCCGCCCTGGCGCAGGAGATCATCTCGCGACTGCCCGAGATCGTACGCGCCGCGGCGGAACCCATCTCGAACATCAAGACCCTCACGGTCGTCTCGACCGACGGCGCGAGCGCCGTCACGAAGACCGTCGGACAGGTGCTCGGCGAGGGCACCGAGGTCGTGAAGTCGCTCACAGGGCTCGACGTCGGTTCCATCCTCGCGGGCCTCGCAGGCGGCCAGCTCGTCAAGGGCGGCGACGTCGTCACGAAGTAGCGTTCACCAGCTCGACCGAAGCGCCGGATGCCCCGCATCCGGCGCTTCGTCGTTGCCGTTCACGGCCGTCGGTCTTCGGCAGCGCCACGTCGCGGCGTGGCCCGATGGCCCGATGGCCCGATGGTTATCAGGATCGACCGGGCTCGGTCGAGGGGCTCCGGCCACACCCGACGGCTCCGACCTCCGACGTACGAGCTACGAGCTCCTCCGTCGCCGAGCGAACACGAGCGCAGCCGATCCGAGCAGCATGAGGATCGTGGCGAAGGCCACGGGGAGTCCGGCATCCAGCCCGGCGGTGGGGAGGACGTTCGGCGCATCCGCCGTGTTGGTCAGCACCACCGAGACGACCGCCCCGGCACCGATCGTGATGGTCGGGTCATCCGTCGCGACGCCGTCGATCTCCCAGGCGGGCGCCGTCCAACTCGAGCCGGGCACGTCGGGCGGCTCGGCCTCGGAGAACGTGACCGTCGATCCGACCGGGAGGTCTCCGACGGTCGCCGTCTCCCCTGCCTTGACAGCCAACGTCTGCACGGCGCCGTCGTCGACGCGGTAGTCGACCGTGTAGGTCGTGTCGGCCGGCACCGTCGAGGCGCCGTCGCCGCCCACGCTCTTCGACAGCGTGAAGCCGCCGGGGGCGAACGACGCGGAGTTCTCCAGCGTGAGCTCGATCGTCGTGCCGGCCGCCGCCACGAACGTCACCCACCCGTCGTCGTCGGGCGTCACCGGCTCGCCGTCGATCGTCCAGGTCGGGGTGCCCCACGCCACGCCCGAGATCGGGGGCGGCGACACCTCCCGAACCGAGGCGGGAACTCCGGTCGGGAGGTCCGAGACCTCCACCGGCACGCCGGCCGTGAGCTCGGCGGTGCCCACCGGTCCGGTCGACACGCGATACTCGATCGGGTACGTCGTGTCGGCGGGCACGAGGTCGGACGCCGGCCCGGTCAGGTTCTTCACGACCGACAGCGAACCGAATCCGTTCGCGGTGTTCGTGAGGGCGAGGGCGACCGTGGTGCCGGGCTGGATCACGAAGGTCACGTTGCCGTCGGAATCGGGCGTCTGCGGGACGCCGTCGACCGTCCAGCCCGGCGTTCCCCACGTGACCCCGGGGATCTCGGGCAACTCGCCCTCCCGCACGGTCACGACGGTGCCGGCCGGCATCTCGTCGAACGTGATCACCTCGTCGGCGGGGATCGCCCCGGTCTGCTCCGGCCCTCCGTCGATCGTGTAGATCAGCGGGAACTGGATGTCCTCGGGGAGCGAATCGATTCCGTCGCCGATCACCGTCTTCGAGATCGAGACCCAACCGACGGCATCGGCGGTGTTCTCCAGTTCGACGGCGATCGTCTCACCGCCGACGAGGGTGAACGTGACGTCGCCGCCCTCGTCGGGTGTGAGCGGCTCGCCGTCGATCGTCCAGGTCGGCGTGCCCCATGTGATGCCGTCGACCTCCGGCAGGGCGACCTCGGAGATGGTCACGACGTCGCCGGCGGCGAGGTCGTCGACGACGGCGGGCTCCCCGGGCGTGACGACCAGTTCGGTCGGCGGGCCGCCATCGACCTCGTACTCGAGCGTGAACTGCTCGCCGGAGGGAACCGCGGTCGCCCCGGAGCCCGTGATCGACTTCGTCACGCTGAACCCGGCCGGGATCGGCGCTGCCGTGTCGGTGACGACCAGGCTGACCGTCGGATGCGTCGCGTCGATCGTGAACGTCGTGTCGCCGCTCCAGGTCACGTCGGTCCACGCGAGGTCCGGCGGCAGGGCCTCGTCGTCGGGTGGGCTCTCGAACAGCGCGACCCTGGTTCCGTACGGGAATTCCGTTTCGGGCGACACCGGCGTGCCATCGGGGCTCACCTCGAGGACGCCGGACGACACGGTGCCGTCTGGCTCGAGCGCGAGATAGCGCACGCCGAACGTGGTGCCCGGTGCGAGGTCGCCGGCGTCGACGCCGGATAGCGACTTCGCCACGGAGAACGTGCCCGTGTCGGCGGGTGCATCGCACGGCAGGGCGCCTGCGAACATATAAGAGTGCAGCTCGCCGCCGGCGATGTGCACCGAGTTCGCCATGATCTGGCCGTCCCACGGCTGCGCCGTGATGCTGAGGTCCGCGTTCGGGGCGTAGATCGAGCCGTCGCCACGACCGCCGGTGCTGATGTCGACCGGGCCGGTGACCTGGGAGAGGTCCCAGAGCACGTACGGCGAGTACGTGCCCTCGGGGTCGATCGCGGGCGGCAGGATCGAAGTCGTCCCCGGCTCGACGTGGATGATCAGCGGGTTCGAGGGCCCGGGCGTTCCATCGGAGAACTGCAGCAACTGAGCGCCCGCGATGTCGGCGTACTGGAGCACGTTCGGCTGGTCGGGCGACAGCGTGCCGAGCACGATCCGATCACCGACCCGTTCGGCGATCTCGACGGGGTACCCGATGAGGTTCGACGGATCGTTGATGTCGATGAGGCACTGGTCGATCTCGTCCTCGTCCGCCTGCCCGTTGGCCTCGACGTAGCTCGCGACGACCGAGGCGGTGTCCGCGGCGGTCTCGTACGTGTGGATGCTGCCGTCGCCGGCGGAACTGGTGGGCGGCGCCGCGTCGCCGGGGTACACCTGGTTCAGCGCATCGATGAGCGGCGGATCGTCGGTGCCCACGGTGAGCGCGTACCGCAGCCACGAGGCTCGAGGGAACGGCACGAACGGGCTCGTCCGGTCGACGACCTTCAGGTCGCCGATCTGTGCCGGTTCGGTGGCGCCGCGGCTGGTGATCTGCGCGCGGCCCGGGTTGGTGGCCGGATCCTCGTCGTAGGACCCGATCAGCACGCGCGTCGGGTCGCCGTCGATCGTCGGCAGGACGTAGCCGCCCGTGCCTGCGATGACGTGGGCGAACTGGTAGGTCGCGGGATTCGTGATGCGCAGCTGGTCGCCCACGGCGATGCTGCCCTCGAACTCCGTGTTGCCGAGCACGGCGTCGTCGATCGCGTAGACGGTGAAGCCGCCGGCGAGGGTGAACGGGTTGACGCCGACCATGCCCGGCTGCAGAACGGCCGGCACCGCGGCGGGGACCGCCTGCTGCGCCGAAGCCGGCGCACCCACGATCGCCCCGGTCAGGGCACCGGCGACCGCCGCAACCCCGAGCGCTGCGACCAACCTGTGCGAACGACCCCGCATGAATCACCTCCGGCTCACGCCGGCACATCGTCTCGACGCAGACCCCGGGCTCGAGTACTGCCGACGATGTCCCGGACTCAGCAAACCACATTCGGGACACGAGGCCAATCATCGCTCGCGAACTCGCCGCGTGCTCAGGGTGCTCGGCCTGCTCAGCGCGGCTGCGAATCCGTCTCGGCGTACGTCAGCTCGAGGAGCTCGCGCAGGACCTCCCGATCCACGCCCGTCAACCTCGTGAGGTACAGGCACACCTTGCTCGCGCGGTGTCGACCGAGACGTTGCAAGAGATCCGGCCAGCGCTCCGCGAAGCCTTCGGCGAGGTAGACGGTGTGCTTCGTCGGCCCCGGCGCGAACGCGAGCCGAGGAGCGCGGCCTCCGTTCCCGCTCTCGTAGCGGTACTCGATCTCTCCGAAACCGATGATGCGGCCCGCCCACACGACCGGTCGTTCGCCGCTGATCTCGCCGAGCATCGCGAGCAGTTCGTCGGCCTCGGCACGCCGAGGTCCGGTGGCATGGTCGAGCACCACCTCGACCGGCAGGTCGGACGGCGACATCGCCGGTTGCTTCGCTGCCACGGCGCCTCCCCGGTATCTTGCGGATGGCTCAGCGTACTGCGGCCCCCAGATGCCGGCCTCGTCGATGCGGACGCACAGCCTCCCTGTCGGGCGCGCCGACCGGCGCGCTGCGCACGTCGTCTGCGTCAGGCCTCGTCTTCGGGGATGCCGAGGCCGCGGGAGAACACGCTGTGCCGGAGCTGGGTCTCCATGGCCGCGACGATGTCGGTGACGTCGACATCCGCGAGGTCTGCAGGCTTCCAGTCGGGCACGGCGTCCTGGTGGAGCGAGTTGGTGTTCTGCGCGACCAGCGCCTCGACGCCGGTGAACAGGTCGGGCTGCGTCGTGAACCAGCGGGCGAGCCGAAGCTCGCGCTCGAGCGCGTCGCGCAGGCTCTCGCCGTCGCGCGCCGCACGCACGGACTTCAATGTCGCCACGAGGGCCGTCGGCGAGAGCCGCAGCAAGGCGTCGGCGGCCTCTGCGGCGTTGGCGGCGGCATCCGGATCGCTCGAATCGGCGGCACGCAGCCCCTCGACCACCTCATCGTTGGAGAACGACCAGAGTCGCTCGAGAATCTCCTGGACCGTGTCGGCCGAATAGCACGCGTCGATCCAGTCGCGGCGCACGAGCACTGTCGACGGGCCCGCATCGACGGCGAATCGGCGAACCAGCGCGTCGGGAGCCGTCTCATCGTCGGCCTCCGTGAGTGCCGCCGTGAGTTCACCCAGCTGATCTGTCGGAAGCATGACGTCGGCGAAGCCGAGTGCGATGGCGTCGGCGGGGGTCAGGTCGACGGAGTTCAGGGCCAGGTAGGTGCCGATCTCGCCCGGGGTGCGCGCGAGACGCCACGTGGCTCCCCCGTCGGGAACGAAGCCGTAGCCGGTCTCGGGTTGGCCGAGCTTCACCCGGTCGGTCACCACTCGGGTGGAGACGTGCCCGGCGAGAGAGATGCCGCCGCCCATCGTCATGCCGTGCATGATCGACACGATCGGCTTGGGATACTCGGCGAGCTTCGCGATGAGACGGTACTCGTCGCGGAAGAACACGGACCCGATCGTCATGCCCTCGGCCGCGCGCTCCAGGATCTCGCGGAAGTCGCCACCCGCGCAGAAGCCGTAGTCGCCGACCCCGTCGAGGAGGATCGCCGACACGGCGTCATCGTCGGCCCACGCGTCGAGGGCGTCGGTCATGGCGTGCATCATCTCGAGGTCGATCGCGTTGATCGCCTCGGGACGATTGAGACTCAGGTGGCCGAGGTGGCCGTCGATGACGGCATTGACAGGCGATTGCACGTGATCAACGCTAATGGTCGCCCGCCGCTCTCGACGACACGGCTGTCGAGAGCGTCCCTCAGCGGCGGCCGAACCCGTGGTCAGTCAGTGGAACCTCGATCACGCGGGCGGCGTCGCGTACAGTGTCCTCACCCCGATCCCACCGGGCGAACCGAGGAGGCCACGTGACCGGACTGTCGCGCGCCGCCTTGGCGCTGCGCGATCCCGAAGAAGCCGAACGCGCGCTCGCCGACTACTTCCCGTCTCTGCAGCTGGGACGCGCGGAGCCCGGAACCTTCCGCTCGTGGATCTCGACGACCACCGCCTCGCAGTTCTCGCTCGTCGACTACGGGTTCGCGTCCGCCGGTTCGGCCACGGCGGGCTCCGACGACCTCGTCGTGATCGCGAGCGCCGGGCAGGGATACGTCATCCGCGACGGACGGAACGTCATCGACACGACGCAGCCGTTCCTGTCGCCCGACGAGGGACTGGTCGCTCGCTGGGACACGCTCGACGCCCGAGTGCTGATGCTGAGCGGCACGTCCGTGGAGCGCGTCGCGCAGGCGGCGAGTGGACGAGACGACTTCAGGCTCGTCAGAAGAGGTACCGCTCCCGTCTCGCAGGAGCGCGCCCGGTACTGGGCGGCCGTCGTGCGTGGAGTCCGAGACACGGTCGCCGACGCGCCCGATGCGTTCGACTCGCCGCTCGTCGCGGAGGCCGCCTTCCACCACCTGGCGACGGCCTTCCTGCACGTGTTCCCCACAAGCTGGATCGATCTGCCGGAGCCAGGCCGGGTGCCCGGCACCGCGTCGGTGATCTCGCGCAGCGCGATCGAGTTCATGCGAGCCCACGCCGGGCAGCCCATCACGATGGAGCAGGTCGCGGCGTCGGCATCCGTCTCCACACGGGGGCTCCACCGTGCGTTCGTCCACGAACTCGGCGAGCCGCCAGCCGCCTACCTGCGACGGTTGCGGCTCCAGGGCGCTCGGATCGACCTGCTCGCCGCCGATCACGCGGTCACCGTCGTCACCGTCGCGCGACGGTGGGGCTTCGCACATGCGTCGCGCTTCGCGCAGGCCTATCGCCGCGCGTTCGGCGAGTATCCGTCGGAGACGCTCAGACGCTGAGGGGTCGGGCGCCGCGCGGCGAATGCCGACCGACCCGGGCGCCGACGGACTCAGGCGCTGACAGGCTCGCGCGGCGGTCGCGTTCGGCCGGGCCGCGCAGGGCGGGGCAGCTCGGGCGCATCCTGCGTTCGCCCCGGCGCATCGATGCGGGTCACCGGCGCCGGCTCGGGCATCACGATCAGGCCGGAGTTCGAGTTCGCGGACATGGCCATGAGTTCGAGCCATTCGCGATTGAGCACCGGTCGACGGTTGCCGGAGAAGACGAACTCGAGCGGAATCGACGGCCCGATCCAGCAGACGGACTCGTTCGCGCCATCGTCCCACGTGAACGTGAACGACTCCAGGCGACGGAGCTTGTCGATGACGACGACCTGGAGGTGCGCGAGCACGCGATCGTCGATGCGGAGGGTCATGCGACCGTTGTAGACCAGCATTCCCACGGGGACTCCTGTGAATCTTGCGGGCGCATCGTCGGGTGATCCGAAGCGCGGCGCAGGACCGGCGCGGCGCATCCCCCCAGTGCGCCGATCCGGCCCGCCTGAGGCCAACGGTAGCTTCGCCGCGAGCCCAGCCCACGCCGTTCCGACGGATCCGTCCGGTCGCGGATGGTCCTGTACCGAAATCGGACCGATTCGGGGGCCGGGCGAGCTGGTCCTATGCTGGATGGCCCGGCGAGCCCCGCCGGGCGAGAGAGGAGCGGAGCGTGGTCGGGCTGCAGCGCGAATCCCGATCGTTCCACGACCTCGGCGACGTCCAGCAGGCCCTCGACGGATTCTTCCCGGCCCTCACGTACGCGGCCGTCGGCCGTGCGAGGGTCCTCGTCCGCATGGATGTCGCGACCGCCGATCGGTTCTCGATCCTCGACTCGGCATGGAGCGTACCGGGAACGGCGGTGACCGATTCGTCCGATCTGACGGTCATCGCCAGCGGCGGACGCGCATACCGCCTGTCGCACGGGCGGACCGAGATCGATCCCCGCCAGTCCTTCCTCGCTCCTGCCGAGGGGCTCGCCGCGACGTGGGAGACCCACCACGCGAGCGTCGTCGTCCTCGACCTCGCGTCGGTCGAGGCAATCGCCCGAGCCGCGTCGGGCGACCCCTCGCTCAGGCTTCGACGCACGGGAATAGCCCCGTCCTCCCCCGAGCTCGCGACCTACTGGTCCACGGTGCTGCGCGGCATCCGAACCACGCTCGACGAATCGCCCGAGATCCTCGCGGAGCCGATGCTCGCGGAGGCGACGTTCCGCCACCTCGCCACGGCGTTCCTGCACGCGTTCCCGACCAACTGGCTCGAGAACGCCGATGGGCGTCCCGGCGGCTCGGCAGTGGTGCGTCGTGCCGTCGACTTCATGCACGCCCACGCGGGCGAACCCATCACCGTCACGGATGTCGCGGCCGCGGCGCACATCTCGACGCGTGGCCTGCACTTCGCGTTCACGCGCGAGCTCGGTGAGCCGCCCGTGCAGATGCTGCGACGGATCCGGCTCGACGGCGTGCATGCCGACCTCGTGGCCGCAGGCCCCGAGACGACGGTCTCCGCGGTCGCACGACGCTGGGGCTTCGCGCACCTGCAGCGGTTCGCCGAGGCGTACCGGCGCGCCTTCGGCGAGAACCCGTCGGAGACCCTGCGGCGAGGCTGATGCCCGGTGGGCGTTCCTATTGCACCTGGTCGGTCGGGCGCACGAGGATCTCGTTGACCGAGACGTGGTCGGGCTGGCTGAGCGCGTAGACGATCGCCTCGGCGATGTCCTCGGGTCGGAGCGTGCGCATCGACGCGGCGATGTCGGCTGCTGCGGCCTGCATCGTCGGGTCGGTGATGTGGCTCGTGAGCTCGGTGTCGACGAAGCCCGGCTGGATCACGATCACTCGGACGCCTCGTCGTGTGACCTCCTGGCGCAGCGACTCCGAGAAGGCGCTGATGCCGAACTTCGTGGCGGCGTAGACACCGCTGCCGAGTGAGGCCGACCGCGCGGCGGTCGACGACACTTGCACGACCGCACCCCTCGTGTCGAGGAGGTGAGGCAGCGCGGCGTGCACGGCGTACATCGAGCCGAGCAGGTTGGTGTCGATCATGCGTTGCCACTCCCGCACGTCGGCGCCGAGGATCAGCCCGCTCTGCATGAGTCCGGCGTTGTTGACGAGTGCGTCCAGTCGGCCGAAGTGGGCGACGGTCTCGGTGACCGCGCGCTGCACCGAGGCCGAGTCGGTGACGTCGAGCTGGAGCGGCAGGACGTCGCCCGGCGCGTCATCGACGAGGGCGGCCAGCCGGTCGATGCGGCGGGCGCCGATGGCGACCCGCGCGCCCGCGCCCGATAGCGCCAGGGCGACCTCGCGACCGATGCCCGACGAGGCCCCGGTCACGAGGACGACCTTTCCCTCGAGCAGGTGGCGAGGCTCGACTGAGTCCGTGGAGTTCACGATGGTTCCTTCCGTTGGGATGAGCTAGGCGGGCCGGCCCTCGAGCTCGACGTCCGGCCGGCCTCCTGCCGCGAGCCAGTCGGCGTAGCGCGTCGCGGCGATCGTCGCATCGGGCCCGGGCAGGAGCTCGCGCTCGTCGAGATCGGTGCCGAAGTAGCGGGCGAGCGGGTCGACGCGCACATCGCGCAGGTCGCTGCGTTCGCGCAGGTGTCGGCGCACGAGTTCCTCGAGCCGGAACCGCTCGGGGCCGGCGAATTCAATCACCCCGTCCACCGGCGAGCCGACGGCCGTCGCGGCCACCGCGGCGGCCACGTCGTCGGCCGCCATCGGCTGGAACAGCGCACGCGAGAGCCGGACGACGTCCCGATTCGTCCCGGCATCCGCGATGTTCGCGATGAACTCGAAGAACTGGGTCGCGTGCACGATCGAGTACGGACGACCCGACTGGCGGATGAGCCGCTCCTGCGCCGCCTTCGCGGCGAAGTAGCCGCCCTCGCTGCGGGCGAGCCGATCGGTGCCGACGACCGAGAGCGCGACGTGATGCGCCACGCCGGCTGCGGCCCCGTAGGTGAGCAGGTTCAGCGTGGAGCCGTAGAAGAACTCGTTCGCGGCCGCCTCGTCGAGGTAGTCGGAGTTCGAGACGTCGATGAGCGTCGCCGCGCCGGCGAGGGCCTCCGCGAGACCCTCGCCGGTGTAGGAGTTGACGCCCGTCGCGCGCGACGCGACGACGACGTCGTGGCCGTCGGCCTCGAGCCGACCCACGAGCCGCGTGCCGATCAGGCCGGTGCCGCCGATGACCGCGATGCGCATGCCGGGCTACTTCGCCGGGGCAGACTGGGCGGCGAGCCAGTCCGCGAACGTCGTGGTCGACAGCTGCGCGTCGGCGCTGAGCGGCACGAGTTCGGTGCCGGTGAGCTTCGTGCCGAAGTACGGCGCCTCGGGGTCGCCGATCACGGTGCGCGAGTCGCCCTTGGCGGCGAGCCCGACGCGCACGAACTCGTCCTGGCCGAGGCGCTCGGGCCCGCCGATCTCGAGGGTCCCGTTGAGCGGCTCACCGGCTGCGACGCGGGCCACGGCGGCCGAGACATCCGCTGCCGCGATGGGCTGCATGAGTCCGGTGCTGAGACGGGCCGTGCCGTCGACGGTCGCCTCGTCGGCGATGCGCCCGACGAACTCGAAGAACTGCGTCGCGCGCACGATCGAGTAGGGCTGGCCCGACTCTTCGATGAGCTTCTCCTGCGCGACCTTCGCACGCAGGTATCCGCTGCTCGGCAGGAGTTCGGCGCCGACGATGGAGAGGGCGACGTGGTGCGTCACGCCCGCGGCGCGCTCGCCCTCGAGCAGGTTCGTGGTCGACGTGGTGAAGAACGCGAGCACGTCGTCGTCGGCGAACGACGGCGAGTTCGACACGTCGACGACCACGTTCGCGCCCGCCAGGACTTCGGCGAGGCCCTCGCCGGTGATGGTGTTCACGCCCGAGTTCGGCGACGCGGCGGCAGCCTCGTGGCCGTGCTCGACGAGGTGCTCGACGACCTTGGATCCGATGAGGCCGGTGCCTCCGATGACGACGATCTTCATGACTTCAGTGCCTTCCGTCAGGGCCGCGGGCGTGTCCGCTGCCATCATGAAGCTCAGACCGGGCCGCCATCCGATCTGTGACGAGCCGTACGGAATTCGTTCAGCGACTCTCGGGCGGGCGACGATTCCAGCTCGCGAGCTTCCCTGCCGACGTGCAGAGCCACAGTCTCGTGATGGCGGTCGCGCCGTCGACGCTGAGGATGCCGACGACCTCGCCGTTCGGTCGTCGGAGGGCGAGGCCCGCCTGCCCATTGACGTGCACCGTCGAGAACGAGGCATCCGGATGCCGCATCCGAAGCTCGTGAAAGGCTCGGATGACGCCGATGCGACCGCGCACCTCGCCTCCTGCTTCATCGCCGGAGTCGGTGACCATGGACACGTCAGCGTTCAGGACGCCCGCCATGGCGAGCTCGTCGCCGTGATCCAGTGCTGAGCGCAGGCGGGCGGCGAGCTCATACCGCGGCACGGAGGCTCACTGCACCAAGCTTGTGCGGGTTCATCATCCAGAGCACCTGATCGATGCCCTCGGTGCCGGCGATCACCGTCAGCACCGCGAAGGGCGCGCCGTCCTTCGAGAGCAGCACCGAGGCCTGTCCGTTCGTGTCGGACTCGGTGACGTCGACGCCCTCCCAGAAGTGGGTGTGGAAGGCGCGGACGAACTTCGCGACCCGCTCGCGTCCGACCACGGGGAACTTCGAGGCCCGCACGACTCCGCCGCCATCGGTGTACGAGACGACGTCCTCGGAGAGCAGGCGCTCCAGTTCGACGAGGTCGCCGGTCTTGGCGGCCTCGAGGAACGCCGTGAGCAGCCGCCGTTGCTCGGATCGGGGCACCTCACGTCGACGTTCGCCGGTGAGGTGCTTGCGCGCACGGGAGACGAGTTGCCGGGCCGCGGCCTCGGAGACCTGCACGATCTCGCAGATCTGCTCATAGGGGTAGGCGAACGCTTCGCGCAGCACGTAGGCAGCCCGTTCGGTCGGGGTCAGGCGCTCGAGCATCACGAGGACGGCGAAGCCGAGTGCCTCCGCGCGCTCGGCACCGAGGGTCGGATCTTCGCTGGTATCGACCGGCTCGGGCAGCCATGGCCCGATGTAGGTCTCACGCTGGACCCGAGCCGACTGCAGTGCATTGATGGCGAGACGAGTCGTCGCCGTCGCCAGAAAGGCAGGAGGATCCAGGACGACGGTGCGGTCGGTGCCCTGCCAGCGCAGCCACGCCTCCTGCACGAGGTCCTCCGCCTCGCTCGCGCTGCCGAGCATCCGGTATGCGATGCCGAAGAGCCTTCCGCGCACGGCTTGGAACACCGTGAGCGCGTCGTCGAGGTTCGCATCCATGTTCAGATCCTGCCGGTCGGTGGAGTTTCGCGGGCTGTCCTTTCCAACTCTGACCGGATGGAACGCGCAATCGTGACGTCCTCCGAGAACTTTCTTCGAGAATTCTCGGACTCCGCCGAGCATGCATGCGTGCGCGGGGCCGGTCCCGGCCCCGCGCACACTCGCCGCGATGAGGCCGACGCCTACGCGGCCGCTCGGTCCTCGGTCACCCCGCGGACCGCGTCCAGGATCGTCGCCGCGACCGCTTCGGGCTGCGAGACGCTGATGGCGTGCGAAGCGCCCGCCACTTCGGTCGTGCCACGCGACCCCGCGCGCTCGGCGCCAGCGCGATGCACGGCGACCGGGATGTTACGGTCCTCGCTGCCGAACACGTGCCAGGACGGGCGGTCCTTCCAGCCGGGCGTCACCGCCTGCACGGGCTCCTTCAGCGCGGCTTCGGTCACGGGTCGCTGGGTCGCGCCCATCAGGCCGGCCACCTGCACGGGCACGTCTGCCGCGAACTGGTTCCGGAACAGCGGCCGGCGGATGACGAGTTCGACCCCGCCGGTCGAGATGGGGTGGGCGTCGAGGGCGTCGCCGAGCGTGGAGCCGGGTTCGCTCGACGAGAGCGAGAAGGCGCTGTCGCCGGGCTCGGGCACGAAGGCGGCGGCGTACACGAGGCCGACGACCTGGTCGTTGCCGGCGGAGGCCTCGCTGATCACGAGTCCGCCGTACGAGTGGCCGACGAGCACGACGGGCCCGTCGATCGAGGCGATCACGTCGCGCACGTACGCGGCGTCGCCGGCGAGGCTGCGGAGCGGGTTGGCGACCGCCACGGACGTGATGCCCTCGGCGTAGAGGGCCGCGATGACGCCGTTCCAGCTGGCGGACTCGGCGAATGCGCCGTGCACGAACACGACGGTCGGCTTCGGATCTGACATGACTGTTCCCCTTCTCGAATCACCCCCACCCGGTGCGGACGCGATACCAACTCAGACCGTGCGGGGCGACGAGGTGTGACGACATCCGCGGAGTTCGTCGATGCGCGGGTCTCGGAGCAGCATCGGATTCGAGCGCTCCGTCACAACACCGGTGGGCGTTCGGTCAATGCTCATGACAGGCTCGGCCGAGCCGTGAGAGAAGAGCGGGAGCACCGGGTTTCAGGCGGCCTTCCCGGAGGTTGCGCCAAGCAGAGCATGGCTGGTCCCACCCGTCGCCGAGATCCTGTCGAGAGCCGTATCTGACAGAGGAGGACATGATGAGCGCAGGCGAGGGAATCAGGCCGATCGAGTATCCCGATTCAGCCGGATACCCCGACGGCGCCGGCTTCCTCGATGAGGGCACCGTGGCCCTGATCGACGAGGTGGCGACGAGCGGGGTTCACGACGTCGACCGCCCTTCGGCCGACACCGATTCCGAGATCCGGGTGCGTCACTCCTCCGAGGACCACGTCTACGCCGCGATCATGGCAGGCCGTCAGGTCGCCACCTTCCGCTACGACCTCGTGGACGGTCGGATCATCGTGCTCACCACGACGGTCGTACCCGAGTTCCGCGGACGGGGCATCGCACCCGAACTCATCGCCGATGCGCTCGACGACATCCGCGAACGTGGCCTGCAGATCACGGTGCGGTGCCCGGTCGTCGCGGCGTTCATCGCCGAGAATCGACAGTTCGCTGACCTGATCGCACCTGAGCGGGATGGCGCGTAGGCGTCGACGACACCTGGGCGGCACGCTCACGCGAGCTCCCTCGGTTGCCTCCCGTCCTGGTTCCGGGTCGCAGGAGAGTCCCAAGAGCTTTCGCGTGCTCACGGGTGAGCGTCCGACGGGGCCGCTGGCGGAGCAATGCTCTTCCAGGTGTGCGAGGCGATGAGAACGATCCACCAGGGTCCGGTCAGGTGGTTTCGGGTGACGCGACGTCCACCGCGCTCCCGTCCGGGGAACGCGGTGAACGTCGCGTGGATGGCGACCTCCGTGGTGCACTGTGGCGCGGTGGCGCGGTCGTCCACCCGGTCACGATGTTCCTCAGGCGCGGCCGAGCGCCTTGCGGAGCACGTGCACCGCCTGCTCGACCGCTGCGGTCACCGCAGCGGAGGGGCGGAGCGGGTTCAGCATCATGAAGTCGTGCAGCGTGTCGTTGTACCGCACGCTCGTGGTCCGCACGCCCGCCTCCACGAGGCGCCGCGCATACGCTTCGCCCTCGTCGCGGAGCACGTCGTTCTCGTCGGTGATCAGGAACGTCTCGGGGAGCCCGGTCAGTCGTTCGGTCGTGGCGCGAAGCGGTGAGGCGGTGATGTCGGCCCGCTTCGCGACATCCGGCAGGTAGCTGTCCCAGAACCACGCCATGGCGGCCGCGGTCAGGTACGGGCCGTCGGCGAACTCGCGGTAGCTGTCGGTGTCCTGGGCGGCGTCGGTCACCGGGTAGTAGAGCGACTGGTGCACGAACGACACGTCGCCGCGCTCCTTCGCGAGGATCGCGACCACCGCGGTCATGTTGCCGCCGACCGAGTCGCCGGCGACGGCGAGCCGCGTCGCATCCAGCCCCTTCTCCGCACCCGAGGTGGTGATCCACTGGGCGGTCGCGTAGGCCTGCTCGATGGCGACCGGATGCTTCGCCTCCGGCGATCGGTCGTACTCGACGAACACGACGGCGGCATCGACGCCGACCGCGATCTCGCGCACGAGACGGTCGTGGGTGGCGGCGTTGCCGATCACCCAGCCGCCGCCGTGGATGTAGAGGATCGTCGGCAGGAGGCCGGTCGCGCCGACCGGCTTGACGATCCGCACCTGGACGTCACCGACCTCGGCGGGAACGGTGATCCACTCCTCGTCGACGTCGGGCTCGTCGATCGGAGCGACCTGCAGGTCGTCCAGGACCTTGCGGGCGCCGTCCGCGCCGAGTTGGTAGAGGAACGGGGGTGTCGAGGTGGCGTCGGCGATGGCCTGCGCCTCGGGGTCGAGGATGTGCGCGTTCATGATCGTGTGCCTTCCGTTGTCGGTGGTGAGAACTGGCGCATCCGACCGATGCCCCTGCCAACTACGACCGGGCCGCACGCCCAGGTGTGACCGACGCGCTCGAGCGAGGACCACGCCATTGCCACCGTCACAGCCACGCCTGCTGCCCGGTCGAAGCTCATGACCGGGTTCGTCCGAGCCTGGTCCGACCCGTCACTCCCCCGGTCCATGAGCAGGAGCAGACCATGAGCGCGATCACTCATCTCCAACCGCTGCGGCACGTCGATACCGCGCACCTCGACGTCGCGTACTTCGAAGCCGGCCCGGCGGACGGGCCGCCCGTGCTGCTGCTGCACGGATTCCCGTACGACATCCACAGCTACGTCGAGGTCGCACCGGAACTCGCCGACGCCGGTTACCGCGTGATCGTGCCCTCCCTGCGCGGGCACGGCGAGACCCGCTTCCTCGCCAACTCGGTGCCGCGCACCGGGCAGCAGGCCGCGCTGGGACACGACGTCATCGAGCTCATGGACGCCCTCGGGATTCCACAGGCGATCCTCGCCGGCTACGACTGGGGCGGCCGCGCCGCCTGCGTCGTCGCAGCCCTTTGGCCCGAGCGCGTCAGCGCGCTCGTATCCGTCAACGGATACCTCATCCAGGACATCAGCACCTCGATGCACCCGATCCGACCAGACCTCGAAGCGGGATTCTGGTACTTCTTCTACTTCCTCACCGAGCGCGGCCGGGTGGGGCTGACCGAGAACCGGCGCGGCATCGCGGAGGTGATCTGGCGCCGAAACTCCCCCGACTGGGAGTTCAGCGACGCCGAACTCGACCGCGCCGCGGCCGCGTTCGAGAACCCCGACTTCGTCGACGTGGTGATCCACTCGTATCGGCATCGCCTCTTCCACGTGCCCGGCGCACCCGAGTACTCCAGGCTCGAGGCGCAGCTGCCACAGCTTCCCTCGATCACCGTGCCGACCATCACGCTCGACGGACTCGCCGACGGCAACTTCCCGGCGCGCGACGCCGCCACGGCGGGTGCGCGCTTCACGGGCCCCTACGAGCACCGCCAGGTGCCGCACGCCGGCCACAACCTCCCGCAGGAGGCACCGCTCGCCTTCGCCGACGCGATCCTCAGCGCTGCGAAGCTCGCTGCGCTGCGCCCCGCGGCGTAGCTCCCGGACACCAGTACCGTCTCGATCGGCTGCAGCTCCCTGACCCGACGCGCTCGGGTGTCGGTCCCTGCACGGCCGGCGTATGGTGTGGCGGGAGAGGAGGTCGACATGACCGACAGGAGTTCGAACGCCGGATGCTTCGCCGGCGGCGGCGCGATCTACGGGCTCGGCATCATCGGCGCCTGGGTGTTCTTCTTCCAGCGCGCCGATGCGTTCTGGGAGTTCATCGGGGCGTTCTTTCAGGGCATCTTCTGGCCCGCGTTCATGGTGTACGAACTCTTCGTCACGCTCGTGGAGTGAGCTGCGGCGAGCCTCGCGTGGCTCGCCTCCTAGCCCGCAGCGGTGCGGATCCGCACCTCCCGTTCCATCCGCTGCTCGTGGCGCTGGCGCCCCTTGACGGCCTCGGCCTCCCGATTCTTCGGCGGGGCGTTCGTCACGAGACCGTCGAGCAGCCGTCTCGTGGCCTCGGCGATCTCGTCGATCGCGCGGTCGAACGCCTCCGTGTTCGCGCGGGACGGATGCGTCGATCCGCTGACCTTGCGCACGAATTGCAGTGCGGCCTCGCGCACCTCGTCATCGGTCGTCGGCGGCTCGAAGTTGTGAAGGACCCGGATGTTGCGGCACATGCGAGCGAGGATACCCGCGGTCGCTCGTGGCGTCGACGGCTCCGCGTGCGGGTGGGCGACAGTACGTCGCCCGAGCGATCGTGCCCGCCGAGGCGGGAGGAGGAACCGATCGACGGGCGCGAGGTATTCCAGACGCGAAGCGCCGTCAGGACCCTCCGAGGGCCTCGACCAGCGCCGCCTTGTTCATCCGCGAGTACCCGGGGATCGATCGCCGCTTCGCCTCGTCGCGCAGCTCGCGGAACGAGGGCTCGACGGCCGATCCAGGCGAGGTCGGCGGGTCGATCTCGGGCTCCACGAAGACGTCGGATTCCACCGAATTCGGGTCGGCGCGCGCCGGACCTGGGGCCTCAGCGGACCTCGCCTCGGCGATGCGACCTGTCGCGTAGTCCTCGGATTCCCGGGCGAGCTCCTCAGCGGATGCCGAGATGGCCGCAGCCCGCTCGACCTTGCGAGACGCGCGGTCGATGCGCTTCGCCGACCTGGCCGCGTCCTTGGTCAGGGCGGCGACTTCGGCATCGAGCTTCTTCACGCGTCGCTTCGACGTGCGCTCGAGCTTGCGAACGGCCTTCGCCGCGTCGTCGACGGCCTCCCGCGCGTTCGCGATCGCCTTCTTCGCCGCTTTCTCGAGCTTCTTCTTGGCCATGGGTCTCCCCCTTCGCCTCAGGCATCCGGTGCGCCCGAGCCTGCGACGACCATACTCCGCACCGGCAATATCCTTCCATGCACGCACGGTGTCGGATGCGGCGTCAGCTGATCAGGAGGAATCGAGGCCGATTCGGCCGCTGCGTCGTGGCGACCGGGTCGCGCGGGCGGCCCGTGCGAGACTCCTCGCATGGCGAAGGCGGCGCGGAGCGAGCTGAAGAGCACGGGCTACGAGATCTTCATCGGCGTGCTGTCGATCCTCTCGATCGTCAACCTCGTCCTCATGTACACCGTGGTCAATGACGAGGCGCTGAACACCGTGCTCCGGGTCATGAACATCCTCTTCAGCGCCATCTTCCTCGCGGACTTCGCGTATCGGCTGACGACGGCGCCGCAACGCGGTGCGTACTTCTTCCGGCACTACGGCTGGGCGGACCTCCTGGCCAGCCTGCCGTTCGCCGAACTCAAGATCCTGCGACTCTTCCGCATCGCCCGGGTCGTCCGCCTCATGCGCGACGTCGGACCGCGCACCCTCTGGCGCACCCTCATCAAGGACCGCGCCGGAAGCGCGTTGTATGCGCTGCTGCTCATGGGCGTCCTGGTGCTGCAATTCGGAAGCCTCACCATGCTCTTCCTCGAGGAACACGCACCCGGAGCGAACATCACGACCGCATCCGATGCCCTGTGGTACACGATCGTCACCATCTCGACCGTCGGCTACGGCGACTACTACCCGGTCACCAACCCGGGCCGCATCGCCGGCGTCGTCATCATCATCGTGGGCGTGGGCATCTTCGGTACCTTCACCGGGTACCTTGCGAACCTCTTCCTGGCCCCGCGAAAGCAGGACGCAGGGGCACGTCAGGCGGGTGCGGATTCCGCAGCCGCGACGCCGAACGTGGCCGTGCCGGAGGGCGGAACGAGCGCCGAGGCCGGCGGCCCGGAGTCACTCCCCACCGGTAGCGGGGGCACCCTCGATGAGATCCGCGCGTTACTCGCCTCCTCGGAGGCGAACCTCGAGTCGATCAAGCTCCTGCTCGGCGGTCCGGACCGCCCGGCATCCTGATCGCACGCCTCGTGCGGCTCGCGGTACCGAGGCCCCTGCTCGGACTCAGCGGTGGACGCCCGATCACCGAGGAGACGTTCACGGGCGCGACCCATTCGACGTTCGAAGGCCGCGCCTTGGCCGCCATCCGCGCCGCCGGTCGCCCTGGGCTCGTCACCGTGACGATCAGCGCGGACGGCTGCGAGCCGATCGAGGTCACGATTCCCGTCATCGAAGCGGATGTCACCCTCGACGCGCGGGCTCAGCCCTGGAGCAGGCCGATCTGAGCCACGCCTCGACCTCACCACCGGCCTGCTGCGCCTCCTCCCCCTTCTGCCCAGGAGCGCGGAGTCGTACTGCGAGACATCTGGGAGCGGAGTCGCGATCTCGGGGCGAGCGTCGGACTCCTCCTCCTGGACGTCGCGGGCGACCGTCTCCTCGTCGTCGTCGGGGTCCTCGAAGCGTCAGCCCGCCTGGAGACCGACTCGCTCCGTGTTTTCGCCGGATCATCGAGCCGTCGTCGGCCCGTCACCGCGCTCAGGACTCGCCTGCCTCAGCCGACGCGGGAGCGTATCGGATCGAGCACCGCCTCCGCCGCCCAACCCGCGGCGTCGGCGATGTCGCTGCGTGTCATGCCGAACTCGCGACGGAAGGTGACCCACGTCGCCGCCGAATCGAGGTGAGCCAGGGCCGCGACGATCGCCCTGCGCTCGGGCGCCCCGAGCGAAGGCACCTCGGCGTCGATCATCTCCTCGAGCATGGCCCTCCGCGGGCTGGGCGTCGCGCCGCTGATCCCCCGCATCGCGGTCTCGGCCACGACGTGCGTCAGTTCCGGTCGACGGTCGTACGACTCCATCGCCGCACGGATCGTGAGCGGCATGTCGAAGATGCTCGGAGCGTCTTCGCGCGGGAAGATCCGACGCTCGATCCATGCGGCCGCAGCGAGCAGCAGGTCGACCCGCGTTGCATAGTTTCGGAAGATCGTGCGCTCGCCGACTCCCGCACGTCGGGCGATCAGCCGGAACGACACGTCGTCGGTGCCGAGCTCTTCGATCAGCTCTGCGTAGGCGGCGAGGATCGCCTCCTGGGTGCGGTTGACGTCGCTCGCAGGTCGACCGTCGGGTTCGGAGGTGGCGGGCATCGTCATGCCCGCGCTCGAGCGGAGGAACGGTTCATCTCGATGTCCGTGACAGGGCCGGAAGGACGTTCAGGACCTGGGCGACGGACCGGTCGAAGACATCTGAGATCTCGGGCGCGCTCATGTCGAAGCCCGTCCGCATGCGCGCCCAGAACTGCGCCGACGCGAAGTAGCGCAGCGTGGACGCCACCCGGCGCAGATCGCGTTCATTCACCGAAGGGTGATTCGTCGCGAGCATCGCCACGAGAGCGCGTGTGAAGAACGTGGCCTCCGGTTCTCCAGTCGGTGAGATGGATGCCGCGCGCGCACACACGAAAGCGAACGCCGGCGACGAATCGAAGGCCAGGAAACGGGCGTGCGACGCCTCCTCGAATTGAGCGACCGTGATGAACGGTGGCAACGGGAACTCGGTGAACTCGATCCAGCCCGCGACACCCTCCAGGAGATGCGATCTCGTCGGGAAATGACGGTAGACCGTCCTCTCCGACACGCCCACCGCCTCGCCGAGGGTGCCGTACGAGATGTCGTCGAATGGATTCTCGCGCAGCGCCGCGGCGGTCTTGGCGAGGATCGCGGTCGGAGTATCGACCCCATCCGGCATCATCCGCCCCTTTCCTTCGACCGCCTGGTCTCCTCGGCCGTTCGCCCCGGCGAAGGTTCGCCGCTCGACGCCTCGACAGGAAGCACATACTGATCCGACGCATCGAGCGTCAGCGCGAGTGACGACACGTACTGCGTCTCACCGTGAGCCCCTCGCTCCGCCGATGCAAGCATATCCGGCCGCTCGAACGTGTACCCGGTGACATGGCAGCGAAGCCGGTCCCCGGAAGGGTTGCCGTCGGCATCGAGTATCGGCGAGGCGATGCCATCCGTCTGGCGTCGCAGGTAGAACCGGCCGCGAGTGACCAGCGCCATGAGCGGCGTGGTGATCACGGCGACCCCGATGGCGATCAGCACCGAGAACGGGCGCGGCCCTTCGCCGAACAGTCCCCCGAACGCCGCGAGCGACAGGAGCGAGGCGAGGCCGACCGAGACGAGGCCGACCGGATTCCAATCACGCAGCATGCCGCGACGGAACTCCGGGTAGGTCGGCGAGAGGTGCAGCACATGCTTGTTGATCGCGATATCGGCGGCGATCGTGACCAGCCACGCCATCACGACGTTCGCGTAGAGGCTGAGCACGAAGCTGATGAGACTGAAGACGTCCATCCACATCAGCCCGAGCGCGATCGCGAGATTGAAGAAGATGAAGATCGATCTGCCTGGGTAGGTCTTGGTGAGTCGGGTGTAGACGTTCGACCACGCCAGCGACCCCGAGTAGGCATTCGTGACGTTGATCTTCACCTGGGCGACCACGACGAGAACGAGCGCCAACCCGATCGCCAGCCACTCCGGCATGATCGATTCGTAGAGGGCGATGAATTGTCGGACCGGCTCGGCGGCCTGCTGACCGAGATCCGGGTCGACGCGCGTGATGAGGTAGACCGCGAGGAAGACGCCGATCACCTGCTTGATGCCGCTGAAGAGCACCCAGCCGGGCCCGGCGAACATGAGCGAGGCCCACCACGACCGCCGGTTCACGCGCGTGCGCGGCGGCATCGCCCGGATCACGTCGATTTGCTCGGCCAACTGGGGCGTCAGCGCGAAGCAGACGGCGGCACTCGCGATGATCGCTTCGAACCTGACGGCGCCGTTCGATGCCCCCGTGAACGCGACGAACGCGCTCACCGCGTCGGGGTCTGACACGATCACCCAGAGGAGCGGCAGCAGCGCGAGGGCGAGCCACAGCGGCGTGGTCCAGAACTGCAGGCGCTCGAGAGCGCGGATCCCGTAGATCACGATCGGGATCACCACGACCGTGGAGACGAAGTAGCCGATCGGAAGCGGGATGGCGATCGCGATGTGGAGCCCCTGCGCCATGATCGCCCCCTCCAGGGCGAAGAAGATGCACGTGAAGACGGCGAAGATCACCGTCGTGATCGATGAGCCGTAGTAGCCGAAGCCCGACCCGCGTGCGATCAGATCCAGGTCCAGGTTGTATCGGGCGGCGTAGTAGGCAATGGGCAGGCCGACGATGAAGATGATGACCGACGCGAACAGGATGCCGAGCACGGCGTTGTTCGTCCCGTGCTCGATCCCGACACTGGCCCCGATCGAGAAATCGGCGAGGAACGCGATCGAGCCGAGGGCCGTGATCCCGATGGAGCCGGCGCTCCAGCGCCGAAACGTGCGGGGAACGTAGCGGAAGGCATAGTCTTCGAGGCTGTCTTCGGCGGCTGCCCGCGCATTGTCTGCCCTCGCCACGTCGCACTCCCGCCGCCTCGCATGTCGGGCCATTGTCCCGGGTCGCGTGTTACAGCCGCATTGCGCGCAGGCAGCGTCAGATCGCCATCGCCTCACGCACGCCTTCGGCCGCGGAGGCTCCGCCTTCGCCTGTGCTCGCCGCGAAGCCGCTCGCGAGCACGAGGTACTTGTCCGCAGCCGCCAACGCGAAGCCGATGTGCTGCTCGACGAGCAGTACGGAGAGGCCCTCGCTCGCGAGCTGCATCACCGTGTGCTCGATCTCAGCGACGATCGTCGGCTGAATGCCCTCGGTGGGCTCGTCGAGGATGAGCAGCTTCGGCTCGGTGATGAGCGCCCGGGCGATCGCGAGTTGCTGACGCTGACCGCCCGAGAGCAGGCCGGCCTTGCGCGTGGCGAACTTCTCCAGGGCGGGGAAACGCGAAAGCTGCTGCTCGATGAGCGACTTGCCGCGCTTGCGCCCATCGGCGATGAGCTGCAGGTTCTCCATCGTCGTGAGTTGCGGGAACGACTGCTGGCCCTGCGGCACGTATGCCATGCCACGTGCGACACGTTTATTGGGCGGCAGCGACGTGACGTCGTCTCCATCGAAGATGACCTGTCCGCTGCGCGGCTTGATGAGTCCGATCGCGACGCGCAGCAGCGTCGACTTGCCGGCGCCGTTGTGGCCGAGCACCGCGACCACCTTGGCGGCAGGCAACGTCACGCCGTGCAGCACGAGCGTCGGGCCGTACCCTGCCCGGATTTCGTTCAGCTCGAGCATGTCAGTCTTCCTCTCCCTGCATTGCGGCATCCGTCGCCTCCGTCGTCGTGCCGGGCGCCACGGGCCCGACGGGCGTGGTCGCGGCGGTGCCGAGGTAGACCTCCTGCACCCTGGGGTCGGCCTGCACCTGGGCGACGGCACCCTCCGACAGGACCTTTCCCTGATGCAGGACCGTGACACGCGACGCGTACCGGCGCATGAAGTCCATGTCGTGTTCGACGACGAGGACGATGCGGCGCTGGGCGATGCGCTGCAGCAGTTCTCCCGTGGCGGTCCGTTCGTCCTGGCTCATTCCGGCGACGGGCTCGTCGAGCAGCAGCGCACGCGGTTCCTGCACGAGCATCATGCCGATCTCCAGCCACTGCTTCTGGCCGTGGGACAGGATGCCGGCGGGAGTCTCGCGCTCATCGATGAGGCCGATCTCCTCCAGCGCCGACTCGATCGCCGGATCGACGCCGCGGCGGGCCCGCAGCAGCGAGAGCGAAGAGCGGTGGAGCCCCGCCGCGATGTCGAGGTTCTGCAGCACTGAGAGCCGCTCGAAGACGCTGGCGGTCTGGAAGGTGCGGCCCACTCCGAGCCGCACGATCTTCTGCGTGGACCTGGCCAGGAGCTCCTGGTCGCCGAGCGTGACCGATCCGGTGCCCTTGGACAGGCCGGTGATGGCGTCGATGCAGGTGGTCTTGCCGGCCCCGTTCGGGCCGATGAGGAAGCGGACCTCGCCCGGATGGGCGTCGAAGGAGACGCCGCCGACGGCAACGAATCCATCGAACTCGACACGCAGGTCGGTGACGACGAGCGAACCACCGGCGGCGGTCACTTCGTCACCCTTTCGCCGACACGCTCGAGCACGGGTGCGGGCTCGGCAAGCGATTCGAGCGGTGGTGTGCGCGAACGCCACAGCAGGCCCTTCGCCTTCTCGAACAGGGAGGATAGCCCCATCGGGAGGAAGAGCGTCACGAGGATGAAGACGAGTCCCAGGATGTAGACCCACCCATCGGGCCAGCTGGATCCGAGACTCGACTGCCCCCATCCGATCGCCATCGCTCCGAGCGCCGGGCCGAACAGCGACGCACGCCCACCCAGCGCCACGCCGGCGATCATCAGGATCGAGGCGGAGGCGCCGATCTCAGCCGGCGTGATGATGCCGACGATGGGGACGAAGAGTGCACCCGCGATGCTCGCCATCAGCGCGGCGACCACATAGGCGACCAGCTTGATGTTGGCGGGGTCGTAGCCGAGGAAGCGAACGCGCTCTTCGGCATCGCGCGTGGCGATCAGCAGTTCGCCGAATCGGCTGCGGTTGAGCTGCCACACCGCGAGCAGGCAGAGGATCAGCAGCGAGGCGGCGATCATGAAGACCATGACCTTGTTCGCATCGTCGTTCAAGACGAAGCCGAAGAAGTACTTGAAGTCGCTGAGCCCGGTGTCGCCACCGGTCTCGCGGATCGTCGAACTGATCAGGACGGCGAGGGCCACGGCGAGTGCCTGGGAGAGGATCGCGAAGTACGCCCCTTTGATTCTGCGCTTGAACAGGGCGTAGCCGAGGACCCCGGCCACGATCACCGGCAGCAGCACGATGGCCGCCAGCGTGAACGCGTCGCTGCGGAACGGCTCCCAGAAGGCGGGAAGCGACGCCAACGGGTCGTACAGGATCATGAAGACGGGAAGACTGCCGGCGGCCGTGCTCTCCAGCGTGAGGTGCATCGCCATGGCGTAGGCACCGAGCCCGAAGAAGACCCCTTGGCCGAGGACCAGCATGCCTCCGCGACCCCAGGCGAGGCCGATCCCCACCGCGGCGATCGCCCAGCAGCAGTACTTGCCGAGGTTGTTGAGCCAATGCATGGACAGCACGGCTGGGGCGACGACCAGGAGCAGCACGGCGAACACCGCGATGCCGATCACTGGAAGCCACGGCTTGAGTTTGGTCATGTCAACCCCCGGGTGCGGACCGTGAACAGGCCCTGTGGACGGAACTGCAGGAACACGACGAGCAGGACGAAGGCGAGCACCTGGGCCATGCTTCCGGTGGTCCAGTCGGCGAAGAACGACAGGGCGATGCCCAGAGCCCACGCGGCGATCACGGTGCCCTTGATCTGGCCGACACCGCCGGCGACGACGACGAGGAACGCGGGAATGATGTACTGCGTGCCCATCTGGGAGTTCGTGCCGCCGATCAGGGACGCTGCGACTCCGGCGACGCCTGCCAGGCCCGAACCCACGAAGAACGTGATGCGGTCGATGTTGCGGGTGCGGATGCCACTGGTCTCGGCGAGGTCCCGGTTCTGGACGGTCGCCCTGATCCGGCGCCCGAAGGACGAGTACTTGAGCCATGCCGCCAGCGCGATCAGGCACAGGACTGCGAGCACGATGGTGAACAGCTGCCGGAGGGGCCACGCGTAGCCGAAGACGTCGATCTGCCCGCTGAGCCAGTCGGGGGCCTCCACGGGCACGCCCTGTGCGGGGAAGATCTGCAGTGCGATCTGCTGCAGGATCAGAGCCACACCGACCGTGACCAGGAGGGTGTCGAGAGGTCGTCGGTACATCCACTGGATGATGCCGATCTCGAGAAGGAGGCCGAGGAGTCCCGCTCCGATGAAGGCCAGCGGCAGCGCGAGCAGGATCGAGACGTTGCTGGAGATGACCACCAGTTGGGTCAGGTACGCGATGAACGCACCGGCCATGATGAACTCGCCGTGCGCCATGTTGATCACCCCCATCTGGCCGAAGGTGAGGGTGAGCCCGAGCGCTGCGAGCAGCAGCAGCGCGCCCAGCGCGGTGCCGTTCAACAACGGCGGTATGAGTGCATCCACGTGCGTTCGCTCTCTGTTCGGTCGTCGTTCTGGAGCGGTGATGATGCGGGGTCCCGTATCCGCCGGGACGCGGGACCCCGCATCCGGCGAGGATCAGCCCGCTGCGGCTACCAGGGCATCGCGGACGTCGGCGGGGAACCAGTCGTAGCCTTCGAGGTACGGGTCGGGATCGATGAAGCCGTCGGACGACCAGACGATGTCGAACTGGTTGTCGGCGTTGATCCTGCCGATGTTGCCCGGCTTGGAGATGTGGTGGTTCTCGCCGTCGAGCGTGACGACGCCCTCCGGCGCATCGACCGTGATCCCGCCTGCCTCGGCGGCGGCATTCACGTCGTCGACCTCGAAGGAACCGGCCGCTTCCACCAGCGCCTTGTAGAGGTACATCGAGATGTACGCCGCCTCCATGGGGTCGGAGGTCACCCCGCTGCTGCCGGGGTAGGCCTTCCATCGCTCGATGAAGGCCGGGTTGTTCGGCGTGTCCATCGACTGGAAGTAGTTCCACGACGCGTAGTTGCCGGTGACCTCGTGACCCATGGCCGGCGCCTCCTCCTCGGCGATCGACACCGAGATGATCGGGGTCGTCTCCGGGGTGAGGCCCGCGTCGTAGTAGGCCTTGACGAAGCCGACGTTCGACGAGCCGTTGATCGTGTTGAAGACGAAGTCCGGGTCCGCGGCGACGATCTTGGAGACCTGCGTGGTCCAGTCGTCCTTGTCGAGGGGCACGTACTCCTCGCCGACGATCTCGATCCCGAGTTCTTCGGCGTAGAGCTTGATGATCGCGTTCGCGGTGCGCGGGAACACGTAGTCGGAACCCGCCAGGAACAGCGTCTTCACGCCCTGCGCGGCGAGGTAGTCCATCGCGGGGATGATCTGCTGGTTGGTGGTCGCGCCGGTGTAGTAGATGTTCGGCGACGACTCCAGGCCCTCGTATTGCACCGGGTAGAAGAACAGGCCGTTGTTCTCCTCGACGACCGGCTTGACCGCCTTGCGGGAGGACGAGGTCCAGCCGCCGAAGATCGCGGCGACGCAGTCCTGGGTGAGCAGCTTCTCGGTCTTCTCCGCGAAGGTCGGCCAGTCGGTTGCACCGTCCTCCTGGATGTATTCGATCTGCTTGCCGAGGATGCCGCCGTCGGCGTTGATCTCGTCGGCGGCCATGTGCAGCACGTTGGAGACCGTCTGCTCCGAAATCGCCATACCCCCGGTGAGGGAGTTGAGGAAGCCGAGCTTGATCGTGTCGCCGGACGTGTCGATGCAGCTCTCGGCCGCCGCGGCGCCGGAATCCGCCTCTGCGGTGTCACCGGCGCGGGACCCGCAGCCGGCGAGCACGAGGACGGCTGCCGTCGCGAGGGCGGGGACAGCCAGCATGCGGCGCGCCCTTCGAGTTCGTGTCGCGTTCATGTGGAACTCCGTTTCTGTGTAATGCACGGGTGATGCGTTCTCGGGTGCGGTGCTACCTTCGTCCGGACTGCGCGCCGCATGACCCGGTCGCGCCGACGTCCTTTCGGGGACGGCGAATGGCGGGACACCGTGAGGGCGGGCGACGAGGAGATGACGGAACAGGCTGATCAGTGAATCTCGGCGCGTTGCAGGATGCTGAGCCGGTGGTGCCTTGCGTTTGGGTGCCGGATGGTGCCGGGCCTCGTATGCCGGTTCGGATCGGCGGAGGGTGATCGCCGACCGTTGCGGTAGTGCCAGCATGGAACCGTGGCATTACTCTGACATTTCTCTAATGTTCCGATCTGGTTAACCATCAGCCGAACTCTCGGACAAAATCGCCGCGATTCCGGGCATCCACGACCAAGCACTCGAAATCGGCTCCGGCGAGGAACCCGGTGAAAGAACTCGATATGGCACACTTCTGACATCACCCGTCGGAGGCCCACATGCACTTCACTCCCGCCGAAACCGAGAAGCTCCTGCTGTCGGTCGCAGCGATGGTCGCGCGCGACCGGCTCGAGCGGGGCATCCTGCTCAACCACCCCGAGACCGTCGCTCTGCTCTCGAGCTGGGTCATCGAACGGGCCAGAGAAGGTCGCGGTGTCGCCGAGCTGATGCAGGAGGGCCGCACCGTGCTCCGGCGTGATCAGGTAATGCCGGGCGTACCTGAGATGCTCCCCGACGTGCAGGTCGAGGCGACGTTCCCGGATGGCCGCAAGCTCGTCACCGTCCACCACCCGATCGACTGAGGAGTCGCCGTGGCATCCCCTTCACCGCATGGCCCTGGCGCCTACCGAATCCAGCCGGGGCGCATCGAGCTCAATGCCGATCGCAGCGACGCCGAGCGTATTCGGCTCGTGTTCGTGAACACGGGCGACCGACCGATCCAGATCGGTTCTCACATCCACCTCCCCGACGTGAACGGCGCCCTCGAGTTCGACCGGGCCGCCGCGCACGGATTCCGGCTCGACATCCCCTCCGGGACCTCGCAGCGCTTCGAGCCGGGCGCATCGCGCGCGCTCGACGCCGTGTCACTGCGCGGGGCACGCCGGGTGCCCGGCATCCAGATCAAGACCGATGGCGAGGAGGTGCTCCATGGTCTGGCTTGACCGTTCACGATACGCAGCGATCTACGGGCCGACGGTCGGAGACGAGGTCAGGCTCGGCGACACCGACCTGTGGATCCAGATCGAGCGCGACCTCACGGTCGGCGGCGAGGAGGCCGTCTTCGGCGGCGGCAAGTCGATCCGCGAGTCCATGGCGCAGGCGACGACGACGCGAGCCGACGGCGCCCTCGACACGGTCATCACGAACGCGATCATCCTGGACTGGTGGGGCATCATCCGAGCCGATATCGGCATCCGAGATGGTCGCATCGTCGGGATCGGGCACGCGGGCAATCCCGACATCAGCGACGGCATCGACATGATCATCGGGCCGTCCACGGATGTCATCTCCGGTGAGGGACGCATCGTCACCGCGGGCGCCATCGACTCGCACGTCCATCTGCTCTCGCCCTCGCAGATCCACGAGGCACTCGCCACCGGCATCACGACGATCGTGGGCGGCGGCACCGGACCATCGGAGGGGTCCAAGGCGACGACGGTCACCCCGGGTGCCTGGCATCTGTCCGCCATGCACCGTGCGCTCGATCCGCTGCCGGTCAACATCCTGCTGCTCGGCAAGGGCAACACGGTGTCGATGGCCGCCCTGAAGGAGCAGGCTCTCGCAGGCGCCGCCGGCTACAAGGTGCACGAGGACTGGGGCTCCTCCCCCGCTGCGATCGACGCGTCACTGCGTGCGGCCGAGGATTGGGGCCTGCAGGTCGCCTTGCACTCGGATTCACTGAACGAGGCGGGATTCGTCGAGTCCACGATCGCGGCGATGGGCGGCCGATCGATCCACGCGTTCCACGTCGAGGGCGCCGGCGGCGGGCACGCCCCCGACATCCTCTCGATCGCAGGGCTGCCCCACGTGATCCCGGGTTCCACGAACCCGACGCTGCCTCATACGGTCAACACGGTCGCCGAGCACCTCGACATGCTGATGGTCTGCCATCACCTCAACCCGGCCGTGCCGGAGGACCTCGCGTTCGCCGAGTCGCGCATCCGTGCCACCACGATCGCCGCGGAGGACATCCTTCACGACATCGGTGCCCTGTCCGTGACCTCGTCGGACGCGCAGGCCATGGGCCGGATCGGCGAGGTGGTCACGCGCACCTGGCAGGTCGCGCACGTCATGAAACACCGTCGCGGCCCGTTGGACGGCGGGATGCCGGCAGACAATGAGCGCGCGCGTCGGTACGTGGCGAAATACACGATCAATCCGGCGATCGCGCACGGGATCGCCTACGACGTGGGATCGGTCGAGGTCGGCAGGCTTGCCGACCTCGTGGTGTGGGACCCGAAGTTCTTCGGTGTCCGGCCCGCCGTCGTCGTCAAGGGCGGCGCAATCGCATGGGCCGCGCTCGGCGACCCGAACGCCTCCATCCCGACGCCGCAGCCCGTGATGATGCGACCGTCCTTCGGCGACACGATCGGGGCGGACCTGTCGGTGACGTATGTCTCGCCTGCGGCGCTCGATGCCGGCCTCGCCGAGACGCTCGGACTGCGTCGCCGACTGGCAGGTGTCGAGCCCACGCGTCATATCGGCAAGGCCGACATGAAGAACAACGACGTCCTGCCCACGATCCGCATTCGTCCCGACACGTTCGAGATCGCGATCGACGGCGAGGACGTCGAACCGGCGCCCGCGGCATCCCTCCCACTCGCGCAGCTGTACAACCTCTTCTGATGCAGCCGTCACCGCACACGATCAGCCTCCTGCTGGCGGATGCGCGCCTCCCCAGTGGCGGCCATGCGCAGTCGTCAGGGGTGGAGCCGGCCCTGCTGGCAGGGATGCCGGTCGCGGACGTGCCCGCATTCCTGCGTGCCAGAGCGCGGACGACGGCATTGGTGGATGCCGGCACTGCGGTGCTCGCCCGGCACGCGGCGCTCGACTGCATCCCGATGGCACCGATCGAGCGGGCATGGGTCGCGCGAACGCCGAGCCGCGCGATCCGTGATGCTGCGAAGGACCTCGGACGCGGCTTATTTCGGCTTGCCGGGCAGATCTGGCCCGAAGTGCGGAACTCGCTCGACGACCTCGACCAGTCCCCGCCGCGGCCGCTCGTGCTCGGCGCGATCGCCGCACACGCGGGAATCGATGCCGAGAGCCTGGTGCGGCTCACCGTCTACGACGACATGGCCTGCGCCGTGGCCGCGCTCCTCAAGCTCGAACCCGGCGATCCCGCGCACGGCGTCGCGATGGTGCTCGACGCCTGTTCGTCGATCGAGCCTCACGTCGCCGCCGTGTCGAACATCACATCCACCCACCAGATCCCCGCGGCGAGCGCGCCGCAAAGCGAGGCATGGGCGGAAGCCCATGCCCTGACCACCAGGAGGCTCTTCCGTGCCTGAGAACACCCACACCCCCACCCGCGCCCTGCGCCTGGGCGTTGCCGGACCCGTGGGTACCGGCAAGTCCTCGCTCATCGCGACCGTCTGCCGATCCCTCGCCGACGAACTCCGGCTCGGGGTCATCACGAATGACATCTACACCGACGAGGACGCTCGATTCCTCCGCTCCGCCGGGGTTCTCGAACCGGAGCGCATCCGCGCGGTCGAGACCGGCGCGTGCCCGCACACCGCCATTCGCGATGACATCACCACGAACCTTCTCGCCGCCGAAGACCTCGAGCGTGACTTCGCCCCCCTCGATGTCGTGCTCATCGAGTCCGGCGGCGACAACCTCACCGCGACGTTCTCACCGGCACTGGTCGACGCGCAGATCTTCGTGCTCGATGTGGCCGGCGGCGGCGACGTGGCTCGCAAGGGCGGCCCGGGCATCGGCCGAGCCGACCTGCTGGTGGTCAACAAGACGGACCTCGCGCCCTACGTCGGCGTCGACGTGCCGCAGATGGTGGCGGATGCGTCGGAGGCCCGCGACGGCCGGGCCGTCCTGGCGCTGTCGCGCTCGGATGCCGCGTCCGTCACCGCACTGCGCACCTGGGTGCTCGGCGTTCTCGAGAGCCATCGCCGCGGCACGCACGTGCCTCAGGACCCCGGGCCGATGGCACCGCACTTCCACGCCGATGAAGAACACCCCGACGGCGGCTTCGTGCACCGTCACGACGAGGAGGGCGCCGACGAGCACCACTCGAGTACGCCACATCACCAGCACTCGCTTTCCGACACTCGGAAATGACGACGACACGGATCGCGGTGCGGGCGGGCCATCCCCGCGCACAGGTCGACCTGGTCGTCGGCGCGCTGGCTCCTCGACTTGTCGATCGCACCTCCTGCACCGCGCACGTCGCGCTCACCGCAGCGGGCATGCTCCTGCTCGGCGGCGACCTCGTCGACGTCGAGGTGGACGTGGGGCCCGACTGCACCCTCGAACTCGAAGACGTCGGCGGCATGGTCGCCTACCGCGCCCTGACGTCGGCATCTCAGGTGACGCTTGCTGCACGGGTGGGATCAGGCGGCACGCTCCTCTGGCGTGCCCTGCCGTTGGTCGTCGCAGCGGGCGCACGCGTCGATCGCCGCACGCAGATCGACCTCGACACGGGCGGATGCGCTGTCATCCGGGAGACCGTCGTGCTGGGTCGGCAGGGCGAGGAGGGTGGGAGTCTCTCGTCCCACCTCTCGATCACGAATCCCGACGGACCCGTGCTCACCGAGGAACTCTCCCTCGACGGGTCATTCCCCGAGCCAGGGGTCTTGGGCTCGGAACGAGTGCTGGATGCGGTCATCGCGATCGGATTCCGCCCCGATCCCGAGCCCGGGGCGTTGCTGCTCGACCAGCCCGGCGCGGTGGCAAGACATCTGGGCCATCACACGCACGATTCGCCATTGGATCGCGTGTGGGCGGAATGGGCCGAGCAAGCCACGTCGACTGCCGCGTCCGTCGCAACCGGTGCCGTGCCGATCCCGGCCGGAGCCTCGTCGACGCCTCGAGCGATCGACTCGGTCGGGGCGATCGAGTGAACCGCAATGCCATGGGCGCGGAGGCTCTGCGCCCGACATCCTCGAAGATCAGCACCCTCTCCCCGTCAACGCGCTCTCCTCACCACCGCGCACACCTGCCGCTCGTGGGTATGTTCGGAGTCATTCTGACCCTCCACGTCGCGGGGTTCAGTCTCCTTCTGACACAGGGCGGCGGAGGATCGGGTACGGGCGCCGTCCTCAGCGTCGGGGTGGGGCTGACGGCCTACGTCCTGGGTCTCCGGCACGCGTTCGACGCCGACCACATCGCGGCGATCGACAACACCACGCGGAAGCTGATCAGTGACGGCAGGAAGCCCGTGTCGGTCGGGTTCTGGTTCTCCCTCGGTCATTCCTCCGTCGTGCTGGTGCTCGTACTGCTGCTCGCGCTCGGCGTGGGCGCCCTGGCCGGTCCGCTCCAGGACGACGGGTCCGTGCTGCACCGGGTCACCGGCACCGTCGGCACGACCGTGTCGGCCCTATTCCTGGGCGTCATTGCGGCGATCAATGTCGTCCTGTTGGCATCGACGTGGCGAACCTATCGGCAGGTGCGCTCCGGTGAGATGACGATGACGCAGGTGGAGGAGCAGGCGACGACACGCGGCCCCCTGGCCCGTCTCTTCACACCTGTGATGCGCACCATCCGTGCACCATGGCAGATGTATCCACTCGGCGTCCTCTTCGGCTTCGGGTTCGACACCGCAACCGAGGTGGGTTTGCTGGTCCTTGCCGCAACCAGCACCGCGTCCGGTATCGCGTGGTACACCCTGCTGGCATTACCGCTCCTCTTCGCCGCGGGCATGTCTCTCCTCGACACCGCCGATGGTCTGGTGATGCGCTACGCCTACGGTTGGGCGTTCACCGACGGCGCGCGCAAGCTTCGGTACAACCTCACCATCACCGCGATCTCGGTCGTGGTCGCCGTCGCCGTCGGAACCACCGAGCTTGTCGCGTTGCTCGGTGAGGAACTCGGTCTCGACGGTGGCGTGTGGCAGTTCGCAGCCAGTGTGAACCTCAATGCGATCGGGTTCGGGATCGCCGGTGGCCTGATCGCCATATGGCTCGGCGCTGTCATCGTGTGGCGGCGAGCGCGCCAGATGTAAGACCCTGGTCGGCCGCGACCATGCCCGCCTAGTGCATTATGATGCACTACGTGGATGAAAGCGCGGAGACGTTGGCGCGTGCGATCGGCACGCGGGTGAAGCACGAGCGGCGCGCCAAAGCGTGGACTCTCGATCAACTCGCTGCGCACGCCGGAGTGAGCCGGCGAATGGTCGTGAATGTCGAGCAAGGGTCGGTGAACCCGAGTGTCGGCACTCTACTGCGGCTTTCCGACGCGCTCGGCGTCGGCCTGCCGGCGCTCGTGGAGCCGCCCGCCGCGAAGGTCGCGAAGGTGATTCGGCGCGAAGACGGCGCGGTGCTGTGGACCGGCGCTGCCGGTGGCCGCGGTGTGCTGGTGGCCGGCACGGAGCCGCCCAACGTGGTCGAGCTGTGGGATTGGACGCTCTCACCGGGTGAGCGTCACACGAGCGAGGCGCATGCAGCTGGCACGCGGGAGCTGCTCCAGGTCCAGCAGGGCACGATCACGGTCGAAGTCGACGGAGACGCCCACACGCTCGAAGGAGGAGACGCGCTGACGTTCTACGGCGACGTCGACCACTCGTATTCCAACGCGAGCCACGCTCTCGCCCGGTTCACGCTCGCCGTGTACGAGCCCGGGGTGGGGCACGCTCACAGAACAGAGACCCACGATGCCTGAACTCCAGTCCCCAGAGGCGTTCCTCGCCGCGTGCGAGGTGGAATCTGCCGTGTTCGAGCTGCGGCCGGATTACCGTGCGCTGCTGCTCGTCGTCGACGGTCTCGATCCAGACGCCGCATCCTCGTCAGCCGACGAGTTGATCGACCGAGCCGAGGCCCACGCCCGTGCGCTGCTGGATACATCGCCCGTGGAGGACCTCCCCCACATCGCCGCGTGGAGGGACGCCTACCGCTCGTTCGGTGCGAAGCCGCAGCGCACACGCAACAGCCTCGAAGCACTCACTCGCCGTGCCGCACAGGGCCTGCCGCGGGTGAATGCGCTCACGGATGTCTACAACGCGATCTCGGTGCTCCACCAGGTGCCGATCGGCGGCGAGGACTTCCACCGGTACGAAGGCCCCGCGCGTCTCGTGCGCGCGGTCGGCGAGGAGCCCTTCGACGCAGTCGCCAACGGCGAGTCCGTGATCGAGCACCCCGAGGCCGGCGAGGTCGTCTGGTGCGACGACGCCGGGGTCACGTGCCGGCGTTGGAACTGGCGGCAGGGCCGCCGCACCGGGCTCTCCGATCAGACCCGGGCGGCATTCTTCATCCTCGACGTGCTCGCCCCGGTCACCGATCTGGAGCTGACCGCAGCCGCAGACGCCCTGGCACAGCCGCTGTCTGCTCTCGGTTCCGAGATTCGTATCTCGCGACGGCTGGTGGATGCTCCATGATCGGCGGACGCAGCGCGCGCCGGATCCCACCGTGGTCGATGGCGGTGACGGCCATGCTCGCCGTGCAGCTCGCCAACGCCCTCTCGGTCCCGGTGATCGAGCAGGTCGGAGCAGGAGGCACGGCCTGGCTGCGGATGTGCTTCGGGGCGGTCTTCCTTTGGATGATCGCCCGCCCGGCGATCCGCTCTCTTCGCCGTCAAGATCTCCCGGCGCTGCTCGCCCTCGGTGTGGTCACCGGATTCATGACGACGCTCTTCCTCGCCGCCGTCGAACGCATTCCGCTGGGCACTGCGGTCGCGATCGAGTTCCTCGGCCCGCTGACCGTGGCGGGTCTGATGAGCAAGAACCGCAAGGCGCTCGTGTGGCCGCTGCTCGCCTTCGTCGGCGTCGTCCTGCTCACGGAGCCCTGGCATGGAGACATCGATCTCGCAGGTGTCGGGTTCGCCCTGGCTGCGGGTGCGTGCTGGGGGCTGTACAACGTGCTCACCCAGCACGTCGGCGACCGGTTCTCCGGAATCAGCGGGCTCTCGCTGACGATCCCCGTCGCGGCGCTGGCCACACTTCCCGTCGGGCTACCTCAGGTGATCGGCGGTGATCTCCTCTGGTGGGTGCTGCCCGCGGCCGCCGGGATCGCGCTGATCACCCCTGTGATCGCATTCGGGCTCGAAATGCTCGCCCTGCGCCGCATGACCCACACCTCGTTCGGCACGCTGCTCTCCATCGAGCCGGCTTTCGGCCTCCTCATCGGGTTGCTCGTGCTCGCTCAGACGCCCAGCCTCATGCAACTGCTCGGCATCGCCATCGTGATCCTCGCCGGGAGTGCGGCACAGCGCGACGGTGCTCGGACGACCACCACAGACCTCCCCGCTTCGGTGACGAAGGAGACCCCGTGACCACGACACCGAGGTACTCCTCGACGTTCATCTTCGAGGTCGGTGCGCTCGACGCTGACTTCCACCGCATCAACGACGAGGTCGCCCAGCGTGCACGCAAGATACCCGGATTCCTCGGAGAGGAGGCCTGGCACAACGAAGAGACCGGCCTGCACGCAGAGGTCTACTACTGGACCGACATGGATGCGCTCCGAGAGCTCGTCGGAATGGACACCCACCGGCTCGCGAAATCGCGCTTCGGCGAGTGGCTCGGTGAATACCGGGTCGTGATCTCTGAGGTGCGGTCGATCTACGGAAACCCGGCCCTCGGGCTCGAATACACGCCAGAAACTCAGGAAGAGTCGTGAGCATCTTCACCGGCCTGAGCGCCTTCCCCCTCACCCCGCTCCGCGACGACGCCCTCGATGACGCTGGAGAAGTCCCACTGCGAGGTCGGCCGCCTCACCGGTCGGCAACTCGATCGAGACGACGTGGCCGCGCTCGTCAGGCCCGAGCGGCTCGAGGGTCGCGAGCTGAGAGGTCAGCATCGTGGCGGGCATGAAGTGCCCTGTCCGCTGCCCGATCCGTTCGGCGAGGCGAGCCTCGCTGCCGTCCAGGTGGACGAAGTCGATGTCGGCCTCACTGTCCCGGCTCAGCACCTCCCGGTAGGAACGTCGCAGCGCCGAGCATGCGACGACGACCGCGTGTCCCGCCGCGTGCTCCTCTCGGATGCGTGCCGCGACCCGCGCGAGCCACGGCCAGCGGTCGTCATCGATGAGTGGGATTCCGGCAGCCATCCGGGCCTTGGCGTCCGCCGAGTGCAGGCTGTCAGCTTCGACGAAGACCGCCCCGAGCCGCTCGGCGATGGCGGCGGCGAGCGTCGATTTCCCTGAGCCCGCCACCCCCATCACCACGACGGCAGGCTGCGGGCCCGACGATGTTGCGCCGGTCATCGGTCACCAGTCATGAACGGTGCCGTCGAGGAGACGGTTGTACGGCAGGTAGGCCTGCTCGTACGGGTATTTTCCGGCTTCGTCCACGTTGAGCTCGACGCCGAGGCCGGGCTTGTCGCCGGGGTGCAGGTACCCGTCGTTCCAGGTGAAGGACTGCTCGAAGACCTGGTCGGTCTTCGCGCCGTGGCGCATGTACTCCTGGATGCCGAAGTTGTGGATCGACAGCCCGAGGTGCATGGCGGCGGCCATGCCGACCGGGGAGATATCGGTCGGGCCGTGCATGCCCGACTTGATCTGGTACATCGCCGCGTAGTCGAGCGTCTTCTTCAGCGGCGAGATGCCGCCCATGTGGGTGACCGCGCCGCGCACGTAGTCGATGAGCTGGTCGCGGATGATGTCCTTGAAGTCCCATACCGTGTTGAAGATCTCGCCGATCGCGAGCGGTGTCGTGGTGTGCTGGCGGACGAGGCGCAGGGCCTCCTGGTTCTCGGCCGGGGTGCAGTCCTCGAGCCAGAACAGGTCGTACGGCTCGAGATCCTTCCCGAGGCGCGCGGCCTGGATCGGCGTCATGCGGTGGTGCCCGTCATGCAGCAGCGGGATGTCGGGACCGAACTCGTTGCGGACCGCTTCGAACACGCCGGGCAGGTGGTTCAGGTAGGCGCGCGTATCCCAGTCCTCCTCGACCGGCTTGGCCCCGCGGCGTGCCGGCTCATGGTCGTATCGCACGGATGCGTCGCCGACATCGGCGCCTTGCGCCGCGATGCCGTAGATCGCCTTCAGCGTCGGCACACCCGTTTGCACGCGGATCGCGCGATAACCCTGCTCCTGATGGGAGCGGATGGAGTCGAACAGTTCGGGGAGCTCCTTGCCGGAGGCGTGCCCGTACGCCATCAGCCCGTTCCGCGAGGCGCCGCCGAGCAACTGGTACACCGGCATCCCGGCGGCCTTGCCCTTGATGTCCCACAGCGCCATGTCGACGGCCGCGATCGCAGCCATCGTGACGGGCCCGCGCCGCCAGTACGCGGAACGGTAGAGGAACTGCCAGGTGTCCTCGATCCTCGCGGCATCCGCTCCGATGAGCAGGGGCACGACGTGTTCGGTCAGGTACGCGACGACGGCGAGTTCGCGGCCGTTCAGGGTCGCGTCGCCGAGGCCGGTCAGCCCGTCTGCCGTCGTGATCTTGAGGGTGACGAAGTTGCGGTCGGGGCTGGTGACGATGACCTCAGCCTGGTCGATGATCATGCTCATGGTGTTGCTCCGTGGATCGTGGGTGAGCGGGTTTTCGGGGTCAGGATGCCTCGAGCGCGGTGACCGCGTCGGCGACGTGTGCGGCGAAGCCGGCGTCATCTGCGAGGCGTGCGTCCAATGCGGCGAGCAGGGTGTCCCGGGCGGATGCATCGAGGTCGGCGATCGCGGGCTGGTCGATGCCGTCCGGGACCGGTGCCCAGCCGGCGCGCACGCCGAGCATCCACGCGGCGATCGCGGCGGCGCAACCGGGCGCCTCGTGCCCGGACGCGAGTCGGCCGAGCGCGACGGGCACGATGCGCAACCGCATCTTGGTGGTCGAGTCCTGCGCGATCTGCGCGAGACGGTGCTCGATGCGGGGGTTGCGGAAGCGTTCGAGGAGCGCGGCCCGGTAGTCGGCGAGGTCGAAGCCGGGAAGCTGACGGGCGTCGTCGTCCCAGAGCGCTTCGACGAGGTCGCGGCAGACCGGGTCCTCGATCGCGGCCGAGACGACGGTGTGGCCGCGGGTCTGGCCGAAGGTCGCGAGCACGGTATGGGCGCCGTTCAGCATCCAGAGCTTGCGGTTCTCCCACGGGGCGATCTCGTCGACGAACCTGGCGCCCGAGGATTCCCAGTCCGGGCGGCCGGCGGGGAAGTCTCCCTCGAGCACCCAGTCGGAGAACGGCTCGGTCACGACCGGAGCTGCGTCGAGCCATCCGGTGGCCTCGAGGACGGCGTGCGACTCGGCATCGGCGTCGATCGCCGGCGTGATGCGGTCGATCGACGTCGAGACGACCGAGACCGACCCCCTCAACCATGCGGCGAGGTCGGGCGAGGTCCGGCCGGCGAGGTCGGCCAGCGCGCGTCCCAGGAGCCCGCCGTTGTCGGGCAGGTTGTCGCAGGGCACGAGCGCGATCGGGCCCGCGCCAGTGCGACGCCTGGCGTCGAGGGCGAGCAGAACCCGTCCGAGCGCGGTCGCGGGCCGGGCGGTGTCGGTCGTGTCGCCAGGGGCGTCGCGCGTGAACGCGTTCCGAAGCAGTTCGACGTCGGATGCCACGGCCTCATCCTCGAGGTCCGGAGTACCGTCGGCGGAGAGCCGGTAGCCGGCCTCGGTGATCGTGAGCGTGAGGATCGCGACCTGAGGGTCGGCGACGGCCGTGACGAACCCGCGCACGTCGTCGCCGGCTTCGACGCGCACGATCGATGGAATCAGCTCGAACCGGTCGCCGTCCGCGGCGCGCTCGACGAGTGTGTACAGGCCGTCCTGCGGGCCGAGCCGGTCGACGAGGTCGCGGCTGCGACCGGTGAACGCGGCGATCCCCCACTCGTCGGCATCGGCCGCGTGCGCCGTGTACCAGGCCTGGTGCGCGCGATGGAACGCGCCGAGACCCAAGTGCACGATCCGCTCCGGCGGAGTCGGGACCCCCGCCGCGGCACGCGACAGGCGCATGTCGGCGAGAGCTGTCGTGGTGGCGGTCACAGCTTGAAGACCTCTCGGGGAATGGCGTCGACCAGGTCATCGATGATGCGCTCCGCGGCATCCATGCGCACCCGTCCCTCGACGACCAGACGCGCGAGGAACCCGGCGTCGACCCGTCGGGCCGTGTCGTGACGTGCCGGGATCGACAGGAATGCCCGCGTGTCGTCGATGAACCCGCTCGAGCGGTAGAAGCCCGCGGTCTCGGTCACGGCGGCGCGGTGTCGGGCGATCGCGTCGGGCGCGTCGAGGAACCACCACGGTGCACCCAGGTACACGCTCGGGTAGAACCCTGCGAGCGGCGCGAGGTCACGGGAGTAGGTGGTCTCGTCGACCGCGAACAGCACGAGATGGAAGTCAGGCTCCAGGCCGTACCGCTCCAGCAGCGGTCGGATGCCGCGGGTGAACTCGGTCGCGACGGGGATGTCGTGACCGCTGTCCGGTCCGAACCGGGCGTGCGTGGCGCTCGAGTGGTTGCGGAGCACACCCGGGTGGATCGTCATCACGAGTCCGTCGGCCACGCTCATGCGCGCCATCTGCACGAGCATGTGCCCGCGGAACGCACGCCGCTCCCCCGCACTCGCGTGACCGGCGACCACAGCTTGGAAGAGCCGCTCACCCTCTGCAGGGTCGAGGTCGACCGTGAACAACTCCTCGACCCCGTGATCCGTCGAGACCGCCCCGTGCCGGATGAAGTGCGCACGCCGGTCTTCGATCCCGCCGAGGTACCCGGCGAAGTCACCGGGCCGTCCGGTCGCGGCGAGCAGTCGCTCGACGTTGCCCGCGAACCCGACCGCATCGGGATCGAGATACCGGTCCGGCCGGAACGTCGGAACCACCCGCCCGGGGAGGCCGGATGCCGCGAGTGCGGCGTGCTCGGACAGGTCGTCGAGCGGGTCGTCGGTGGTCGCGAGGAATTCGATGCCGAATCGCTCGAAGAGCGCGCGCGGTCGGAACTCCGGACGCACCAGCGCCGCGGCGATCTCGTCGTAGATCGCATCTGCCGTGTCCGGGCCGAGCGGGGTCGTGATGCCGAAGACCCCGTCGAGCTCCTCCTCGATCCAGTACCCCGACGCCGTGCCCGCGAACCGGTGCCAGTGCGCCGCGAGCGTGCGCCACACCGTGCGAGCATCGCGCCCGGCCGCCTCGTCCACGACCAGGTCGGCGAGGTCGACCCCTGCGGCGTGCAGGAGGCGGGTCACGTAGTGGTCACCCGTGACCAGCAACGCCACCGGATCCGCGTACGGCTCGTCGTCGAGCAGCAGCGACGGCGGCACATGTCCGTGCGGCGAGATGATCGGACTCCCCGCCACGCGCTCGTACAGATCGAGTGCGACGGCACGGGTCGTCGGGTCGACCGGCAGCAACCTGGCGGGATTTCGGGACGGCGATGTCATTTGGCGATGAGGTTGAGCTGGGCGTTCAACGCGGCGACGTGCTCGATGGACACGCCACCGGCTTGCTTGATGAGCTTCTCCACGCTCATCCGGTCGACGATGGCCTGCATGGCCGGCGGGATCTCGACGCCCTGACCGACCTCACCACGACTCGTCGACACGGCTTCGAGGACCTTGGAGATCACGCGGGCACCGTCCTCGGACTGCTTGATGTCGCCGAGCGAGTCGCGAACGGAGAAGTACCCGATCGGGCTCGGCAGCTCGGCCTCGTCGAACCAGTTCGCGATGGACGTCGTGGGCATCACACTCGCCGCAGGAACCTCGTCCACCCGGCGGAGCACGATGGTGTCGGCAAGATCGCCGGAGCGGGCGGTGATCTCGTGCTCGCCGGTCAGGGGGACCCGGAAGCGGAAGGTCCGACGACCCTCGACCGCGCCGACCTCGACCCCGTCGACCGACAGCACGACCCGCTCCTGGTTCGAATACACGATCACCTCGGTGACATCCTCCGCCCGTTCGGCGCGACGACGACCCGCGACATGCACGAACGGCTCGCTCGACCACGCCGCCTTGTACACGTAGAAGGCGTCCTTCTTCAACGATCGGTCGAACGAGACGAGCCCCTTCTGGTTGCGGCCCGCAACACCGCCCTCGTCACGACCGGCGGACCCGAAGTCCGCGAGGTTCCACACGTGCGTGGCCCACAGCCACGGCCGCGCCTCGATCATGCCGACCATGTGCTCGTGGTACGACGCCTGGTACCCCTCGGTGTAGTCGCCCTTCTCGGGAGCGGCCGACTGGAACTGCGCGTTCGCATCCGCCCCGTACTCTGCGAGTCCGATCGCGATCTCGGGGTACGCCGCGTGGAAGTCGTCGAGCCAGGTGTCGTTGTCGGCGACCTCGCCGACGTACCACCCGAAGTAGAGGTTGTACGACATGACGTCGGGCAGACCGACCAGCGGATGGTCGGTCTCGAGGAGGAACAGGTTCGCCATGGCGGTCAGGCGGGTCGGATCGAGCTCGTGCGCGAGATCGTTCAACTCGCGGTGGGCGGCGAGCACGTCCTCGCCCGATCCGGCCAGGGTGATCTCGTTCGACAAGCCCCACGAGATGATGCTCGCGTGGTGGCGGTTCTGCACGATCAGCTCGGTGAGCTGATCGCGAGCGTTCTCGGTCGCTCCGGGGAGGAAGACGGTGATCTGCGGGATCTCCGCCCACACGACCAGACCAGCCTCGTCGCAGAGGTCGTAGAAGCGCTGGTCGTGCTGGTAGTGCGCGAGCCGCACGGTCGTCGCACCGAGCTCCAGGACCAACGCGAGATCCTGCTGCTTGACCTCCTCCGTGATCGCGTTGCCGACGCCCTCGAAGTCCTGATGACGCGACACTCCGCGAAGCGGGTACTCCTCGCCGTTCAGCAGGAAGCCGCGATGCGGGTCGACCTCGAACTCGCGGCAGCCGAACCGCAGCTCGACCTCGTCGAGCACCGCGTCGCCGGCGAGGAGTTCGGCTCGGGCCGTGTAGAGGTGCGGGTCGCGCAGCCCGTGCCAACGGTGCACGAGCTCGATCGAAAGCGTCGCGTTCGCCTCACCGCCGACGAGCGGCACCGTCACGGTCGCTTCGCCGTCGATGGCGAAGCGCACCCCGGTCGCAGATCCGCCGGAGGTCGTGACCACCGCCGCACTGAGCGCGACCTCGGCGCGGTCGCCGTCGAGGTCCGTGCTGACGATCAGGCCGGGGCCGCCGTTGTCGGCGAGGTCGAAGTGTTCGCGCCCGACGGTGATCTGGCGCACCTCGCGGTAGATGCCGCCGTAGAAGGTGAAGTCGGCCTGCTGCGGGTACACCCGCTCGTTCTTCGCGTTGTCCACGATCACGACGAGCGTTCCCGATCCGTCCGCGAGCCCGTCCGTCAGGTTCACGCGGAAGGTCGAGTAACCGCCGTCATGAGTGGTGAGGAGGCGTCCGTCCAGGTACACCTCGGCCGACGAGTTCACGCCCGCGAACTCGACCCAGGTCTCGACATCGGACTCATCGGCCTCGATCACCCGTGCATACGTCGAGCGACCGCGACGGTACTCGCCGCCGGCCTGTCCGTCGATCGCGTTCCAGGTGTGCGGCAGCACGACCTGCTCCCCCGCGGCCGCGATCTCGTCCCAACTCGACCCCGCGGGCAGCTCGACCGGCGAGTACGCCCACCCCTCGTGGATCGTCGTGGCCCGGCGGGCGTCGGTGGCAGCGGGCTGCGGCATGGGAGTCTCCTTCGACGAGAGTTCGCCGGCGCACGCCGGCTGGGCTCAACCACGATACGAACCACGAACCGGAGGATGATAGAACTGATCACGCGCGATCAGAACTGATTCGGCACACTCTTGCAGGTCACACGAACCGAGGCACCTCGATGACGACGACGTCGCATGCGCAAGCGCATCCGCAGGATGCCCTCGAGCCCATCGCGGCCGCGGTGGCCGAGGTCCTGAGCTGCCCGATCGAACTCACGACCGACATCGCACCGGCGCTCGAGGCGTTCGAGTCGGCGCATTGCCTCGACCCGCGCATCCAACCTGCCTTCACTGCGTCGGTGCTCCGAGGGTTCGTGCGCGACATGGACCGGCAGGTGGTGCATGAGATCCGTGAGCCGCTCGGGATGGCGATCGCACTCGTCCGCTGGGATGACCGCCTGCTCGTCATCGGCCCGTATACGCACGAGCCCATGCATCCGGGTGTCGCGGAAGAGGCCATGAGCCGGTTGGGCATTCCCAGTGCCCACCTCCCGATCTACAAGCACTACCGCACCAGGTACGCGATCGTCGACGCCGAGTACGTCTACCGCGGAGCTGCCAGCCTGCTTCGCGCAGGTGGCGGCGAGGACGCGCTCGGCAGCCTTCGCGAGGTCGAGGCCGAAGGCGGGACGATCGCCCCTGGGGTCGGCGAGGCTCTGCAATCCGCCGCATTCACCGTGATCGAAGAGCGGTACCGACTCGAACGGGAGTTCATGGACGCGGTCGAGGAGGGCTCTTCCGAACGGGCACTCTCCGCCTTGCAACGCATGGGTCGGATGCCGCAGACGATCAGCTACCTGAACACGCCGTTCCTCGGCACGACCATCTTGCGGATCATGGCCCGCGTCGCGGCGCAGCGCGGCGGGCTGCCGCCGGTGACCGTCGACGCGATCTCACAGGAGTATGCGCAACGGCTGCACCGCATCGGCCATTCTTCTGACCCGAAACGCTCCGCCTCGTTCACCGCGCAGATGGTCACGGAATTCTGCCGGTACGTCCGACGCCACAACCAGCGCGAGTATCCGCCGCTCGTACGGCGCGTCGCCGACGAGATCGACCTCCATCTCAGCAGCCATGTCTCGACGACCGAGCTCGCGGACCGGCTCGGAGTGTCCGCCTCCACGCTCGCGCGCCGCTTCAAGTCGGCCACCGGCATGACCATCGTCGCGTACACAGCCCAGCAGCGGGCCGAGCGCGCGGCCCGACTGCTCGCCACGACGACGCAGAGCGTGCGCGATATCGCGCTGTTCGTCGGCTACGACGACGCGAACTACTTCGTCAAGGTCTTTCGAGAGTCGCACGGGATGACGCCGACCGCCTATCGCGAGGCCCACACGGCCTGACGCGCTCGAAGGCCGCGGATCTGCGATCCGCGGCCTTCGAGATCGGCGCTCGTCAGGCGAGCACGCCCTCGGTTTCGATGTCCGCCGCCTGCAGCGCTTCCTTCTTCTCGGCGACCCGCTTCTGCACCTCGATCATCTCGGTTCGGTCGAGCTTGTAGCCGCGCATGGCGATCAGCGAGATCGCCCATCCGAGGATCGGCAGGCCGAAGAACAACGCGAGACTCATCAGCAGGATCGCCGTCGACGGGCTGTCAGTGGGCTGGGGCATCACCGCCGTGAACCCGATCAGGGCGACGGCGCCGAGAGCCAGCGCTGCCCCGAGCGACGAGATGACCTGGTCGACGATGTTGTACGTCGCCGTGACCGTGGCCGGCAGGAACTTACCTGAGCGGTCGAGCTCGTAGTCGATGACGTCGGCCCGCATGGCGCCCTGCGCGACGGTGACCACCATCGAGGTGCCGTTCAGCAGCAGGTAGACGAGGAAGAACCCGATCGTGAGCCCCAAGTTGCCGAGAATGGAGCCCATGTCGACCACCAGGCAGAACACGGTCAGCATCACGGCGAGAATCAGGCAGAGCCAGGTCCACGTGATGGTGGCGGCCCTGGAGCCGTGCTTGCCGGTGTAGCGCGAACCGAAGATCGCGAACACGATTCCCGGGAGGATCGCGATGAGGCCGAGCACCGATCCGAGCTGCATGTTGCCGAGCAGGATGCCCCACATGAGCGTCCCGATGACGGCCTGCGACTTCACCACCTGGGCGAGCTTGTCGGCCGCGCCGCTGATCAGGTAGCGCTGGAACGGCCCGTTCTTGGTCAGCAGGTTCCACATGTCGCGCATCGAGACGTCGGCCTTGGCGCGGTCGACCGAGACGTGGGCGAAGTTCTCGGGCTTGTCGACGCGGGAGACGCCGACGCAGGCGAGAACCTGGAAGACCAGCGAGCAGGCCACGTAGGTGAGCGCGGTCTCGCTCAGCATCTCGACCGTGAACTGGTTGCCGTGGCGCGGCAGGAAGACCACCGTCGAGAGGATCGAGAAGATCGCGGGCACGAAGTACGCGTAGACGGTGGCCCACACCTGCACGGACGGCCGCTGCCGAGGGTCGTTGGTGAGCACCGGTCCGGTCATCTGCCCGGCGATGTCGTTCATCGAGGACCCGACGATGTAGACGACGTAGATCGCGATGAAGAACACGGCGCCGAACCCACTGTCGGGGGCCCAGACGAAGAGCAGCAGGATCGCAAGGGATCGGATCGCCCACCCACCGAGCATGAAGAAGCGCAGCTTGCCGAACCGGAAGTCGACCTTCTCGATGATCAGCCCGAGCAGCGGGTCGATGAGTCCGTCGAAGACGCGGGTGAGCGTGAGGATGAGCCCCGCCGCGACGACCGCGATGCCGTAGCCGGCGTTCTGCAGGTAGCTCATGAGGCCGACGAGGACGTAGAAGATCATCGCCGAGCCGTTGTTCATCTGGGAGAGGGCGATCTCCCACGTCTTGGCGCGACGGTAGGTGACGCCGTCCGCCTCGCTGGCCGTCTGCTTCGGGTTACGCGCCATTGCGTGTTCGCTCCTTCGAGAATCCGCTCGGTCTGCCGACGGCTCATTCCGTCGGCCTCCTGATGAGCCGAAGGCAAGAGTAGGAAGACGAGCAGCCCGCCCGATAGAAGCCGCCGAGCGGACATAGAAGAGAACCGGCGCAACCTGCAGGCGCGGAGACAGCACCACATGACGAACGCGGGCCAGAGCGCATGCGACTGCGCTCTGGCCCGCGTCACCGGGAACTCCGGCCGTCACGCCTCGAGGAGTTCGCCCATCTGCTTCGCGATGAGCGTGGTCGCGAACCGCGGATTGAGGCGGGCCAGCCGGTCCATCGCCGCCGCGTCGGAGCCGATCGTGGCGCGGAATCGAGCCTTCTCGATCGCCGTGACGATCACCTTGCCCGCTTGGACCGGGCTGGTCGTCTTGTACGTGGCGGTCTCGGTCGATGCGTCGCCCGCCAGGCTGACTCCCGAGTTCGCCGCGATATCGGTGCCGATCGCGCCCGGGAACACGACGCCCACCTGCACGTTCGTGTCGAGGAGCTCCGCGTAGAGCGCCTCGGTCAGGAGCTTGACCGCGGCCTTGGAGGCGCCGTAGACGGCCTGGCCGGGCACAGGCGCGTAGGAGCCCATGCTCGCAACGTTGAGGATCGCCGCCTCAGGGCGCGCGAGCAGCGTCGGCAGGAACGCCTTGCACATGTTCATGACGCCGCCGAAGTTCACGTTCATGACCTTGTCGATCTCGGAGAACGGCAGGTCGACGACCTTCACGAACTGCTGGATCACGCCGGCGATGTTCACGATGCCGTCGACCTGACCGTGCACCGCCTCGACGGCGGCGGGAAGCCCCGCGACCGCCTCACGATCGGTGATGTTCACGACGTGGGGCGAGAAACGGTCGCCTGCCCCGGCGAGCCGGGCTGTCTCGGCGAGCCCGTCGGCGTTGAGATCGACGCCGGCGACCGATGCTCCGCCGGTGAGGAGGCGGAGCGTCGTCTCGCGTCCGATGCCGTTGCCGGCGCCGGTGACGACGAAGACCTTCTGTGCGATGTGCATGTTCGGTTCCTGTCTCTGAGAGGTGGGGGCTGGGTCAGTGGAGGCAGACCGCGGCGCCGGGTGTGACGCCGGCGCCGTTGAAGCTGTCGACGGCGAACCAATACGGATGCCCCGCGTTCAGCGACCCGACCTCGAGGTCGGTCCGGTCGTAGACGAGCCACGAGTGGTAGAGCTTGTCGGGCGAGAGCCCGTACCGCACGTTGTAGCCCACGACGCCCGGCACGGCGTCCCACCGCAACGAGGCCGTGCGCGGATCGCGCCGTTCGCCGCGGACGTCGGCCGCACCGGGAAGGGGCACGTCGGCGAGGCCGAACACCCGCAACCCGCTCACGGCGAAGGCACCGCCGAAGGGCATCGCGCCCGCGGTGACCCGGATGTACCGTGCACGTCGCGCCTCGGGCAGGACGACGAACGCGTGCGGGGCGTCCTCGCGCGTGCCGATCGTGTCGTGCACGACCGCCCATTCCACCCCATCGAGCGAGAGCTCGAGACGAGCCTCGGTCGGCTGCGGGTCCGGGAAGACGGCGCGCTTGCCGAACGTCGCCTTCGCGAGATCGCGGCGCTTGGGTGCGCGCGATGCGAGGCCGTGGTCGGCGAGGTTGACCTGCAGCGCGTGGACGGTCGCCTCGGCGCCGAGGTCGAGCTGCAGCCACTCCCCCGGTCGATCCGTGCCGGCGACCCACCAGGTGCGCACCGACTCGTCGGTCGCGAGCGCCGGGTCGTGCCCGTCGGCCGACGACGAGGCGATCGCGACAGCGCGGTGCGACAGGAGCATCCAACCCGGGGATGCCTCAGTCCACGGGTCGAACGCACGGTCGGGCACCTGCATCGGGTAGTCCGCGAAGTTCTGGTTGCAGAACAGCACGCCGTCATCGTCGAACCCGGCCGGGAACAGGCCGATCCGTCGCTCGAAATCGGCGTTGACCGAGACGCGCATGGTTGCGACATGCCACCAGTTGCCGTGCCGATCCTGGAAGGTGCTGCCGTGCCCCGCGCCTGTGATGAAGCCCCCGGGCTTCGACGAGAACGGGCTGTGCGGGTCGTACACGAACGGGCCGAGCGGCCCATCGCCCACGTAGGCGCCGTCGGCGTACGTGTTGAATTGCGTGCCCGGCCCCGCGTACTGCAGGTGGTACCGGTCACCGACGCGGGTCATGTACGCCCCCTCGATGAACGGCGCGTCGCCGATGTAGGCGTCCATCACCTTGCCCATCAGCCCGCGGCGCACGACGGGCACGTAGTCGTCGCCGGTTCGCTCCCATCCGCGGGTCTCAGTGTCGGCGGCGATCAGCGGCACGGGCTCGCCGATGCGCTGCAGCGTCGCACGGTCGAGCTCGACGCCCTGGATCGGTTCCTTGTGGGAGCAGCCCCAGTACAGGTAGAGCCGGCCGTCGTCGTCCTGGAAGGTGTCGGGGTCCCAGAACGCGATGTCGCTCGGGGCAACCTCCTCGAAGTCATCGGCGAGGGGATCGACGCTGCGGAAGAAGCGGCCATTCGTGCGCCGCGACGCCGTGAAGAGCAGCGCACCGTCGACCTCGCGGACGTCGGGCGCATAGTCGATCGCCGGGATCCTCTCGCTCGGCTGCAACGTCCACTCGACCAGGTCGTCGGAGTACCAGAACCCTCGGGTCATCGACGCGAACATGAAGTACCGGCCGCGGAAGAAGACGACCGTGGGGTCGGCCGCTTCGCGGTGCACGCTGCGACCGGCGAACGGCGTCCGCACGTCCTGATACCGGTAGGCGAGGTCGAGCGGGTTGCAGACGATCCGCGCGGTCACGAGGTCGCCCCCGCGGCATCCGTCGGCAGCAGCCCAGCCGGCGTACGAATCGCCTCCAGGTGCGCGATCGACGCGGCGATCGCGGTGAAGGCGTCCTCGACATGATCGAACTCGACGACCGGAAGACAGGTTGCAGGCGCGGCAGCGAGAGCCTCGTCGTTCGCCAGACGCCCCGACCCGAGCGCGCACTGCGTGAGCGCCGCAGGGTCGTAGTCACCACCGGCGGCGAAGACGTCGACCGCCCGGGCGGCATCCTTGAGATGCAGCGCGCGGACCCGGGAGCCGAGCCGCTCGACGAGCGCCGGCACATCCTGCCCCGCGGCCGCCGCCCAGTAGACGTCGAGCTCGAGGGCGACGCGCTCATCGAGGAGCGATACGAAATACTCGTACGCGGTCAGATCGCCGATGCGGTGATGGAACTCGAACGAGTGGTTGTGGTGGCCGACCACCAGCCCTTCGGCGGCGGCCAGCTCGACGAGCGCGTTCATCCGGTCGGCGGTCAGGGCGATGTCGTCGGCGGTACGCCAGCGGTCCGCGTCGACCATCGGGTCGATCAGGATGTCGGCGCCGAGCGCCCGCGCTGCGGCGAGGGCGGCGGAAGCGGGCGGCACCGGCACCTCGCGTCCGGCGAGCCTGATCGTGTCGGAGAGCAGCGGTGCGTGGGCGGTCGGGATCGCGAGCCCGTTCGCCGCCGCGGCGGCGGCGAGCTCTGCTGGGCGGTCGTACACCGAGAACGGCTCGACGGCCTGAGCGCCGGCGTCCGCGAGGCGCCCGAGCGTCGCATCCAGGTCGTCCAGTTCGTGGCGCACCGTGTACAGCTGCACGCTGATCGGTCGTGTGGTGAACACGTCCCTCAGACCGTCTCGCCCGCGTCGGCGAGGAGCGTGCTGCCCGTCATGATCATCGAGAGGTCGCTCGCGGCGAAGAGCACGACGCGCGCGATGTCGTCGGGGGTGCCCATGCGGCCGATCATGCTCGTGCTCATCACGTCGAGCGGCGGCATCTCGACGCCGGCCGCGGCCGCCGCCTCGGCGCCGGCCTTCGCCGCCGCGAGGTTGCCCTCGGTCGGCACGAAGCTCGGCGCGACGCCGAGCACGCGGATGCCGAGGGGTGCCAGGTCGACCGCGAGCGACTTCGTCATGCCGAGCGCCGCATGCTTCGATCCCACGTAGGCGGCCATGCCCGGGAACGCCACCTGCACGCCCGCCGTCGAGATGATGTTGACGATGACGCCGCCGGATCCGCCGGCCGACATGCGACGCGCGGCTTCACGCGAACCGAGGAACACGCCTCGTGCGTTGACCGCGAACGTTGCGTCCCACATCTCGTCGGGCATCATCGTGACAGGCGCGTTCGGGAAGATCCCGGCGTTGTTGACCCAGACGTCGATGCCGCCGAGTTCGGCGACCGCGAGGTCTGCGGCGGCCGCGACCGAGGCCGCGTCGGTGACGTCGGCGTGCGTGCTCGCGACGCGAACACCGTATCGGTCGGCGAGCTCCGCTGCGGCGGCGCGCGCGGCGTCCTCGTTCAGGTCGATCAGCAGGAGGTCTGCACCGGCTTCGGCCAGACGCGCCGCGATGGCCTTACCCAGCCCCTGTGCGGCACCGGTGACGACGGCGCGGCGGCCGGCGAGCGAGAGCAGGTCGGTCAGCGACCGAGTCGAGACGTCTGCGAACGGGAAGCTCACGCTGCGACCTCCGCCGACTCGAGCCCGTTGCGCTGGGCGACCGCGCCGAGCCAGGCGAGGCTCGGCTTCGGGGTGCGCACGAACGTGTCGCGGTCGACCGCGATGAGCCCGAACGTCGGCTCCCAGTGGCCCCACTCGAAGTTGTCGAGCAGCGACCAGTGCAGGTAACCGCGCACGTCGATGCCGTGGGCGATCGTGTCTGCGAGGCCCCGCAGGGCTTCGTCGGTGTAGCGGATGCGCTGCGCGTCGTCGGCGGTCGCGATGCCGTTCTCAGTGATCACGATCGGGGTGTGCTCGCTCACCTCCCACGCGTGGCGCACCGCCATCGCGAGCGAGTCGGGACGGTAGGCGGTGCCGACGAGCGTGTTGTCGGGTGCGGGCGGGTGGGGCACGAGTCCGTTCGCGTCGACCTGCTGGGTCGAGTACGCCTGAACGCCGACGAATTCGTCGCCGCGGCTTCCCTCCCAGTACACGTCCTCCTTGCCGTAGCGGATCTGGAGGAGTTTCTCCTCGCCGCCGGGCGCCGCGGTCAGCGCGCCGGCCGCGATCGTCCAACCGACCTTCGCGCCGGTGCGCTCGCGTACGATCGCGCGGGCCGCATGGTGGATGCGGGTGAACAGGCGCCCGATCTCGGGATCGGCGTACGTGAGGAACTCGCTGTGGGTCTGCTTCTTCTCGTCGTCGCCGTCGGCCTCGACCGTGGGACTGGTCCACTCGCCGCCGGATGCCGCGAGGTGGCGCATCGCGGTCATGATGGCGGCCTGCATGTTCGGCTCGTTCATGGTCGCGACCCACTCGACGCCGTCGAGGATCGTGCAGGCCTGCTCGACATAGGCGCAGAACAGGTCCTGCGCGTCGGGGCCGTCCCAGCCGCCGAGCGCGGCGAACCACTGCGGCGTGGTGAAGTGCTGCAGCGTCACCACCGGGGTCACGCCATGCTCGAGGCAGCAGTCGATCAGGCGCCGGTAGTGCGCGAGCTCGGCCTTCGAGAAGTGCCCGCGCACCGGCTCGATGCGGGACCACTCCAGGCTGAACCGGTACGACGTCAGCCCGGCTTCTGCGAGCAGTCGGATGTCCTCGGCGTAGCGGTGGTAGCTGTCGACGGCGTCGCCGGAGAGCTCCATGCCGGGCATCATCTGCTCGCGCGCCCACCAATCGCTGTTCACGTTGTTGCCCTCGATCTGGTGGCCCGCAGTTGCGGCACCCCACAGGAATCCATCGGGGAAGGCGGTCATGGGTTCGTTCCTCTCGTTCGTTGAGCGGGTGTGATTTCGGTTCTGGATGCCGCGTGCCGATGCCGCGGCGACGGGGTCACGCCGTGGCGGGCGCGGCATCGTACGCGGGCAGTGGTGCCGAGGTCGTGAATCGGCCCGCCGGGATCCGGTGCTCGGTGCCGTCGGGCATCACCACGCGGGCACTCGTGCCCGACGGGATCTCGGCGGTCAGCGACATCCGCTCGCCCTCGATCCGCCACTCGACCGTGATCGAGCCCTGCGGGCCGTCGTGCGAACCACGTGCCCACGTGAGCCCGCCGCCCGGAACGGGCTCGATGACGACCTGCTCCCAGCCGATCGAGTCGGCGTCCTGCCGGAGCCCGAGAGTGTGGGTGTGCAGGAACCGCATCGCGGCGCCCTTGCTGTAGTGGTTCAGGGACTCGTGGGCGTCGCCGTGCTCGTCGATGCCCTCCCAGTCCTCCCAGACCGTGGTCGCGCCGCGGTCGAGCATGTACCGCCACGACGGCGCGCTGCGCTGCTGCAGGAGTTCGTACGCGACATCCGCCCGCCCGTGGTCTGCGAGCACCGGGAGCAGGTCGCCGGTCGCCAGGAAGCCGGTGCCGACGTGCGTGCCCGCCTCCCTGATCAGCGCGACGAGCTGGTCGGCCGCGGCCTCGCGCAGCTCGTCGGGCACGAGGCCGAACGCGAGGGCGCGGACATAGGCGGCCTGGGTGTCGGTCGCGGTCGTGCCGTCGGGGCGGAGGTACGCCTGCCGCCAGGCGTCGGCGATGCGCTCGGCGCTCGCCGCGTAGCGGGCGGCATCCTCGTCGCGGCCCAGGATGGCGCAGATGCGCGCGAGCGTCGCGGTCGACCGATGCAGGTAGGCCGTGCCGACCTCGCCCTTGTCCGCCATGAACCAGGCCATCGGATCGTGCTTGATCGGGTCGATGCGATTTCCATCGACATCGCGCTCCCGCGGTTCGGTCCATTCGCCCCAGTGGAAGGTGCCGTCCCAGAGGTACTGCTCGAACGGCTGGGGCTCGGCGGAGGCCTGCACGCGGGCGAAGTGCCTGGTCGTGCGCGCCTGCTCGAGCGCCCACTCGACCCAGCGCACCATCGCGCCGACGTTCTCGGCGAGCACCTGTTCGTCGCCGTACGCCTGGTAGAGCTCCCACGGCACGGCGACGATCGCGTCGCCCCAGCCCGACGAACCGGTCATCATCGCGAACTGGTCGTCGAGGTGGTGCTTGATGCGCCGGCCGTCGGGCGAGAAGTTCGCGATGCGACCGTCGTCGAGCTGGTCGTCACGCACCGACCGCAGCCACTTGCGGCTGAAGCCGTGCACGTCGTAGAGGCGCGTCGCCATCGGCGCGAAGACCTGGTAGTCGCCGGTCCAGGCGAGCCGCTCGCGGGTCGGGCAGTCGGTGGGCACGTCGACCGCGTTGCCGCGGAAGCTCCAGTCGGCGATCTCGTGCAGGCGGTTCAGGTCGTCGTCGCTGCACGCGAACGCGCCGGTACGGCGGAGGTCGGTCTGCACGATGCGCATCTCGAGGGATGCCGGTGCGAGCGTGCCGCCGTCGGACCTCGCGATCCGCGCGTACCGGAAGCCGTGCACGGTGTGGCGGGGCTCGAAGTCGCCCCCCTGCTCCCCCGCGACGACCTCGTCGCGCTGCACGAACGCCATGCGCCCCTCGGGCCGCTCGGAGTCGAGGTGCGACGTGTCGAGATCGCCGTCGCGGCCGAGCGCCTCGCCGTACTCGAGCACCGTGCGGGTGCCCGGTGCGCCGAGGTCGGTGAGTCGGATCCACCCGGACGCGTTCTGCCCGAAGTCGGCAAGCCACGCGCCGTCGGCGAGGCGGCGGAGCTCGACCGGCGTGCGCGTCTCGACGACGCGGACCGGTGGCGCGGGCGACCAGTCGATCGACGGTGCGTCGACGACATCGACGAGGACGGATGCCGCGGCCGCGCGCGGCGCCGAGAGGTCGAGGGTCTGCCCGTCCATGAGGTCGGCGCGCGTGATCGCCGAGCGGCGGCTCGTCCACGTCTCGTCGCTGACCACGACCCGCCGGGTACCGTCGGCGAACTCGAGGTGCAGTTCGATGCGGGCACCCAGCGTCGTGCCCCATCCCGCGGGGAGCCGGAACGCGCCGACCTGACCGCGGAACCAGCCGTCGGAGAGCTCGAGCTCGATCACGTTGACACCGTCGCGGACGAGGGCCGTGACGTCGGCGGCCTGCGCATAGAGCGTGCGGTCGTACGACGTGGAACCCGGCGCGAGCTCGACCGTGCCGACGCGCTCGCCGTTCACGGTTGCCGTGTAGAGCCCGAGCGCGGTCGAGTAGAGCCGTGCGGTCACGACCGCGCCGGCGACCGTGAAGCCGCCCGCGAGCACGTGGGCCGCGCGCCGCCCGTATCCAGGGTCGTCGTCGGAGCCGACGGGCGCCTCGACCGGCGAGATCCACTGCGCGGTCCAGTCTTCGTCGAGGAGACCCGCCTCGAACACCGCGAACGCGGACCACGCGGCATCCGTCGCTCCCTCGGACGCGACGCGAACGCGCCACCGCACCTGCTGACCGCTTCGCAGAGCCTGGAACGGCCAGACGACCAGGCGACGGCCGGTCACCTCGGCGACGAGCGGCTCAGCATCGTCGATCACGGCTTCGACCACATAGGCGGTGCGGATGTCGCGGTCGACGGGGTCCTTCCACGAGAGCCGCGGCGCAGCACTGGTGACGGTGAAACCGTCGCCGCCTGCGTCGACGGCCAGGTCGGAGGGTGCGGTGAGCATGATGGATCGCTTCCTTCGCTGATGCTGGGAGATCGGGGCGGGCGGCGCCCGGGTCAGCGGATCGACTTGACCTTGAGCAGGATGATGAGGCCGCCGACGAGGGCGAACACGCCGCCCGCGAGATACAGCAGCGTGTAGTTCTTCTCGCCGGCGATCGCACCGAGGGTGATCACCACGCCGGCGAGCATCGGAGCGATCGCGCTCGGGATCTTCTGAGCGAACTGGATGACGGCCATGTAGCGGCCCGCCTCGTTGCGCTCCGGGATGATCGCATACACGATCGCCTGGTCGACGGTCGCGAAGACGGCGATCGACAACTGCATGACGACCGCACCGGCGATGATCTGCGGAAGCGTCCACGCCGTGGCCTCGAGGACCGCGCCGACCACGAAGAGCACTGCGGCGATCATCACGAACAGGCGCCGGCGCTGGAGTTTGTCAGACAGGAACCCGCCCACGAGCGCGCCGATCGTCGCGGCGAGCACACCGACCATGCCGACGGTGGCGACCACTCCGGCGACCTCGCGAACGGGCATGTCCAGTCGCTGTGCATAGAAGAACGTGCCGAACGTGGTGTTGAAGTACAGGCCGATGAAGAAGATGAAACGACCGAGCCAGTTCCACGCGAAGTCGGGGTACTTGCGGATGTTGAAGCCGTAGCTCGAGACGACGGACCTGACCGTGACCTGCGTCGACGGAGCGAGGCCCTTCGAGCTGCCCTCGGGCTTGATGAGCGGGAAGAGCGCGAGCAGCACGGCGCCGATCGCGCCCGGCACGACGAAGACCAGGAACGTGTTCGACGACACCGCGTAGGCGACGCCGATGCCGAGCACCGGTGCGATCTGCGTCATGAGGCCGGTGAGGGCCGACACCTTGCCGCGTTGCGACTCGGGCAGTTTGTCGGCCTGGATCGTCTGGAGGGCCGCACCGGCGATCGACCAGCCGACCATGCCGAGCACCCAACCGGCACCGACGAACAGCAGGCTCGGCGCAAGGCCGATGACGACGAGTCCCGCGAGGCCGATCGCGGTGCCGAGGTAGATGAACGGGCTCCGGCGGCCGAACCGCGAGCGCGTGCGGTCGCTCCAGATGCCGACGAGCGGGCTGATGACGAGGTAGACGGCCTGTGCGATGCCCGTGATGAATCCCAGGAACTCTTCGTGGCCCGGCGCGAGCTCGGTGATCCGCACCGCGATGCCGTACGAGAGCGGGACCATCATCGCCATCGACGCCCCGAAGCTCGCGAGCATGAGCCAGACGATGTAGCCCTTGCTCATCGGCTGCTGCGGCTCGACCACGGCGCTGTCGACCACCGGCGCGACATTCGCGTCGGACACGGCGAGGCCGGCGGCGTGCTCCGCGCCCGGCTCGTTCTTCGTCACCATTGACTCCTTCATCGGTGAAGCCGACCACGCGATCGTACGCGGGCCGTGCTGAGGGATTCCTCAAAAGTAACCAGATTGGTTACCTTGTGGCCAAGAGTAACCACAGCGGTTACGATTGGCAAGTCGGCTTCGGATGCTGGTCTGCCAGACTCCATGAATGGGCCGACAGGGAGAAGACATGCACGGTTCGAACTCGTCGGTCATCGCGATGGCGTCGGACGGCGCGGCGCGGACCTCCGCGCCCCGGGGCCCCCGCGGGCCGTACGCGAGCACGCCGGCACGCCGCGCCGAGATCGTTCGCGCAGCACTCGCGAGCTTCGCCGAGCACGGGTACGAGCGCGCATCCCTCCGCGACATCGCTGCCAGGGCCAACCTGACGCACGCCGCACTCCTCCGGCACTTCGCCAGCAAGGACGATCTCCTCCTCGCCGCCCTCGCGCAGCGCGACGACGACGACGAGGAGATGGCGCGCCGCATCATGCAGTCGAAGGTCTCGGCCGAGCGCGTGCTCTCGAGCGTGCTCGCCGACGAGTTCTCCCACCCAGAACACCAGCGCAACTGGCTCGCGATCACAGTCGCCGCAACGAATCCCGAGCACCCTGCGCACGACTTCTTCATCGCGCGACGCGAGCGCATGCGCGTGCATTTCTCGAGCGGCCAACTCACCACCGCACACGACAGTGAAGAGCTCACCGCAGACGACAAGGTCACCATGCTCATGGCGATGATGGATGGACTTCGCATCCAGGCCCTCTTCGACCCGTCGCGCGAGACCCTGCCTCTGCTCGAGACGTTCATGCGCCTCATCACGACCGACGACGACCGGCGCGGCACCCTCGACGCATCGTCACGGTCGGACTGACCACGCGGACGCTGCGACACAGTGCAGCTTGCCCATGGATTGGAGGGGTGCGACCAGCCATCGGACAACCACCCGATCCGGCCGCGGCGTCGCGCTTGAGGTACCTTCGCGGGCAATTTCATCCGGGGGGAGGTACGGACACCCGAGTCCCAAGCACACCACTGACGATGCGGCTCACCCGGGAGCGCTCACGAACCCCGTCTTTGGTCGTACTGATTCTCCGGGTTGCGACGTGCGTTCGCCTTATCGCTGTGTCGTGAGGATTTCGGGGGCGCCGGTGGTGATCGCGATGGTGTGCTCGCTGTGCGCAGTGCGACAGCCGGTGGCGCTCCGCAGGGTCCATCCGTCAGCGTCGGTGATCAGGGCATCAGTGTCCTCCATTACCCAGGGTTCGAGCGCGAGAAGCAGGCCGGGGCGCAACTTGTAGCCGCGGCCGGGGCGGCCGGCGTTGGGCACATGGGGGTCGCCGTGCATGACGGAGCCGATGCCGTGCCCGCCGAATTCCGTGTTGATCGAGTAGCCGGCCTCCTCGAGCACGGAGCCGATGGCGTGGGAGATGTCGCCGATGCGATTGCCAGGACGAGCTGCGTCGATGGCTGCTGCAAGGGCCTCCTCCGTGGCCTCGATGAGTTGGAGGCTGCTCGCGGGTCGGGTCGGACCGACGATGAAGCTGATCGCGGCATCGGCCGCCATCCCATCCTTGAGTACGGCGAGGTCGAGGGTGAGCAGGTCTCCGTCTTCGAGCACGTAGTCGTGCGGCATCCCATGGAGAACGGCGTCGTTCACCGCCGTGCAGATGTAATGGCTGAAGGGCCCGTTCCCGAACGACGGCGCGTAGTCGACGTAGCAGGACCGCGCGCCCGCCTTGGCGATGAGCTGACGTGCCCAGTCATCGATGTCCAGGAGGTTCACCCCTACCGCCGCTCGTTCCCGCAACTCGCTCAGCGTGTTCGCGACCACTGCGCCGGCCGATCGAGCGCGGTCGAGGTCGGAGGTACGGAAGATCTCGATCATCGGGCGCTCCAGTCAGTGGTATGAAAATACCGGTCAAACTATACCGGTAGGCTTCGACTCATGATGATGGTTCGCTTGCCGCACAGCCCGGAGGCCATGGAGCGGGGCCGGCGTCTCGGTGCTCTCCTTCGGCGCGCCCGCGGGAACCGTTCGATTCTCGACGTCGCGTCGGCGGCGAGAATCTCGCCGGAGACCCTCCGCAAGATCGAGACCGGTCGAATGGTCACCCCCTCGTTCGCCACCGTCACCGCGGTCGCATCGGCTCTTGATCTCTCGCTTGATACGCTCGCTGCCGAGTCCAGCGTGACGGGCGTCGACCCAGTTGACCGCCTCTCCGTCTGAGGTCGGCCGACGGACGGTCAACGATCCTTCAGCGGACGTTATGAGTGAGCACTATGCGTCCGAAGACACTACCGAGGTCCGTCCGAACCGACCGACCTCGGTACGAACGTCGATCTCTACGAGACAGAGGCGCACATCCGGCGTTCAGCCGCGAGGACGCGTTCTTGTATTGCGGGGAAGCCGACGTGATCCAGCTGTGCCGGGCGACGAGCCATCTTCACGGGTAAGTGCAATACTCGTAGCACGCACCAAGCGTCGATCGTCGCATACGAGCCGCTGCTGCTGCGGCGATCGGGGCCGACATGGGAACACTGCAATACGATGGCGTGCTCGTCGAGTTCGACGATCGGCTACTCGCGCACCTGCAGATCGTGATCGTACAGAAGATCAGGCGTGGCGAAAGCTTCCTCATGTCGTGGCGAAACTCGGTCGAGACTGGCAGCGGGCACAGCGCGATCTGGATTCATCCCGCGCAGAATCTCTACTTCAGATTCTCGGGCGGGCGGCCACCTTCAATCAACGACGCCTGGGTGGAAGATCTGTTCGAGTCCGCGAACAGTTCGCGTGGTCTGGTCGTGACGAAGGAACCCGCTGTGACGGGCGACGGTGCCCGTCGCCTTGCAGAGGGGCGCGCTGCGAAGCGGCCCGCTGTTCCGCCACATGTCAAGGCCGAGCCCTGATGCCGAGTCGCCCCGATGATCGTCCATTGCCTCGCCCCGAGGGGCGTGATTACTCGAGTATTCCGAAGATTCGCGCGAGCTCCATCCCCTCTTCGACAGCTTCGGAGCCGGTGTGCCGAGATCGCGTCGAGCGCCACACGCCATCGCGGTAGTCGGCGCGCAGCCGGAGGCGTTAGGTGCATTTCGTCAACCCCTGTTCAGCACTTCCGCCTGGGGCGAGCATGAACTCGACCCCGTACCCGGGGATCGCCAGGCACGAAAGGACACCCCCATGGTTCAGCAGACCCTCAATACGCCTGAAGAACTCCTGCGTTTCCAATTGCGCACCGCGATGACAATGGAACATGACTCCCTCGCGGCCCTCGGCGAACTCGCGAAAGCTGCGAAGAGTCCAGAGATCAAGAAGCTGTTCCGCCACCACGCTACCGAGACCGAGGAGCAGGTCGCGAACCTGCAGCAGGCGTTCAAGCTGCTCGGCTACAAGGAATCCACGGCGCCCTCGCCGAGCACCAAGGGCATCTCGAAGCAGGCGGCCTCCCTCCTCGAGCGCAGTGCTCCGAAACTGCGCGACCAAGTCGCCGTCTCGAGCGCTCTCGGGAACGAGCACTACGAGATCTCGGCCTACGAGGCCCTCATTCTGCCTGCGAGGGCGCACGGTCTCACCGACGTCGTCGCCCTTCTCCAAGCGAACCTCGATCAGGAGACGCACACGAGTGAGGAGCTCCGCACCACCCTCGAGAAACTGCTCGGGTAACCTTCGCAACGGGTCGTCTGAAGGATCGAATCTTCGTCCTCAGCCAATCGGGTCGCGATCCCTCTTGGGGGCGGATGCGACACCTCTCGGGGTCAGGAACCCGTTCCTCCAGCGGAACAAGTTGTAACCGTTCAGCCGTCCGTCTCGACACGTTGCACGTCGGCACCGACCTGAACGGGCTGCTGCTCGCCGATCGCGATGGGATCGGTGTCCAAGTGCTCGGGGACGAGCTGGATTCCGCCGGTGCTATTGGCCGAACGCATCAGGTCTTCGATCCACTGGCGGCTCAGCTCCGGCGTCTCGGGCTCGTCGAAGACGAACCGGAGAGGGATGGTGGGATGCAGCCAGATCGTGCTGCGTCCGCGTGGCTGGTCCTTGGCATGAGTCCAGCCCAAGGTGAACGATTCACCGCGCCGAAGCTTCGTCATGATTGCGACCTTCAAGTGCGCGAGCGCACGATCCTCAATGCCGATCGGCGTCTGCGAATTGCCGTAGTACAGCGATCCCATAGATGCAGCGTAGAGCACCAAGGCGCGCCGAGTACATCGGCTCTCCGGTCGAACTCGGCCGTGGCCAAGACGTTCGCCGGCGCGCCACTCGCCGCGACGTGCCGCAGCTCGTTCGTCGTCGTTGATGGCGATGAGGCATTCATTCCGCGCCGGTCACGCGAGGCGCTACTCGGCCGACCACAGCGCCCGACGTTCTGCGCTGTCGACAGATGCGACAACGTCAGTCCCACGAAAGCGTGTGGGCCCAACCTGCGATGAAGGCACGCTCGTCGACGTCGAGACGCACGAGGCCGAGCGGCAGTGGCCGGTCCTCGAGGTCGCAGAGGTCGAAGACCCGCCGCACGACGGCCGGACGCAACGGTGCGTCGAGGTTCTCCAGCAGTTCCCATTGCAGAGGATGCTCCAGTCTCGGCCACCAGAGGCCGATCGGTGGAAGTCCGTGTCGCCGCCGCGGACGATCGCCGCGCGGCGCGAGGTCGGCGATCGTGCTCATGCCCGCACCGCCTGGCGCGGAGCGTGTGCGGTCGAGGGTCTCGGAGGGGTCGAAGGGCTCCGAGGGTCTGAAGGGGTCATCACGTGCTCCTTGCTCGCACCGGGGTCAGTAACGCCCGGTGTCACGACGGTAGGTCGATGATTCACGAGACGGGAGGGGATTGACGTGCGGCGGAAAAGGTCTCTCGCGTCCGCGACTCGCACGCGATGTCGACCACGGGACGGCGCGAACGTCAGGGCGTGACCTTGCCACCCGTTACCCCGAGCGTCTCTCCGATGACGTAGCTGGATTCCGCGGAGGCGAGGAAGACGAACGCCGGAGCGAGTTCCGCGGGCTGGCCCATCCGGCCCAGCGGGGTGTTTTCGCCGAACTCCTCGAGCTTCTCCGGGGGCTGGCCGTCGGTCACCTGGAGCACGGTCCAGACCGGTCCTGGCGCTACCGCGTTCACGCGGATGCCCTTCGGCGCGAGCTGCTGGGCGATCGCCTTCGTGAACGCGTTGATGGTCGCCTTCGTCGAGGCGTAGTCGACGAGGATCGGCGACGGCTCGTAGGCCTGGATGGATGTCGTGTTGATGATCGTCGATCCCGGACGGAGGTGCGGCACCGCGGCCTTCGTGATCCAGAATATGGCGTACACGTTTGTCTTGAACGTGTCGTCGAACTGGTCGTCGTCGAGCTCGGTGATTTCCTCGACGTAGACCTGCTTGCCGCCGTTGTTCACGACGAGGTCGAGCCCGCCGAGCGACTTCGCCGCGCGGGCGACGAGGTCGCGGCAGTACTCGGCGTCGCGCAGGTCGCCCGGCATCGTGAACACCTGCACACCGGCTTCCTGTGCGATCGAGGCGATGCGCTGCGCGTCGGTCTCCTCCTCCGGCAGGTACGCCATGACCACGTCGGCGCCCTCGCGCGCGAAGGCGATCACCGTGGCCGCGCCGATGCCGGAGTCCGCCCCGGTCACGAGTGCCTTGCGGCCCTGCAGGCGGCCGGTGCCGCGGTAGGTCTCCTCGCCCAGGTCGGGCCTCGGGTCGAGCTTCGCCTCGAGGCCGGGCTCCGGCTGGTGCTGGCGCTTCGGGTCGTACTCGGCGTAGAGCTTCGACGGGTCGGTGAACGTGTACTGGTCTCGTGTGCGCTCGCTCATGGAGCGAATCTACGTTCGGCGATGGGATCGCGGCAGGGCCTTGCGCCCAGTCCCCGTCGTCGCTACCCGGACACCAGTCGGGTGTGCGGCAGCTCTCAGCCGGCGTCGATGCCCAACTCAAGTACGAGAGCGCGGAGTGCCGCCTCAACCGTGCCCTCGACGACCTCGGTCGGGTCGCCGTTCAGACGCAACTCCTGCACCTCGATGCCACGCCGACGGTTCCCGCACGCGAGGAACACGGTTCCCGGCGGCTGCCCTTCCTCCGGTCCTGGTCCCCCGGCGCCGGTGACCGCGACGACGACGTCGGCACCGGCCAACGCGAGTGCGCCGGTCGCCATCTGCCGCGCGACTGGAGCCGTGATGACCGGGCCCGGCTCCACCCCGAGCGCCCGCTGCTTGATCTCGGAACTGTACGCGACGACCGATCCTGCGAACCACTCGCTTGCATCGCTCGCCTTGCCCAGCGCGGCCGCGATCGCACCACTGGTCAAGGACTCGGCGACGACCACCCGCGCACCGGTCACGAGTGCAGCGCGGGCGCAGTCCTCCGCGAGCTCGGCGATCACGGTTCGAGGACGACCTTGATGCATCCGTCCTCCTTCTTCATGAACGTCTCGTACATCTCCGGCGCCCGATCGAGCGGCACGCGATGCGTCACCAGGTCCTCAACGCCGAGCGGATCCGCGGGGTCCTCGACGAGCCGCAGCAGCTCGTCCCGCCAGTGGTGCACGTTGCACTGCCCCATGCGCAGAGCGATCTGCTTGTCGAACATCGAGATGAACGGCATCGGGTCCGCGGCGCCGGCGTAGACCCCGCTGAGCGACACGGTGCCGCCGCGCTGCACGAGATCGAGGGCGAGATGAAGCGCAGCGAGCCGATCGACGCCGGCCTTCTGCATCAGCGGCTTCGCCGCGGCATCCGGAAGGATGCCGACCGCCTTCTGCACGAACTCGACGCCCGGGTTGCCGTGCGCCTCCATGCCGACCGCGTCGACCACGCTGTCCGGCCCCCGCCCGCCCGTCCCATCGCGGAGCCGCTTCGAGCAGGTCGTCACTGAGGTCGAAGGTCTCGATGCCGTGCCGTTCGGCCATCGCCCGTCGCTCGGGCACCGGGTCGACGGCGATCACCCGATGGCCGAGATGTCGGCCGATGCGCGCCGCGAACTGCCCGACCGGCCCGAGCCCGAGCACCGCGAGCGTTCCCCCCTCCGGCACGTTCGCGTACTGCACCCCCTGCCAGGCTGTCGGCAGGATGTCACTGAGAAACAGGTACCGCTCGTCGGGAAGGTCATGGCCGACCGGGTACGCGTTCGCATCCGCTCGCCGCACCCTCAGGTACTCGGCCTGCCCGCCCGGGACCGAGCCGTACAGCTCGGTGTACCCGTAGAGGTCGGCGCCCGTGCCGGTCCGCCGATTCTGCGTCACCTCGCACTGCGTCGTCAGGCCGCGCCGGCACATGTGGCACTCGCCGCAGGCGATGATGAATGGGATCACGACGCGATCGCCGACCGCGAGGTTCGCGACACCGGAGCCCACCTCCTCGACCACGCCCATCGGTTCGTGCCCGAGGATGTCCCCCTTCGACAGAAACGGCCCGAGCACGTTGTACAGGTGCAGGTCCGAACCGCAGATCGCCGTCGAGGTCACCCGGATGATCGCGTCCGTCGGCTCCTCGATGTCCGGATCCGGTACCGTCTCGACGCTGACCTTGCCCGTACCCTGCCACGTGAGTGCTCTCATGCATCGACCCTCGCCGAGCTTCGAACTGCACTCAAGGGGCTGGACATCCTGAACTCGCACGAGGTAGCACCTGCCGCTCACTCGTCGACGGCAGCGACAGGCCGACGCCCCGACCGAATCCGGGCGAAGCGGCGTTCTCGCAGTACGGTCGAGGCCATGAGGGTGATCTTCTCGATGTGGTCCGCGGCGATCGTGCTCGGACTGGCCTACATGTTCGTCATCATCGCGACAGGGCGGTGATCCGGATGCGAGTGAAACAGCACACCCTGAGCCTGTTCTTCGGCGTCATCTTCGTACTGGCCCTCATCGGCCAGTCGATCGCAGGACTCTTCGCCTTCAACGAGGACCAGATCGCGCACGGCGCGGCCGCCGCGACCTGGCTCGGGTTCGTCACCTCATCGGCCTTCGTCGTCGACGTCGCCGAGAACTGGCAATCGGAGTACCTGCAGTTCTTCCTCTTCATCCTCGCCACCATCTGGCTCGTTCAGAAGGGCTCCCCCGAGTCCAAGAAGCCCGGCGACGAAGGCGTCGGCACGGACGAGGAGCAACTCGTCGGCGCGCACGCACGACCCGACTCCCCCAAATGGGCGAAGGTCGGCGGCTGGCGCACCTGGATCTACAGCAACTCGCTCCTCCTCGCCATGGGTACCGTGTTCCTGCTCTCCTGGCTCGCGCAGGCCTTGGCCGGCACTACCGTGTACAACCAGGAGCAAGCCGAACACGGACAACCGTCGGTCACCGTCGCGGAATACATGATCGGCGCGGACTTCTGGAACCGCACCCTGCAGAACTGGCAATCCGAGTTCCTCGCCGTCGGCAGCATGGTCGCCCTCTCGATCGTGCTGCGCCAGCGCGGCAGCTCGGAGTCCAAGCCCGTCGGCGCACCCCATGCGGAGAGCGCGGTCGACAGCGAGTAGGTCAGGCGATGCGCAACTCGCCCCACCGTAGGGCTCCTTGAGGTGGCTGTTGGGTGGCCGTCACCGCACGGGGCGTCGGGGCCCCTACCGACGCACCCGCGATAAGGGCGCGCGCCTCCCCCTGACGCCGTGCGGATCGACCTACGAGCGGGACGCGAGTTCGGCCAGGAACGACCGTGAAGCGTGATCAGCCGAACGCATGTTCTGCCCGGTGATCAGCGAACCGTCAGTCACGACATGTGGCGTGAAAACCGGTGCCTCGTCGAACTCCGCGCCGAGCCAGACAAGTCGTTCCTGCAGCAGGAACGGCACCACCTCCTCGCGTCCGAGGTCGATCTCCTCGCTGGTCCTCAGAGCTGTCACCCGTCTGCCTTCCACGAACGGGCGACCAGTATGCGGGTGCCGTCCGCACAGGGCGGCGACACCATGACAGACCGCCGCAAGCGACTTGCCTGCATCCAACGTGCTGGCAATGAGTGTCGCCACCGTCGGACTGTCAGGGAGATCCCACATGCCACCGTGACCACCTGCGAAGAACAGCCCATCGAATGCGTCAGACGCCAACGTCGTCAATGCATGAGAATCGCGGAACAACGCCATGGCGACGTCATCGACTTCGAAGGTTTCAGTGCGGCTGTCTTCGACGCCCTCCCCGAAACTCAACGGATCGACGGGCGGCTCGCCGCCCCCCGCAGAGGCGACCACAACCTCAATCCCAGCCTCAGTCAGCAGGCTTGACAAGCGGTAAACAGAGTCGAGATTGATACCGACGGGATCGGGGGCAACGCTCAGATCCTCACCGGGAACGTCAGCAATATCGACAGCCCGAGCACCGCGACGACGATCGCCAGTCCGAGAAGGGTGCGCACGACCCAGGGTTGGAGTTCGCGTTGCGACATGGCGGTGAGGAAGAGCACGAGCGCGAACAGCACGGTCAAGATCGAGTAATTGTCACCGCGCTGGTTATTCTCGAGCGCGGCCGCGAACTTCGCGTCGGCGAGGTCGTTGAACTCAGCCGCCTCCTCGGTGCCGGGCGGCACATAGGCGTCCAGGGCGAAGGGACCTTGCGCCTCACGGCCGCCGGCATCCCATGCGTCGAATGCCACGCGGAACTCGGGCGTGAACCGCTCCTCGATGTAGGTCGCGAGTTGGATGTCGCCCTGTTGGGTCGCGAGCACCCACTGCACCCAGATCGACTGGTCGCTCGCCCGCGCATCACGCGCTTGGCTGGAGTAGTCGGTCGCCTGCACCCGCGCACCCGACGCCTGGCTGAACGCGATCGACATCTCGCCGCCCCATTTCGAGGCCTGGAACCCGCACCACGCCGTCAGCACCGCGACGGCGGACAGCAGGAACACGGCGATCGCGTCGATCACGCGTCTGCGAATCACCTCGCGCCGGTCGGGGGTCCGGTCCGACGCAAAGCGGCCTGGCGCGGCGCTTGGCTCGATGTGCTCGGTCTCCGACGAGTCGCTCATCTGCCGATTCTGCACGAGCGACCGACGAAGCGGGCGAGAGCGCGCTGGCCTGTCGCAGCCAAGCACCCAGACGCGCACTCCATGGACGCGACGAGCCCTCCGTCATACAGAGGGGGCGGCCAGTGCAGCGGGTTCGCATTGTGCGACAGGAAGGCCAATCCACGTCGACAGATGCTCCTCAAGATGCGCGCCATTCGTATGCAATGGCCCGCGCGTACGTGCAGGCGACGCGGGCACGGGCAGCTTCTCACCACCCCGCGACCAGAGATGCGCCGTTCTCGCAATGGACCCGTCTGCGGTCTCCCCGAAACGCCGACAGCATCTGACGCGGGGATCCGCCTGCGCACGGCCGCAGGCGGATCTGTCATCTCCCGAGAGCCGGGTGATCATATTCACGCCTCAGGCTCGAGCGGCGAGCTCTCCGGTCCGAATATCGGCAGGGGTCGCGGTGAGGGAGATCACACGGATGCGCCATCCGTACCAGGCGACCGCGAGTGTGGTGATCGCGTAGATCGTGACGGCTTGCAACGCGTAGGCGGGGTAGTCGATCACCCAGCGGGCCGCTGAGGCACCGCTGCCGAACGCCGGGTTATCGCGCACCGACGGCACGACGGCACCGACCCAGTAGCCGACAGCCTGTGCAGCGGCGTACACGAGCACAGCACCACCGAGGGCGAGCCAGGCCTGTCCCGTGCGCGAGCGCCACACCGCCCGTGTCGCGCTGAGCGCGGACCGAGGGGTCCAACGCTCGGCGACCGGTGCTGCGATCGCGCTCATCACGGGGGCGAGGATGAATGCCGCCACGAGGAGCCCGAGGAGCGCGAGCGTGCCGATCATGAGCAACTGCTCGCCCCCCGCCCTACTGCGCATGAGCTCGGGAATGAGCAGCAACGCGAGAAGCGGAATGCAGACGACGATGGAGACGAGCCAGGTTCGGAGGAACGCGAAGAAGGGCATATCTCGAATCTAGGAAGCGCGCACGTCAAGGAGAATCGGGAGAACCCCCGAGTCGTGGACCCAGACCAGTCATCGCTGCTGTGATCCCCGCTGGCGGACTCCGCTATCGGCTCTTCACTCGTCATGGTTCTGCCTAGCGCCAGAACAAGGCGACCGTGACGTTGGCCATCACGGCGATGCCGGCTCCGATCAGAAGTGGTTTCAAGGAAGCGTCGTCGCGGTCTGCCTGTCGCAGGGCGCGAGACCTCCCCCAGCCCACGGCAGAGAGCACGAGGACGAGGACGGCAATCCCGAGCTTGACGATGATCTTCCACCGGTCGACACCAAGGTCACCGACCTCACGCACGGCGACCAGCGCGAATCCGCTGACCAGCGCCACGATCGAACAGATGAGCAGCGGGCGGAAATCGAAGCTCCGCCGCCACGGCATCTGAAGGACGTAAGACCCGATGATGGCAGCCGAGCGCTGGACGAGGAGCGCTGGTACCTCCGGCCCTCCGCCTGACTGCCCCGCGCTTTCACGATGCGCCGAGCGGAGCGAAGCGCTGCCGAGCATCGAGGCGGCGATGGGAAATCTCTGTCGGTAGAACGCGATGACGGACCATCAACTCGCGCGAACCGGCCAACGTGCCCAGCTCGACCAAGAAGTACCGAGGCGAACCCTGGACGCACGAGCACCACGTGCGCTGAGCCGCATTTGCGGTGAATAAGCGGCCAGCCGGCATTCCCACGGGAAGATGCTCCAACAAACATCCAGATCAGCAGGCATTTCCGACTCGAGCAAGAGTTGAGCTCGAAACATCGGCGCTACGAACAACCGAAAAGAGGAAAAGCCTGATCAGGGCGAATTCGAGTTTCTCGGCAGGGCCCACGCCAGAAACCAAGCGTGACCACTCGAGCTTTAAAACCCTGATTGGGAGAGAAATCCGACAAGTAGGGCGGACGGGACTTGAACCCGTGACCGATGGACTCGCCCAGGACTACTCCCCTGGCGACCGAGCCGCGTTCATTGCTCGACCGATCTCGACTTGATCGGGGATTACTCGCCGATCCTGAAACTATGACTTCCAGACTACTCGGGATGCCTCGGAGCACCTCGACCGGACTCGGACCGAATAAACGTTGGATAAACGTTGACGCATCAAGTCCCGGACCCGTCGCTCAGGACCTGAACCCAAGACCACCAGGGCCGCCACCAGCGCCGTCTCGATCACACGGAACTACTCGATAACCGTGATCGGAACGGATGCCGCGTGCTGGACCGGATCCCGCTTCTGATCGAACACACGCGGGAGTTCGATGCACCTGCGCTTATCGATGTTCCACTCGTGCACCACCGCCGGAGTGTCCGGGGCCTGCGCTGCGAGGCACAAGAGGCCACCGAGCAGACGCATCGTACGCCCTTGCTTCCTCCCCGATGATCTTCGACGCTGTCTTGATGATCGGCGATTTCTTGCTCGCGTTCTCGAATCCATTTCCGTGGACACGCAGCTGCATCCTCGGTCAACGACCGACCAGAAAGCTCGCCTCGGTCGATATGGACCTATGACTATGTCAAGTCGAGTCAGGGCCACCATGACGGGGCAGGTTCTCAGTGTCGTCGCAACACGATGCCCGAACCGTCGTCGCCCACGCGCCAGTCGACGAGAACTGTACGGGTGGTCGTCACCTTCATTGCGGTCGTCATCGCCCGACTCGAACGCCGCCGTACAGTTGGGCGAGGAACGGGTTGTGCTCGGCCTGGAGCTCGTACGTCGCGCTGTCGCGGGTGCAGTCGGGGCACCAGTGGCCGGCGGTCAGCACGAGCCGCGGGCTCGCGGCGAAGACGTGCCCGGCGGCGCAGCGCCACGCGAGCGGGGTCGAGATGGCGCCGCGCGAAGCATCGTCGGTGATGAGCTCACCGCCGCGGAAGTCGGCGGCATCGCGGTAGACCTTGGCGTCCCACGAGCTGATCGGCAACGACTCGTCAAAGCCGTGGTCGAGCTTGGTCGGCACGCGGGACGGCGCCGGCGCCTCGAACGTCGACCAGTCTCCGATGGCACGCCATTCGTCGAGCGAGCCGAAGTGGGCGCTGATCTCCTCGCGCGCGCCGGTGCGGATCGCATGCATGGTGCCGCGGGGCTTCCGCGTGAGGGGCTTCATCACGAGGTGCTTGACGATCCACGACGGCACCTTGCCAGCAGAGCGCACCGAAGCGGGCAGTGTCGCGACGGCTCGGGCGAGCGCGCCCTCGAACGTGTCCTCACGGAACGGGACGAGCTCGTGCAGCCGGTCGCTGTCGGTGTACCAGTGTCCGTGGAAGTTCTGCGTCGCGAACCAGTTGCGGTCGTACCAGGTGCGCACGTCCCGCACGCCCATCGCGCCGCTGATCGCGAGCTGCAGTTCCCAGTTCGTCAGTCGCCAGCCCTCACCGCCGCCGATGTTGTAGACGCCGCCCCAGAACTCCTCGGGAACGTCGTTCCCGACGATGCGGGCGAGGAGGCGGGCCGAGTCCTCCGCCGAGGCCCACTCGAGGACGCCGGCGAACGGCGAGTGGCTCATGATCGGGTCGCGGATCTCAAGCATCCCGGGGTGGAAGATGCCGGTCTGGCGCAGCCACGCCCATTTCGGCAGGCCCGACTCGAGCAGGAGCTTCTCGGCGACGACCTTCGTCTGCCCGTACTCGTCGAACTGCGAGACACGGATGGGGTCGCCCACGCGCCCCCAGTGCACGGGCGCCTGACGGTCGCCGGTCTCGGCGACCGAACCGATGCCGACCAGCGCGACCGCGCCAGGGTCCGGCAGGGCGCCGATCGCGCGGATCAGGTGCTGCATCGAGCCGATGTTCACGCGCCGGGCGATCTTCGGATGCTCGTCGGCGACCGGAGAGACGACCGCGCCGACGTGCAGGACGACGTCGACGCCGTCGATCGCGCGAGCGACGTCGTCGTAGCGCGTCAGGTCACCCCAGACCACCTCGAGGTTGCCCATGTCGGCGAACTCCTCGAGCACCTCGCGGTCACGAGCGGTCGGCTGCGCGAAGGCGCGCACCCAGATCTCGGGGTGGTTCCGGAACTCGCGCACCGTCGCCCGCCCCCAGTTGCCGGTGGCGCCGGTGAGCAGGGCGGTGCGTGCGAACGCGGTCGCGTTGGGCAGCGATCTCGACCTCAAGGGGACTCCTTCGTCGACGGCGCGGCTAGCGCGCGCTAGTGAATGCCTTGATGGTACGCTGACTGGGCTAGCGCGTGCAAGCTCCAGGAAGGCGGCGTCATGCCCACCACCGCACCGAAGCGGGTCACCGCTGCCGACGTCGCCCGGTCCCTCGGCATCTCCCGGGCCACGGTCGGGTTCGTCCTGAACGACACGCCGGGTCAGACGATCTCGGATGCCACGCGCGAGCGCGTGATCGCGGAGGCCAAGCGACTCGGATACCGGGCGAACTCGGCAGCCCGTGCCCTCGCGAGCGGGCGCAGCCGCATCGTGCTACTCGTCATGCCGGACTGGCCGCTCGACCACAACCTCCGCACGAACCTCGACGAGGCCTCCCTCGCGCTCGACGAGGCGGGCTACTCGCTCGTGACCATGACCCCGCACGTCGGCGGCAAGGCCCAGCCGCTCTGGGAGACCCTCTCCCCCGACGTCGTCATGGGGCTCGGGCCGTTCACGCGCGAGCAGATCGCGCGTTTTCGCGCCGCCGGCGTCGAGCACATCGTGCCCGAGACGGCGACGGAAGACGGCTTCGCCCTCGACGAACTCAGCGACGGGCCCGCCCTGCAGGTGCGGCACCTGATCGAGCGAGGCCGGACACGCCTGGCGTACGCCGGGTCTGCCGATCCGCGCCTGGCAGACCTGCTCGCGTTGCGCCGCGAGAGCGCGCGGGCCGAGATCGATCGCACTGCCGGCGCGGAACTTGTAACCACCGCCGACGTGGATGCATCGAACGCGGCTGAGTGCCTTGCGGCCTTCCTCGACGCCGAGGTCGACGGGATCGTCGCCTATAACGACGACATCGCGGCGCTGCTGCTCGGCGCAGCGCTGCGGGCAGGAGTCGACGTGCCCGGTCGGGTCGCGGTCGTCGGCCACGACGACGCACCGGTCGCGAGCCTGCTCGTTCCATCGCTCAGTACCGTGCACATCGACATCGCCGGCCTCGGCCGCTACTTCGCCCAGATGGCACTGACCGCCGCAGCCGGCGCCCCAGTGCCGACGACGCGCCCGTTCACGACGGCCGAGCTCGTCGTGCGCGAGACCACCTGAGGCGCCGAGCTCGATCGCCAACGAAGGCTCGTACAGTTGAGAACTTGCGCGCGCTAGTCTCCTGATCTAGGTTGGTAGCGCGCGCTAGTGCGCGCTACCCCCCCAGACAACGGAGTCCGTATGCCCCCGCTCGACGAACCAAACGTCGCCCTCGACGCGCCCGCTGCCCCGCTCGCCGAGGCGCCTACGAAGGTCGGCCCACTCTTCCTCACCCTGTTCGGTCTGATGAACTTCGGGCTCTACCTGACGGTGATGATGCCGGCATTGTTCAGCCTGCCCTACAAGATCCAGCAACTCACGCCGGACGACAAGGCGGTCACGCTCGGACTGGTCTCCGCGATCGGCGCGGTCGCCTCGATCATCGCCGGCCCGATGGCGGGCGTGCTCAGCGACCACACCGTCTCGCGCTGGGGCCGTCGTCGCCCGTGGCTGATCGGCGGACTCGCGGTCGTCCTCGTCGGCTCGATCGGCGTCGCGCTCGCCCCGTCGGTACCGCTGCTGGTAGCCGGCTGGGTCATCGTGTGCCTCGGCGGAGCCGGCACCTCCGCTGCGATCACGCCGGTGGTCGCCGAGCGAGTGCCCGAAGCGCAGCGCGGCACGGTCGGCGCGATCGTCGGCGTCGCGACGCAACTCGGCGGCGTCCTCGGCTACACGATCGGCGGCCTCCTCACCGGCAACCTCGTGCTGCTCTTCGCCGCTCCGGTCATCCTGTTCGCCGTGCTCGCGCTCGTCTACACGTTCGCGTTCCCCGACTCGACGGCACCGACGCAGCGCACGACGATCGCGCAGGCGTTCCGCGCTCTGGCCTTCAACCCGCGCACCCACCGCGACTTCTCCCTGGTCTGGCTCGGCAAGCTGCTCATGCAGACCGCGCTGGCGTTCCTGACGACCTACCAGCTCTACTTCCTCGGCGACCGTCTCGGCTTCACCCCGGAAGAGGCCGGCCAGAAGCTCGCCCTCGTCGGCGGCATCGGCATCGTCGTGACCATGACCTTCGCCGTCGTGTCGGGCATGCTCTCCGACAAGCTCCGCCGCCGCCGGGTGTTCGTCATGACCGCCTCCGTCCTGACGGCCTCGGGCCTCGGACTCATGGCCTTCGCCGACGGCTTCGGGCTCTTCTTCGCCGCCGTCCTGTTCGTACTCGGCGCGGCCGGCATGTTCGGTTCGACCGACGTCGCGATGGCCAGCGACCTCGTGCCCGACCGCGAGGAGGCAGGCCGCTGGATGTCGATCTACAACCTCGCGGCCACCTTGCCGGGCTCGTTCGCGCCACTGCTCGGCTCCGGCCTGCTGCTGCTCGGCGACCCGTCCGGCGGCAATTACACCGCGATGTTCCTCGCCGGCGCCATCATCGCGCTCGGCACGGGCATCGTCACATCGTTCGTCCGAGGAGTCCGCTGACATGCACACCGCCGCACCGACCGCTGCTATCGCCGAACTCGTCGGGCAATTGACCCTCGAAGAGAAGGCGTCGCTGCTCGAAGGCACCGAGGCCTGGAACACGAACGGCGTCCAACGCCTCGGCATCCGCCGCTTGTTCCTCACCGACGGCCCGCACGGCGTGCGGAAGGTGCGGGCGAATACCGGCGCGTTCGGCCTCGCCGAGGCCGAACCGTCGACGTCGTTCCCGACCTCGACGACCCTTGCCAAGACGTGGGACCCGGAACTGTCCCGCGCGGTCGGTGCGGCGATCGGACGAGAGAGCGCTGCGCTCGGCGTCGACGTGCTGCTCGCACCCGGCGTCAACCTCATGCGCAGCCCCCTGTGCGGGCGCAACTTCGAGTACTTCTCGGAGGACCCGCTCGTCTCCGGCGTCTTCGGCAGCGCGTTCGTGCAGGGCGTGCAGTCGGAGGGCGTCGCGACGTCCGTGAAGCACTTCGCTGCGAACTCGAACGAGGACTACCGGTTCGTGGGCGACAGCGTCGTCGACGAGCGCGCCCTCCGCGAGCTCTACCTGCGCGCATTCGAACGCATCGTCCGCGAGGCCGCCCCGGCGACCGTCATGTGCGCCTACAACCAGCTCAACGGCACCTTCTGCTCGGAGGATGCGTCGCTCCTGACGCGCATCCTGCGCGATGAGTGGGGGTTCGACGGGGTCGTCATGACCGACTGGGGCGCCACGAACGACCGCGTGGCGGGCCTCCTCGCCGGGTGCGAGCTCGACATGCCGGGCGACGTCGCCCACAACCGGGCCGCGATCATCGCGGCCGCCCAGGACGGCACCCTCCCGGCCGAGGTCCTCGACCGCGCCGCGGCGCGCATCCTGACGCTCGTCGAGCGCTGCACGCATGACCACGGCCACCCGGCCGGCCCGGTCGACGAGGCCGCGCACGCCGCCCTCGCCACGCGCGTCGCCGTCGAGGGCGCCGTGCTGCTCGCCAACGACGGAACACTCCCGCTCGACCGATCCCGCGGCGGTCTGCTCGTGGTCGGCGAGGGCTTCGAGCGGATGCGCTTCCAGGGCGCGGGTTCCTCCCTCATCGCCCCGCCCACCACCACGAGTGCGAAGGATGCCTTCGACGCGCGCGGCATCGACTACCGCTTCGCCCGCGGGTATCGCAGCCTCGACCTCGCGCCCGACGAGACGCTCGAGCGCGAGGCGCTCGCCGCTGCCGCGACGGCCGAGACCGTGCTGTTCTTCGGCGGGCTCGGCGATCTCGAGGAATCCGAGGGCTTCGATCGCACCACGATGGCGATCTCCGAGTCGCAGCAGCGCCTGCTCGCCGGCCTCGTCGCGACCGGCGCGAAGGTCGTCTTCGTCGTGTCCGCCGGGGCACCGATCGAGATCCCCTGCGCCGACGAGCTCGCGGCGGTCCTGCTGCTCTCCCTGCCCGGGATGCACGGTGGCGAAGCCGCCGCCCAGCTCCTCTTCGGCGAAGCGAATCCCTCGGGCAAGCTCACCGAGAGCTGGCCGAAGACCGCAGCCGACGCATCGAGCGCCGCCGACTTCAACCGCGGCCCGATCGCGCAGTACGCGGAGTCGATCTATGTCGGGTATCGCTTCCACGACGCCGCCGGCACCGAACTGGCCTACCCGTTCGGCCACGGCCTCTCATACACGACGTTCGAGTATCGCGACCTGACGGTACGCAGCGACGACGAGCGCGTACTCGTGTCGGTCGACGTCGTCAACACCGGCGCGCGCGACGGCGCCGAGGTCGTCCAGGTGTACGTGCGGAACAACCGCGGTCGGGTCTTCAAAGCCGACAAGGAACTCCGGACGTTCGGCAAGGTCCACGTGGCCGCCGGTGATTCCGAGCGCATCGAGCTCGCCTTCCCGTTGGCCGAACTCGCCTACTGGGATGTCGCCGAGCACGGATGGGTGCTCGAGAACGGCGCCTACGAGGTGCTCGTCGCGGCCTCCACCGCCGACATCCGCCTCACCGCGCCGCTCGTCGTATTCAGTGGCCGCCCGTCGCGCTCGCCCTACTCCCCCACCGTCGATCGCGCCTACTCGACCCCGCCGCACGGCATCCCCGGCGCCTTCGCCGACCTGGTCGGCCGGCCCATCCCCGCCCCGCGCGCCACGCGCCGCCTCGAGCTGAACGGACGTCTCGGCGACGCCCGCGGCTCGCTGTTCGGCGGCATCATGCTCCGCGCCGTCGTCGGACGAGGGCAGAAGGACCTCGACGCGGCGCTCGCCTTGCCCGATGGACTGGAACGCGATGCCCGGGTGAAGAGCGCGAACTTCGTCGTGCGGATGATGCCGTCGATGTCGCTGCGCGCGATGTCGATGTCCTCCGGCGGCGTTCTTCCGTACGGTCTCGCCCGCGGCCTGAGCGAGATGGCCGCCGGCCATCCGATCCGTGCGCTCCGGAGCATCCTCGGGGCTCGACGCCCTGCCCCGTCCCCCGCTGCGGCCCCCGTCGTTCTCCAGGAGGCCCGATGAAGGTCACCCGCCTCACCGTCGACGACCTCGAGTCCGGCTGCATCACCGACGAAGCGCCCGCGTTCGCGTTCTCGCTCGCCTCCGACGTGCCGGGCGAGGACCTCGCTTCGGCGCGCATCCGCGTCGGCGATTGGGAGGTCGAGACGAGCGAGCAGGTCGGCATCCGCTACGCCAGCCAGCTCGAGCCGTACACCGACTACCTCGTCGAGGTCGAGGCGACCGGCACGAGCGGCGCAGTCGCGACGGCGACGACGACCTTCCGCACCGGCCGCCTCGACCTGCCGTGGACCGCTCGCTGGATCACGGATGCCACGTACCGCACGCCGAAGAAGCTCTCTCCGGTGCCGATGGTGTTCCGCACCCGGTTCGAGGCGGACAAGCCGGTCGCCCGCGCCTGGATCGAGGCGACGGCGCTCGGCGTGTATGAACTCGACTTGAACGGCGTGAAGGTCGGCGAGGACTACTTCGCGCCCGGCTTCACCTCGTACGGGCACCAGATCCAATACCAGACGTACGACCTGACCGAGCGGCTCGCGGCGGCGAACGACCTGATCGCGACCGTCGCCGGCGGCTGGGCAGTCGGCTCGTACACCTTCGCCCGGAAGAACATGATCGACGCCGACCGGCAGGCATTCCTCGCCGAGATCCACGTCGAATACGCCGACGGCACGTCAGCCATCCTCGCGACCGGCCCGGACTGGGAGGTCGCCACCGACGGCCCGGTCACGATGGCCGAGTGGTACGACGGCGAGACCGTGGATGCCCGCATCGCCGCCGACCGGATGACCTGGAAGCGCGCCGACCTCACCGAACCGCGCGGCACGCCACAGCTGCTCGCCCAGTACGGGCCACCGGTGCGGGTGCAGCGCACCTTCGAACCGGTCTCGCGCAGCGTCGCCCCGAGCGGTGAGGTGATCTACGACTTCGGGCAGAACTTCGCCGGCGTCATCCATGCCCGCCTGCGCGGTCACGTCGGGCAGACGGTCGTGTTCCGGCACGCCGAAGTGCTGGTCGACGGCGAACTGTTCGTCAAGTCGCTGCGCACCGCGAAGGCAACCGCGACCTACACGTGCGTCGAGGGCGAGCAGACCTACTCGCCGCGCCTGACCTACATGGGGTTCCGTTACGTCGGCGTCACCGGCATCGACCCCGACGACCTCGAGCTGACCGCCCTCGTGCTGCACAGCGATCTGCGCCGTACCGGCACCTTCACCTCCTCGAACGAGCGCCTGAACAAGCTGCAGTCGGCCATCGAGTGGGGCGGCCGCTCCAACTTCGTCGACATCCCGACCGACTGCCCGCAGCGCGACGAGCGCGAGGGCTGGACGGGTGACTACGCCGTGTTCGCCGCGACGGCGAGCTACAACTTCGACATGAGCCGCTTCGTCGGCAAGTGGCTGCGCGACATGGCTGCCGAGCAGAGCCGCGGCGGCGGCATCCCGATGGTCGTGCCCCGCTCCGGCAACGGTTTCCCGGTCATGGCGACCTCCGTGTGGGGCGACGCGTGCATTCTCGCGCCGTGGGCCGAGTACCTCGCCAGGGGCGACCTCGGGATGCTCCGCCGCAACTACCCGATGATGCGGAAGTTCCTCGGCGCCGCCCGCTGGTGGTCCCGGCTGCTCGCCGTCGGCCGGAACCGCCACGTCTGGCAGTTCCCGTTCCACTTCGGCGACTGGACCTCCCCCGACGGCTCGGCCAGGGAGTGGATCGCGAAGGGCAAGTGGATCGGCACCGCCGCCCACGCCAATTCGTGCGGCATCGCCGCCGAGATCGCCGATCTGCTCGGAGAGCACGAGGATGCCGAGCACTTCCGCACCGAACGCGAGGAGATCATCAGCGCCTACCGGCACGTTTTCACCGACGGCGCCGGCACGCTCAAGCAGGAGTTCCAGTCCGCGTACGTGCTCCCGTTGCACTACGGCATGACCTCCGGCGCCGAGACGGACACGATGACCGACAACCTTGTCCGGCTCATCGACGAGGCCGACGGGCACCTGCGCACGGGCTTCCCCGGCACCCCGTACATCCTCTTCGCCCTCTCCGATCACGGCCGCGTCGACGAAGCGTTCGACCTGCTCATGCAGACCGGCCCGCCGTCCTGGCTGTACATGATGGATGCCGGCGGCACCACCATCTGGGAACGCTGGGACGCCCTGCGGCCCGACGGCACTGTCAACACGCTCGACCTGCAGACCGGCAAGGACACCGGGGGCATGGTCTCCTTCAACCACTACGCCGCCGGCGCCGTCGGCGCCTGGCTCTACCAGCGCATCGCCGGCATCGAGCCGACCTCGGGCGGCTACCGCACGTTCCGCGTCGCGCCGTTGCTCGGCGGCGGCCTGACGTCCGCCGAAGGCGCGGTCGAGACCCCGTACGGGCGGGCATCCTCGTCGTGGACGCTCGACGGCGACCTGTTCACGCTGCGCGTCGAAGTCCCCGTATCCACCCGGTGCACCGTCGTGCTACCCGACGGCACTCAGGCCGAAGTCAGCAGCGGGTCCCACGAGTTCACCCACGAGGACGTGGGACCTGTCTCCGGTCGCCGCCCGCACTCCCGCATCGTCACATGAGTCGGGCGGAACCCATGACATCTCAGCGTCCCAGCCAAGCCACCGAGCCGAAGGACACCATGACGAATCGCACGATAGCGCCCGGCGCCGTGATGCTCGACACGCAGGGCAAGCGGATCGAAGCGCACGGCGGCGGTATCCTCCGCGTCGGAGACACGTTCTATCTGTACGGAGAGAACAAGGAGAAATCCGTCGAGGGGGCCGACATCTGGCACTGGGGGGTTCGCGCCTACGCGTCGCGAGACCTCGTGGATTGGGAGGACCAGGGGTACATCATTCCACCGGTTCTCGACGACGAGGACTCGCCCCTGCACCCCACCAGCCAGATGGACCGGCCCCACATCCTCTACAACGAGGGCACCGGCAAGTTCGTCGCCTGGTTGAAGATCGTCGGCCACGACCACATCCAGTCGTTCACGATCATGACCGCTGACCGATTCATCGGCCCGTACACCACGGTCACCGCTGGGTACCGGCCGTTCGGCTTCAGCGCCGGCGACTTCGACCTGGACATCGACGAGGCGATGGGCCGCGCCTATGTGTTCTTCCAGAAGGTGCACACCCACATCGTCGTCGCACCGCTCAGCGACGACTACCTGAGCGCCGTCGAACCGTACAGGATGGAGCTGTACCGCGAGTTGCCGCCCGCGGTGCGGGAAGCGCCGGTGCACTTCACCCGCAACGGGAAGCACTACCTGATCACGTCCGGCACCAGCCACTACCGTCCGAACCCGTCTGAGGTGGCTGTCGCCGACGACATCATGGGCCCCTACCGCGATCTCGGGAACCTGCATCCCGACGACACGTCCCTGACCTCGTACGGGACGCAGATCAGCGACGTGATCCAGGTTCCGGGAACCGACTTCTTCTTCGCCATCGGGGACCGCTGGCTGCCCGACATCACCGACGCACGCCCCTACCTGGACACCTATACCAAGGGCACGCGGTTCATCGCGAAGGCGATCGGACTCGAACGCACCCAGCGGCTGCTGTCGGCGCAGAGGAAGCCGCCCAGAAAGCGCAAGCGGGTGAAGAACTACAACACCGCGTTCTCGAACTACGTGTGGCTGCCGATCCGCTTCGAGCAGGACCGCCCCATCATCGACTGGCACAACGAATGGAGCATGCCGGATGCTGACCGCAACCCGACTTCGCGCTGACCACCTCACCGACCCGATCGGGCTCGGCAACCCTCGCCCCCGACTGTTCTGGGTCTGCGACGGCGGCACCACCCAGACGGCGTACCGGATCGTCGCCACACGCGACGGCGACACGGTGTGGGACTCCGGCAAGGTCCTCTCGTCGAAGATGACGGGGCACGAGTGGGGCGGCAGCGCACTGCACAGCCGCGACCGCATCCAGTGGCAGGTCCAACTCTGGGATGAAGCCGAGCAGCCCGGCCCGTGGACCTCCACCACCTTCGAACTCGGGCTGCTGCAGCCGCAGGATTGGGTCGCGACCTGGATCACGGGCGACTACGAGCCGAAAAAGAAGCACCGCTACCCCGTGGACCAGTTCCGTCACTCCTTCCACGCGCGCACGGTGGCATCCGCGCGCCTGTACGTGACCGCCTGCGGCGTATACGACGCGCACCTGAACGGGACGCGCGTCGGGGATGCCGTCCTCGCGCCCGGTTTCACCGACTACGACTCCCGGCTGCACTACCAGGCATATGACGTGACCGAGCAGATCGCGGACGGGGCGAACACGATCGAGGTCGCCGTGGCCGACGGGTGGTATCGCGGCTCGATCGGCGCGCTCGGCACCCGCAACGCCTACGGCACCAAGACCAAGCTGCTCGCCCAGCTCGAACTGACCTACGCCGACGGTCGCCGCGACACCATCTCCACGGGAGACGGATGGGAGTGGAGCAACGACGGCGCCCTGCGGTTCGCCGACCTCAAGGACGGCGAACGCGTCGACCTCACGCAGACCCCGTCGTACCGGGGCGTGGCCCGCGAGACGACGTATCCGCTCGTACCCGCCGCCGCAGACAACGTGGTACCCCGCGAGAAGGAACGCTTCACTCCCACGATCAGCCGCACTCCGGCAGGGGTCCAGCTTCTGGACTTCGGCCAGAACATCGCCGGGTACATCGAACTGACGGTCGACGCCCGGCATGGCGAGCAGCTGCACCTGCAGTTCGCCGAGCACCTGGACACTTCCGGGGAGCTGGACATGGCAGCGATCCAGGTGCGCGCGGGCAAGCCGAACGCGACGCCGCAGCAGCGCATCGATCTCACGCTCGCCGACGGCACGAACACCTACAAGACCCGATTCGCCGTGTTCGGTTTCCGGTACGCCACGGTTACCGGCGACATCGAACTGGCCGCAGAGAGCGTCACGGCGATCGCCGTCTACTCCGACATGGGACAGACCGGTGCCTTCACCTCGTCCCACGCGCTGATCAACCAGTTCGTCCAGAACACGCTGTGGAGCATGAAGGGCAACTTCCTCGACGTGCCCACCGACTGCCCGACGCGTGAACGAGCCCCATGGACCGGCGACGCTCAGATCTTCACCCGCACCGGCACCTTCCTCATGGACACCGCAGCGTTCATGCGGAAGTGGCTCCGGGACCTGCAGGACCGTCAGATGCCCAACGGCAGGGTGCCATGCGTCGCGCCCGACACCCACAACAACGAGGTCTTCGGCATGGACCAGCTGAAGGCAATGGCCGGATCCGCGGGGTGGGCGGATGCCGCAGTCCTGGTGCCCTGGTACCTCTACGAGCTGTACCGGGACGAGGTGGTTCTCCGCGACTCCTACGACATGATGAAGCGCCACGTCGAGTTCCAGATCACCCGGACGAACCGCACCGGCCTCTTCGGAAGGCCGTTCCCCAAGCCCGACCGGAAGTACATCTCCAACGCGGGTCAGGCGTTCGGGGAATGGCTGGAACCGACCGACGTCTACCAGCAGAGCATCCTCAAGGACATGATCGCCCCGCACCCCGAGGAGGCGACCGCCTACCTCGCGTACACGACCCGCATCATGGCGGATGTCGCGCGCATCCTCGGCCGCGACGAGGACATTCCGCTCTTCGAGGAGTATGCGCGCGGGTGCGCCGAGGCCTACGCCAGGCAGTTCACGCCCGTCGACACCGACCGGCAGAGCAAGATGGTGCGCCCGCTCGCCTTCGGACTGCTCGAGGGGCAGCTCGCAGACGACACGTTCGCCAAACTGGTGAATGCGATCGAAGCCCGCGAATACCGCATCGGCACCGGGTTCCTCTCCACCCCGCTGATTCTGCCCGTGCTCTCCGAACGGGGTCGCACCGATATCGCGTACCGGATGCTGGAGAACGAAGCCGAGCCCGGATGGCTGTTCCAGGTGCGCTCCGGCGCCACCACCGTCTGGGAGAACTGGGACGGCACTGCAAGCCAGAACCACTATTCGCCGGGGTCGGTCTGCCAGTGGATCTTCGAGACCGTCTGCGGCGTCGACGTCACCGGCGAGCAGGAGTTCACCATCGCACCGCAGCCGGGCGGAACACTCACACACGCAGCATTCAGCTACGACAGCGTCTTCGGAACCGTCACCTCGGCGTGGAAACGGCAGGACGATCTCACCGAGTACGAGATCACCGTCCCGTCGAACACCACCGCACACATCCGCCTGCCGGAGGGCACCGTCACCACCGTCGGCGCCGGCACCTGGGTGTTCCGAGAGGCGAACGAATCGTCACCTGCAGCTGCGGCCGGGGTTCGCTGAGCATCCCTTCCGACTCGAGAGAAATCCAGGTCATGTCGATGAAGAACCCAGTTCTGCCCCCCGACGTCTACATTCCCGACGGCGAAGCGCATGTGATGCCGGACGGAAGGCTATACGTCTACGGCAGCTGGGATCAGCACACGGATCTGCTCTGCAGCAACGAGTACCGGGTCGTGTCAACGCGCGACCTCAGTGAGTGGACGGTGCACGATGTGTCGTTCTCGGTATCGCAGAGCCCCTGGAACAAGGCTGATACCGCGATGACGACTGTCGCGACGATCGGACGATGGGCCAAGTTCCGGCATCTGATCAGAACGCTGAGCAATCTTCGGCGGGCCGGCCTGATGGAGCAGTTCAAGCGGCTGGCACAGGCCGGTCGCAAAGTCGATACGCCGTTGCTGTTCGCTCCGGACGCGATTTCGCATAATGGCCGGTTCTACCTGTTCTTCGACCTGTCGGACGGCAGTGAAGGTGTCGCCGTCGCGGATCGACCCGAAGGCCCGTTCCGCGACCCCGTGCGACTTCCGGCCGAGGGAATCGACCCGGCGATCTTCATCGACGACGATGGCGCGGCCTACTACTACTGGGGTCAGTTCCGTGCGAGCGGTGTCCGCCTGAATGACGACCTCTTGGGTTTCGATCCGACGAAGGTCCACCACAACCTCGTGACGGCGGAGCAGCACCACTTCCACGAGGGGTCCTCGATGCGGAAGATCGGCGACACGTACTATCTCGTCTTCGCCGACGATTCCCGCGGCAAGCCCACGAGCCTCGGCTACGCGACCGGCCCCACCCCGCTGGGACCCTTCACCTACCGCGGCGTCATCATCGACAGCGACGGATGCGACCCCTGCTCCTGGAACAATCATGGCTCCATCGAACGGTTCGGGGACCAGTGGTACGTGTTCTACCACCGCGCAAGCGGCAACACCGCAGGGTTCCGCCGGCTCTGCGTCGAGCCGATCTCGATCGCGGCGGACGGGTCCATCGCCGAGGTCCAGATGACCTCCCAGGGAGCGGGCGAGCCCTTCGCCCTCGGCGAGCAGATCGACGGGTGGCGCGCGTGCACCGTCGGCGGCGGGGGTTACGTCGGAGACTTCCACGGCCACCAGGCCCTCGTCCTGCCCCGGGTAGGTGCGACAGGCACCTACCGGCACGTGAAGAACGAAGCACCGCTTCAACAAGCCGAGCTGACTGTGCGCGGGTCCGGCACTGTCGCTCTCCGCATCGGCAGCAGACTGTCGACGATCGACGTCACGCCGGGTACAGTCACGATTGAACTCGCAGAGCTTCCGCCGGGCACTCACGAAATCCAGATCGCGCTCGTATCGGGTGCGGACGTCACGGTGAGCTCACTCGTCTTCACGTAGGGCCACCGTGTCTCGACCGATGCCGATGTGCGATTAGTGCGAGCGAGGTGGAGTCACTGGGAATCTCAACGCTGCCGACAACGACGACAACGGAGCTATCGCAACCACGGGCATCGTTCCCTTCCGTCGGATCGAACAGGAACGTATCCCCATCACAGAAGCGCTCCACGAGTTGGACATCACCGGGTAACCGCAAACGAAGACCCGGCTTCGTCCACAAGGAGCACGACCAGCAACCGAGCACCTCAGCATGCTGGCAGTCGCCGAATAAACGTTGGATAAACGTGAACGCGTCCGCCCCGGTGCAATCGCTCCTGAAAAACCCCAGATCAAACGGCGAATCCAAACGATCGAGACTTGATGCGTGAATCTTCTGGACTTGGATTCAAGTCCGACGAAAAACCCCTGATCAGGCCAATGTTCTGAAAACATGATCTAGTTGATCCACGCGCATGCCCATGCCGGCACAAACAGGAAAATTCCTGATCAGATGGCAAATCCGACAAGTAGGGCGGACGGGACTTGAACCCGTGACCGATGGACTCGCCCGGGTCTACTCCCCCGGACTCCGAATCTCGGTAAGCACTCGACTGATCTCGACATGACCGGGGATTTCTCGCCGATCCCGAAACTATTAGTCCCAGAATACTCGGGATGCCTCGGCGTATCTCGATCGGGCTCGGATCGAATAAACGTTGGATAAACGTTGACGCATCAAGTCCCGCGACTCTGAGTCAAGAGAATCTTGCGGTAACCAAGGCAAGACCGGCGAAGCCCGCCATGATGATGGCCATCGTGGAGTAGCTGCCACTCGCGATCGCGACGACTGGCCCGAGTGCAGGACCCATTGCCGTAATGGCGGTGATCGGCGCAGCGAAGATGCCGTTGATCGAGCCGTAGTTTCGCGTACCCCAACGGTCGGCAACGGCGGATCCCTGGACGAGAGTCTGCGCGCCGCGGACGGCGCCGGCGATGACCCCGATGACGACGAGCAGCCAGGGTGGTCCCGGCACCAGTCCCATGAGCGCGAGCACGACGACCGCGAGCGCCGAGGTGAGGGCGAGGGGTCGCCATGGTGCCGCGTCATGCGGGATGACGAGGTAGAGCAGGCGGCCGACGACTTGGCCGGCGCCGAGCAGGCCGAGCGACCAGGCCGCGAGCTCGTAGGTGAGCCCCTTTTCCATGTAGAGCGGGATGATCGCGAGGGTGACGCTGAACAGTGCAGCGGCGAGAGCGACCATCGAGATCTCGAGCATCCAGAACCGGCGGGTCCGGATGACCGTGCCGACGTTGTGGACGGCCTCGCCCTCGTGGGCGGGTGGAAGCGGAGCCCATGTCCGTTCGAGGAAGACCCAGTGCAGTGGCACGGTCAGCACGAGCAACGCGAGCGCCAGGACGAGGAAGGTCGCCCGCCAGTCGAGGAGGCTGAGCAGCCCGGCGACGGCGGGAGCGAAGATCGTCGAGGCAAGGCCGCCGGCGAGGGTGAGGACTGTCATCGCACCACGGCGAGCGTCGCCGTGGCGGCGTGCGATGACGGTGAACGCTGCCTGGTAGAGCACCGCAGCCTGCGCGAGGCCGCAGACGACCCAGCCGAGTGTGAAGACGAGGAGATTTGGCGAGGCGCTGACGATGACCAAGCCCAGGGTTCCGACGATGGCGCCAAGGGTCATGATCAGTCGGGGCCCGCGATCATCGAGCCAACGGCCAACGAGGATGCCGGCTACCGCCGACACGATGAGCCCGCCCGAGAAGCAGAGCATGATCGCCGCTACCGCCCAGCCGGTTGCGTCGGCGATGGCCGGCGCGGCGACGATCAGGGCGTAGTAGAGGATGCCCCAGCTGATGACCTGACCGATGGAGAGTGCGGCGAGCCGCACTCCGAGCGGATACCGCGACACAGCCGGCGTCGGAATACGGTCAGCGCGACGCGGTGACGTCGAGCAGCTGCGAGAGCTCCCCGAGAGCGCCGGGGACCAGCTTGTAGTACGCCCACGTGCCGCGCTTGCTGCGTGACAGGAAGCCGGCCTCCATGAGGATCTTCAGGTGGTGCGACACGGTCGGCTGGCTCAGGCCGACCGGCTCGATGAGGTCGCACACGCACGCCTCCGCGCCCTCGGACGCTGCGACAATCGACACCAGTCGGAGCCGGGTCGGGTCCGCCAAAGCCTTTAGCTTCTTGGCGAGGCCGTCTGCGCGGTCTGCATCCATGGCCTCGCTGGTCAGCGGCGTGCAGCACACGGCCGTTTCGGGCTGGATCACAGGCAGCAGCGTGGTGGACATGTCAACCATCCTACCCGAATATTGACAAACATTGATGGAGTGGGCACACTCAATATCGAAGTTCATCGATGCCTAGGAGGCGCACCCATCATGACGTTGATCGATCTGACCGCCCCGAGCGTGCAGCAGCGCCGGCTCGACACTCTGCCTGTCGCGATCATCGGCGCAGGCCCGGTCGGACTCGCGGCGGCCGCGAACCTCGTCGAGCGGGGCATCGACTTCGTGATCTACGAAGCCGGCGACCAGGTCGCATCCAGCATCCGTCAGTGGGGCCACACCCGTCTGTTCTCCCCGTGGAAGCACGTCGTCGACCCGGCATCACGCCGCCTCCTCGAAGCGACTGGATGGCAACTGCCGGCACCCGAAAGCCTCCCGACGGGCACCGAACTCGTCGAACGCTACCTCGAGCCCCTCGCCGCGCTCGACGAGATCGGAGGATGCATCCGCACCGGTGTCCGAGTGGAGGCCGTGACTCGTCAGGGCATGGATCGCACCCGCACGGCGCGCCGCGCGTCGACCCCGTTCCTCCTCCGCGCGCACACCTCCGACGGCATCGAGGAGTTCACCGCACGCGCCGTGATCGACACCTCGGGCACCTACGCGCACCCGAACAGCCTCGCCTCCTCCGGACTGGACCCGCTGGGCCTCGCTGACGTCGCCGACCGTGTCAGCCACGCCCTCCCCGACGTCCTCGGACGCGAACGCGATCGCTTCGCCGGCCGCCACACCACCGTCGTCGGTGCCGGCCACTCCGCCGCGAACACCCTCCTTGCCCTGGCGGAGCTCGCGAAGCAGGAACCTGAGACTCGCATCACCTGGCTGATCCGTAACGCGAGCGCCGTCCGCGTCACCACCTCCGAGGATGACGGATTGGCTGCCCGGGCATCGATCGGACGTCGCGTCGATGCGCTCGTCGCCGCCGGTCGCATCAGCGTGGTCGACCGGTTCGAGATCGTGCGACTCGGTCGCACCGATGATGGTGTCCGCCTGATCGGTGCACGACGCGGCGAACTGGTCGAGCACGACACCGAGGTCGTCGTCAGCGCCACCGGGTTCCGACCCGACCTGGACATGCTCCGCGAGATCCGCCTCGAACTCGACGAGATCGTCGAGGCACCCAAGCGCCTCGCACCGCTGATCGACCCCAACGTGCACACCTGCGGAACCGTCGAACCTCACGGCTTCGCCGAGCTCACCCACCCCGAGCCCGGGTTCTTCCTCGCCGGCATGAAGAGCTACGGTCGCGCACCCACCTTCCTCCTCGCCACCGGCTACGAGCAGGTGCGTTCGATCTCCGCGTGGCTGGCCGGCGACCTCGCCGCGGCGAGCAACGTCGAGCTCGTCCTGCCCGAGACCGGCGTGTGCTCGACGAGCCTCGCACCCGACGGGTCATCCTGCGGCACGAGTGAGGGCACGAGCGCGGCCTCGAGCTGCTGCTCATGACGAGCATCCGGCCGATGGAACCGTCGGACTGGCCGGCAGTGCACGCGATCTACGCTGCGGGCATCGCCACCGGCAACGCCACCTTCGAGGCGGAGCCACCGACTTGGGAGGCCTTCGATGCCTCCCGCGTCGCGGATATCCGGTTTGTTGCTTCCGACGGCCACGGGCAGGTGATCGGGTGGGCCGCCGCCTCCCGGGTGTCCGCGCGCGAGGTGTACCGGGGTGTCGTCGAGCACTCGATCTACATCGCCCCCGACGCGCAGGGAACCGGAGCCGGACGGCAGCTTCTCGCGGCGTTCCTCGAGGCAGCGGATGTGGCCGGGTACTGGACGATCCAGTCCTCGATCTTCCCCGAGAACCTGCCCAGCCTCGCCCTCCACGAACGGGCCGGCTTCCGCACCGTCGGCCGGCGGGAACGCATCGCTCGCATGGGCTACGGCCCGCACGCCGGCAGCTGGCGGGACACCATCCTGATCGAGCGTCGCCGCGAGGACCACGCTGACCTGGTTGGTGGAGCATCCCTCCTGGCCTCGGTCAGTGCATCGACGGCAACGCCGGCCAGCAACGATCCCGTGCCTGCGGGCTACGCCCCGGCCAGTAGCTCCGACTGAATTCGTGCGGCCACGGCTTCACGCAGTGGCCGCACGTTCTCGGTACTCCAATCGGTGGGATCAGGGAACGTCCACTCGAGGAACCGGCCGGAGGGAGCCGCGGGAAGGGCGAGTCCGGGCTTCATCGCGATGACGATGTCGGCTTGCTCAAGGTCGGCGGCGGTGACCTCGCGAGGTGTCCGGTCGACGATGTCCAGGCCGAGCTCTGCGACGGTCGACGCGATCGCCGGGTTCACCGTGTCGGCGGGCGCGAGGCCCGCGGATTGGGCCGTGTATCGATCGCCGGCGAGGATCTCGAGCAGCGCCGCGCCGAGCTGGGAGCGACCGGCGTTGTGCTGGCAAAGGAAGAGAACGGTGGGCTTGCTCACAGGGTGTCGCTGCTTTCGTTCGGGTCCGTGTTCGATCAGCAATCGCAGATCACACGACGTCGAGGATGGTGGAGGTACCGTACCGGCATCCTACCTTTTGTCATAGACTCGCATCTATGGATTCATCGGCAGAAGGCACCCGAGAGCTCCGCCTCGTAGCGGATCCGACGCGAGCGCACATTCTTCGCAGCATCCTGGCGGCACCCGACGGCCGAGTCCTCGTCGGCCGGATCGCCGAGGAGTTGGGGCTTCGGCAGCCGACCGTGAGTCATCACGTGAAAGCGCTGATGGATGAGGGGCTCCTGACTCGCGAACCCGATGGGCGGCGTACCTGGTACTCCCTGGCTCCGGTTCACGCAGATCGCATCGCCGAGATGCTCGGCAGGCCGGATTCCGACGTCGCGGTCGATCCGATCCTCGATCGTGTCATCCGAGACCTCAGTGAACGCTTCCAAGGCGTGTTCAGCTCGGAGACGGTCGAGCGCTACGTCCGCGAGAGCTACGAGCTGCTTGCGGCGCGACCCACACCGGGGCCGCGAGTGCCGTCGCTTTCGGCACAGTTCGCGGCCGATCGCCTCGAGGCCCTCGCGCGAGCCGAGCCGTCACCGACGCGCGCTGTTCCGGAGGTGTTGTTCGTCTGCGTGCAGAACGCAGGCAGGTCGCAGATGGCCTCCGCCATCCTCCGGCACCTGGCCGGTGACAAGGTTCACGTGCGAACCGCCGGCTCGGATCCGGCGAGTGAGGTGCGCAGTTCCGTTCTCACGGCGCTGGACGAGATTGGCGTTCCGCTTGCAGGCGAGTACCCGAAGCCCTTGACGGACGAAGTCGTCCGGGCCGCCGACGTGGTGATCACCATGGGCTGTGGCGACGCATGTCCGATCTACCCGGGGCGCCGGTACCTCGACTGGGACCTTCCCGACCCGGTTGGAAAGCCGCTCGCGGACGTCCGGGAGATCCGGGACGACATCGAGCGCCGCATCCGCGAGCTGCTCACCACCCTCTGAAATCGACAGGATCAATGGCCTCCGACGAGTCACCCCAGCCCGAAACCGCACCGCTCGCTCGCCGACTCATCGCCGAATTTCTGGGCACGGGGCTACTCGTTGCGATCGTCGTCGGCTCAGGGATAGCCGCATCGGACCTCTCACCGACCGATATCGGCCTGCAACTGCTCGAGAACAGCCTGGCGACAACCCTGGGTCTCGCCGTGCTGATCGCCGTATTCGCGCCCCTTTCCGGAGCGCACTTCAACCCCGTCGTGTCCCTGGCGGAATGGACACTCACCCGCCGTGACAGAGGGGCCGGGTTCCGTGCCCGCGATATTGCGTCGTACGCCGCGGCCCAAGTGCTCGGTGCGATCAGCGGAGCGCTCCTGGCAAACGCCATGTTCGGTGCACCGACAGCGATCTCGTCGACCGACAGGGCCACGCCGACCGCCCTTCTTGCTGAAGTTGTCGCGACTGCCGGACTGGTCCTGGTCATCTTCAGCCTGGTGCGCGGCGGCAACACCCGAATCATCCCCGCAGCCGTCGGTGCGTACATCGGCGCGGCCTACTGGTTCACCAGCTCGACCTCCTTCGCCAATCCGGCCGTCACGATCGGACGTGTCTTCTCGGACACGTTCGCAGGAATCGCCCCGACGTCCGTCGCTCCGTTCCTCGGCGCTCAGCTCGTCGGTGGGCTGATCGGCGTCGCGCTCGTCGCCCTGCTCTTCCCGACGCGCGCGCCGGATGGAGCCTCGCAGGCGACTGCCGTCGAGCTTTCCAGCGAGGTAGCAAAAGCATAGATGTAGGTCTATCATTAGCGGCATGACTACTGAGAAGCCTTCCGTCCTGTTCGTCTGCGTCCACAACGCAGGCCGCTCGCAAATGGCTGCCGGATTCCTCCGCGAACTCGCCGAAGGTCGCGTCGATGTCCTGTCGGCCGGCTCCGAGCCCAAGGACCAGATCAACCCCGTCGCCGTCCAGGCGATGGCCGAAGAGGGCATCGACATTGCCGGCAACACCCCGAAGATCCTGACCGTCGACGCCGTGAAGGAATCGGATGTCGTAATCACGATGGGCTGCGGTGACGCATGCCCGATCTTCCCCGGCAAGCGCTACGAGGACTGGGAGCTCGAAGACCCGGCCGGCCAAGGCATCGAGGCCGTCCGCCCGATCCGCGACGAGATCCGCCGCCGGGTCGAGGAACTCCTCGGCGAACTGCTGACTGCCCGAACGGGTGTCTGATGAACCCCCAGCAGCCGCCGCTCCTGACGCCTGACTCCGTTCTGCATCGTGCATCCGAGCGCCTGGCGATCCGGTTCGGTGGCGTGTTCAGCGAGGAGACGGTCGAACGCGTGGTGTTCGAGTCGTACGCCGCGCTCGCACGCACCGCCACCGTCAACACCCACCTGCCGAGCCTCGCGACACGGTTCGCACAGGACCGACTCACCGCACTTGCGCAGTCCAAGGGCGCCATCGCGAAGCCCGTGCCCGAAGTGCTGTTCGTCTGCGTACAGAACGCCGGCCGATCGCAGATGGCCGCCGCCTTGCTCCGCGAACTCGGCGGGAACGGCGTGCACGTTCGATCCGCAGGATCACAGCCCGCGGCCGATATCGGCACCTCCGTCGTTCAAGCGATGAACGAGCTCGACATCGACCTCGCCCAGGAATACCCCAAGCCGCTCACTGACGATGTCGTTCGCGCTGCAGATGTCGTGATCACGATGGGTTGCGGTGACGCGTGCCCGGTCTACCCCGGCAAGCGCTACCTCGACTGGCAGCTCGATGACCCAGACGTGCTCACCTTGGATGGCGTACGTCGCGTCCGTGACGAGATCAAAGCCCACGTGGAAGAACTGCTGCAGAGCCTGGAGATCACCCCGAATGCCTGAAAATGCCATCGAGAACGTCGTCGTCATCGGCTCCGGCCCGTCTGGATACACGGCCGCCGTGTACCTGGCCCGCGCCGGCCTCGCCCCGCTCGTGCTCGCAAGCTCGGTCGAAGCGGGCGGCGCGCTCGTCACAACGACCGAGGTCGAGAACTTCCCCGGCTTCGCCCAGGGCATCATGGGACCCGACCTCATGGAGCAGATGCGTCAGCAAGCCGAACGATTCGGCGCACGCATCGTCTACGACGACGCGATCGAAGTCGAACTCACCGGCGCCATCAAGACCATCCGCACCATCAACAGCCTCGAGTACCAAGCTCACGCCGTCGTGCTCGCAATGGGTTCCGCATACCGCAAGCTCGGCGTCGACGGCGAGGAACGCCTCACCGGTCGCGGCGTCTCCTGGTGCGCCACCTGCGACGGCTTCTTCTTCAGAGGCAAAGACATCGCCGTCGGCGGCGGAGACTCAGCACTCGAGGAAGCAATGTTCCTCACCCGCTTCGCCGACTCCGTCACCCTCGTTCACCGCCGCGACTCTCTCCGAGGGTCACGGATCATGCAGGAACGCGCACTCGCGAACCCGAAGATCCGGCCGTACTGGAATGCCGAGGTCGTCGCCGTCGAAGGGGACGATGGTCTCGAGCGACTCCGTCTTCGGGACACTCAGACCGGTGCGGACACGGCTCTCGACGCCACGGGCCTGTTCATCGCGATCGGCCATGACCCGCGCAGCGACCTCGTCAAGGGGCAGATCGAGCTCGACGAAGACGGCTACGTGAAGGTAGCGCACCCTTCCACACGGACCAACCTCGATGGCGTCTTCGCGTGTGGCGACCTCGTCGACAAGCGCTACAGGCAGGCGATCACCGCCGCGGGCACGGGGTGTGCCGCGGCGCTCGATGCCGAACACTACCTCGCCGCGCACGGCCTCGCCGACCCCGTCGAAGAACAACCGGCGATCATTCTCGAAACCCCGTGATGCGCGTCACCCGCAGTGCAGTTACGGGGGCGACGGCCCCAGCGTTCATTGCGTGCTCGCTGCCGTTTCCGATTCCCTCTTGGTAAGAGCGCCTGCCGGTGTTGACCGCGCCCAGGCGAGCCAAGCCGCGATCGCGGCCGCCACACCGACGCCCGCGAGGAGCCGCGCGGTGACCGGGAGGCCGATCCACGCCCCCAGGGTGCCCGCCGCCGGGTAGGTGAGGATGAAGCAGGCGTGCGAGAGGGAGAACTGCGCGGCGAATACGGCGGGCCTGTTGGTTTCGTTCGAGGCACGACGGAGAAGTCTTGCTGATGGAGTAAGGATGAGCGAGGTCGCGGCCCCTAGGAGACACCAGGTGCCGATCAGTCCGACCCAGGTGGATGCGCTCGCGGGACTCGCGATGAGGGCGGCGGCCGCGACCAGGCCGAGCGGGAGGATGAACGCTCCGGTGAGCATGACCGTGCGGTCAGGGAGCTTGTCGAGCACCCTCGGCAGCGCGAGAGCGACGATCATCGATCCGGTGCCGTAGGCGGCGAGCAGGATCGCCACGTCGGTTTGCGGGCGGCCGAGTTGGCCTTGTACGAGCACGACGGTGTTGACGATGACCATCCCGGTCGAGGTCGCGACGACGAGGTTGAGCGCGAGCAGGCTCCGAAGTTCGGGGACTCGCCAGAACACGCGGACACCGCGGGTGAGGCGGTCGAAGAATGGTGCCGGTCTGCTCGGATCGATCTTGGGGAATCGGGTTCCGATCACGAGGAGTGCAGACCCGACGAATCCGAGGAAGGTGCCGACGAAGAGGTTGTTGTAGGTGATCACGGTCAGCAGCGCTGCGGCGAGCATAGGGCTGACCAGCGCCTCGAGGTCATACGCGAGGCGTGACAGCGAGAGTGCGCGGGTGTACTGGGCTTCGTCGGGCAGGACCTCGGGGATCACGGCTTGGAATGCGGGGGTGAAGGTCGCCGATGCGGCCTGCAGGACGAAGATCAGGAGGTAGATCTGCCAGGCCTCGGTCACGAACGGGAGACTGATCGCGACGGCCGCGCGGAGCATGTCCGCACTGATCAGGACGAGCTTGCGGGGCAGGTGTCCGGTGAGTGCGGCGATCACGGGTGCCACGCCGACGTATGCGAGCATCTTGATCGTCAGCGCGGTGCCGAGGATGATGCCCGCGTCACCGCCGGCGATGTCGAACGCCAGCAGCCCTAGTGCGATGGTCAGAAGGCCGGTGCCGAGCAGGGCGACGACTTGGGCGCTGAACAGCTTTCCGTAGGTCGGGTTGCGGAGGACTTCAAGCACCGGAGATGTCCCTGACCTCAGCGGTCCGGCTGGAAGACCTCCGGTGGTGTGCGGGGTTCCGGTCGTCGAGTGCGTGCTCAGCCTGGAAGATCGCATCAGCCACGAGTTGACGCGCGTGTTCGTTCGCGAGCCGATAGAAGATCCGAGTGCCCTCCTGACGAGTCGCCACGATGCGCGCCAACCGAAGCTTGGCGAGATGTTGTGAGACGGACGCAGGCGTCTTGTCCACGATGTCGGCGAGGTGGTTCACCGACAGTTCCTCGTCGCGCAGCGCGAGGATGATCCGGATCCTCGTGGCATCGGCGAGCATCGAGAACACCTCGACCGCGAGCTCGACGTACTCGCTATCGACCGTCAAACCACACTTACTATCTGCATTCATACGCAGATATTTGCATACACTGAACCTGGCCGCAAGCATGGGTGCAATTGCGGGCTAAACCATCCGCGCGCAATGAGGGAGAATGGACGACATGTCGGGTCGGTGGAGTCGTGTCGCGCGCGGTTCCGCGATGGCACTCCTGGCGACCTACGTCGCAGTCTTCGCTCACATGCTCGGTGGTGGCCAGCCACCGGCATGGCAGGGCGTCCTCGCCACGGTCCTTCTCGGCATTCCAATCTGCACAGTTCTGGCCGGTCGACGTGTCAGGCTCCTGCAGACGGTCGCAGGCGTCGTCATCAGCCAGTACGTGTTCCATGCGTTGTTCTCCGCCGCGCCGCCAGCATCGAGCGCCCCGCTGTCTGCAGGGCACGGCAGTCATCACCACATCCCGATCACGCTCGGCGCCGACATCCCGGTCGATGACATGACGTTCACCCACGCGATCGCAGCGGCACTGACCGTGCTGATGCTCCGAACTGCCGAGACGATCTCGGCATGGGTGCTCCGCATCGGCCACCGAATCCACGAGCGATTCACGCGCGCGATCCGCATCACGGCGGTCACCCCGTCCGCTTCTTCGGTCCGCCTGCGCCCCGTCACGCTGGACGTTGCTCTGCTGACAGCGCGGGCGGTACTCACCAGTCCGCGTCGCGGGCCGCCGGTCGTCGCGTAAAACTCTGATCGCGCCACTCGGCGCACCCGAACGTACGCGCATGCCGCGGCGTCGGGATCTTCACGCGACCATTCCGCATAAGGAGCCCCAGCTTGCCCTCACGCTCACGCGTGGGCGCGACGGTGACTGCAACGGTCATGGCGACGTTCATCGTCGCTCTGCCCGCCGCACCCGCGTACGCCCATGAATCCATCCAGAGCACCAGCCCGGCCGAAGAAACGGTTGTTGAGACCGCCCCAGAACGCATCGTGCTCGAATACACCGATGAAGTGCTCCCGATGGGCGCCATCATCATCGTCGACGACACCGACGGAGCCGACTGGGTCGTCGGTGATGCGGTCGTCGACCAGAACACCGTCACCGCCGAACTCGAGCCCGGCATGCCGGACGGCGTCTACAACGTCCGTTGGCGGGCCATCTCAGCCGACGGACACCCGATCAGCGACATCTACCAATTCGGTGTCGGCACCAGCACCCAACTACCGAGTTCCGCAGCACCCAGCGCCACAACACAGTCCGACGCCTCGGAGGCACCAGTTGCCGCTGAAGCGGACACCAACGCGAACCAAACCGTCGCGGCGTCCTGGGTTCGGGGACTGCTGATCGCCGCGACCGGAGCTGTAGTCGCACTCGGGCTGGTCATGCTCGGCATCACCCTCGGCCGACGACGATCAACACCCAAATCCGGCGCGCCCTCGACCGACAACACCACCACTTCTTCAAAGGATGACTGACATGAACTCCACCCGTCGTATCACCACGCTCAGCTTCGCCGCACTGATCCTCACCCTGACCGGATACTCGGCCGCGACCGCCGACGTCGCTCCGACCGCTTCCGCAGTCCTGGCCGCGGAGTCAATCTCTATTACCGATGCCTGGATCAAGTCCGCCGACAGCGACATGACCGCCGGATTCGGCGTGATCGAGAACACTGGCACCGCGGACGTCACGATCGAGAGCGCGACCGCCGAGTTCGCAAACATGATCGAGCTGCACGAAACCGTCGAGACCGAGGGCGGCGAAATGAAGATGCAGCCCAAGGAAGGCGGCTTCGTCATCGAACCAGGCGACTCGCTTACCCTGCAGCCCGGCGGCGACCACCTCATGATCATGGACTTGACTGAAAAGCTCAGCGCAGGATCTGACCTCACGATCCTGCTCGAGTTCAGCGACGGAAGTACCACAGAGTTCGATGCCGTCGTCAAGGACTACTCGGGCGCGAACGAGAGCTACGTCCCCGACACGGGCATGGACATGGACTCCGGCGATGCCGAATAGGCCCTCGGACCCATCCGGCCTGAGCCGACGCCAACTCCTGCTCGGCGGTGCAGTCGCCGGCGCCGGCGCCGTGGGCGCCCTCGCCACCGACCAGCTGATCACCAACCCGAACGCACAGGTCGCGGCGGCCCAGCCTCTGAACGGGGACGCCACCGTGCCGTTCTTCGGCATGCACCAATCGGGAATCGACACTGCCCCCGCAGCACATGCCGTCCTCATCGCGCTGGACCTGCGCGACGAGGTCGAGCGGGCCGAACTGCGGTCGATGATGCGGCTCCTCTCCGACGACGCCGCACGGCTGACACAGGGCCTGAGCCCGCTCGCGGACTCCGAACCGGAACTCAGCTTTGTCCCGGCCCAGTTGACGGTTACGTTCGGTTTCGGTCCCGAGTTCGTCCGCCGAGCAGGCGGCGATCCTGGCACCCACAGCTGGCTGCACCCGCTCCCCGCGTTCGGCGTCGATCGTCTCGAACCGGCATGGAACGACGGCGACCTGCTCATCCAGGTCTGCTCCGACGATCAATTGACCGTCGCGCACACCATCCGGATGCTGCTGAAGGACGCCAGGAAGTTCGCGACACACCGCTGGACCCAACGTGGCTTCCGCCGCGCCTACGGATCCGAGAAGACCGGCACCACCATGCGGAACCTCTTCGGACAGGTCGACGGAACCACGAACCCAGCTCTGGGCAGCGCAGAGCTCGCCCAGGCGGTTTGGGTGAATGACGGAAGTTGGCTCACTGCCGGCACCGGCATGGTCATCCGACGCATCCGCATGGATGTCGACAAATGGGACCGCCTCGACAGGCCAGGGCGGGAGCTCGCCGTCGGCCGACGGCTCGACACCGGGGCCCCGCTGACCGGCACGGCCGAACGAGACGTACCCGACTTCGAGGCGACCACGGCAATCGGGTTCCCGACGATCCCCGAGTTCTCCCACATCCGCCGATCAAGTCCGGCAACGCCCGGCGAGGTGATCTTCCGGAGGTCGTACAACTACGACGACACGCCCCCCGATCCGGAAGCGATCTCGAACACCGGGCTCGTGTTCATCTCGTTCCAAGCTGACATCGACCGGCAATTCGTACCCATCCAGACGCGCCTGGACGAACTCGACCTGTTGAACGAATGGACGACGCCGATCGGCTCAGCGGTCTTCGCGGTCCCGCCAGGGTGTTCGGAAGGCGGGTACGTCGGAGAGACGCTGCTCACCTAACCATCAGGGCAGAACACCAGCTGCTTCGGAACGGGAAGCGCAGAGGGCCTGATCGGCAGTTCACGATGAGCACCGACCAGGCCTTCTCCCTGTGCCCGCGTTCGCAGGTGAAATCTCAGACCGGGTCCGCGCTGCTTGCGACGTGGTCTGGTCTAGTGGATGACTGCCTTGAGCAGGATCATGGCGAGCCCGAACGTTCCAGTGGTGAGGGCTCCGATGATTCGCCAGATCCATGGGGCGCCGCGTCGGGCGTACGCGATGAAGCCAAGCACGGTGAGCACCAAGACACAGGTCCAGAGCGCAAGCCAGATCGTTGTTTGGTCATCGATCAACTCCGTCGCGCCCAAGAGCAGGATGAACAGCGGGATCAGGGAAGAGGTGAGCAGACCCAGCGAGCGGTGCATCGACTGTCCGAATGCCTCTTGAAGGGAAGTGAATCGGTCAACTTCGAACCCGTGGTGAGCCACTGTCCCGGCATACACATGCGCAGCCCAGAACACCAGCACCGTGGTCGCGACGGTGGTGAATACGGTCCAGGAAGTCCCGTCCTTCGCGCCGGCAACGACGATCATGCCGGCGACGAGCACCACCCCGTAGACGGCTTCTTCGGTAACGAATCCGGCGCGAACCATCCGGCCCGTCCGTGTCATTTTGTTCGTCATGGTCCCGACTCCCCGGCCTGCGGTTTCGATTCGTGAGCTCGCGGCAATCCTACGAGCGCCTTGTTTGTGGTCTCGACCTATTTCGCTCGAGACGCCTTGGTGGCGGCCGTTCGCGGCACCTTGATCAGGATTCCAGCAAGGATGAACACGAACGCGGCCGCGAACTGTGCGGCGAGCCACCACTGACCTTCGAACGGCAATGGCACCACCGGATTCCAAACCACCGCGATCGCAATGAACACCGGCAGCCACCACCATTGGTGAGCTTGCACTGCGAACCAGGAAACGATCAGCGCCAAGATCGAAACGACGAATTGAACGATGGTGAATCCGCCACCATCCAGCACCACCACTCCAAGCAGAAGCGCCATGGCGGCGATGAGGCCGGGAGCGAGGGCGTTACGTTGCCCGACCGCTGGGGCGTTCTGTCGAGGGCGCGAGTTCTTGGGCATTTCTCCTGCGTTTCTGATGGTTCGATCGATGGTCGGTGGTGTCGAGTGGCGAGGCCGGTCTTCAGTCTGGGTGAGTCATGTGGCCTCGCTTGGATGGTCGTCTCGTGGGCGCGGCTGATGGGATCCGGATTCGATGCCTTGGTCGTGGTCTCTCGCTTGGAGGCGACGCAGGTAGCTGTTGTAGGCCTCGAGTTCCGGGTCTCCGGTGCGGTCGATTCGAGCGTCTCTCACGTGAGCGCGTCGAGTGTCGTCCCGGTACCAGCGTCCGAGGAGCACCAGCGCCAAGGCCAATGTTGGTGCCTCTCCGTAAGACCATGCGAGTGCACCGGCTATGCCTTGGTCGGCCACTGGGTCGATACCCCATGAGGGCGGCGGCTCCCCGAAGTACGGGATCAATGGTGTGACGGCCATCATCACGATGACGCCGAAAAAAGCATGCAGCGGCATCTCGGCGAAGAGATCGAACAGCCGTCCGAGGTGGGATTGCCGCCGCGGCAACGGGTCGGCACTGATGAGTGGGATGGTGAAGAGAATCCCTGCCGCGAGGAAGAACAGTTCAAGTCCGAGGTGACCGGGCCAAGTCCGCAGAAGTGAGTCGGCCATCTTGCTGAGGTAGATCCCGTAGAACGCGAACAGGAACAACGGGACCATCAAGCCGGGATGTAGAAGGAATCGCGAGAATGAGGATCGAAGTCCCCAGACGGCGAGTCGAAGCAGGCTGAGTCCGATTCCATGATGCGGCATCGCCCGAAGAAGGAGCGTTCCTGGGGAACCGAGCACGAGGAGTGGTGGAACAGCCATCATGAGCGTGAGCTGCTGGAACATGAACACTGAGAAGAGTGCGTAGCCATATCCCTCGAGCCGGGTCGCGGTGACGGCGGCGATGATCGCGCAGCCGAGGAGGAAGAGCAGTGCTCGCCATGCTGGCCATGGCCGGCCGAGCCATCGGAGGCGAATCCAGCCACTGGTGTAGGCGGCCGCGAGGAGCGCGGCCACCACGGGGAGCACTGGCACCGGTTGAAGGTCGATCGCGAGAAATGCCTCAAGGCTCGGCGGCTGATCCGGGATCGAGACCGGGCCGGAGACGTCACCGTGGCGCATGGGATTTCCGCACGCGTTCGGGCTTCCGCGGGTCGGCCTTGCGGACGTCTTCGCCCGCATCCGCGGCCGAGCTCAGCAGGCCGGGTTCGTTCGTCGGCTTTCGGCGCTTCCATCGCCTGCCGAGGATCACCCCCAGGATGAGAGCAGGGACCGAGACGGCGGCGAAGGTGATGACTCCGGCGTTCTGTTGGTCTGAGAGCGGATCCAGCGGCCATCCTTCGATGATGACCCCGTACCACTCGGGTAGGAGCAGCTCAGGACCGCTGGCGAGCATCAGCCCGTAGACAGCGAGGAACGCGATCACGACAAGCGGGGTGAGCAGCCGCAGCGGTCCGGCTGCGGGTTGGGACCGAGTTCTTGTGCCGACGAAGGAGGAATAGAAGACGAGCCCGATGAGTAGCAGGTGCAGATTCGCCCATTGCTGGCCAACTGGGTCCGTCACCGCCCACTTCAGACTGGCGGGGATGGAGTACAGGATCAACGACGCGACGAGAAGCGATGCCGCGACGATCGGATGAGTCAGCACCGTAACGGGGCGAGATTCCAACACCACTCGGGTCCACTCCCGTGCGCCTCGGCTGCCGTCCTCTCGCTTGGGCACCGAGATGGTGAGCAACGTGACTGGACTGCCCAGAATGAGGAGGAGGGGAAGCACGAACGCGAATGTCATGAAGACGAGGAGTTGAGTGCTGAGCAAGTAGGTCGAGTAGACGCCCGGTGCGCCGTTCGTGAGATACCAGAGCAAGACCATGGCGGCCATCCAGGAGACGGTGCGAGATGCCGGCCAAGATCCTCCGCGGCGCCGGAGATGTGTGACCGCTCGTAAGTAGGACACGACACCGAGTCCCGCCAGAAGCAACCAGATTGGGTCTGGTGCCCAAACTGTGAAGGCACTATCCAACCCAAACATGGGCGGAAGAGGCTGCCCAGTGAGCCGCTCAGATGCACTCACCGCGATTTGCTCGACTACTGGCGGTGGCGTCCTGGAAAGGACCGCAGCGAGCCCGGACGCTACGCCCATGAGAGCGAGCTCCGCGATCACAAGACGCCAGATCGCGCGCTGTGACGAGCCCGGTGATGCCGGTTGTGTAAGAAACCCGCGGCGGTAGTACGCACCAGCAGCGCCGAGTATGAGCAGGATAAGGACTTTGCCGAGAAGGAGTAGTCCCCACCCGGTGCTCAAGAGTTGTTCAGGAGAGCTGAGCCGAACTGCCGCACCAATCGTGCCCGCGGTAACAAGGACGACGAAGCTGGCCAAGGCGATGGTCGAGTAGCGCTTCAACGCTGTATGGGCTTGAACACCCTGGAGCTTGCGATGCACCAGCACAAGTGCCAGGAGCCCGCCGATCCACGAGGCACTCGCAGCGACATGAAGCCACAATGCGCTTGATGCCGCAGTGTGACTTCCAGCGCCGGCAGCATGTCCTTGCAACGCGAGCGGGATCAGCGCGGCGAATGCCAGGATCGTGACGGCAGCCACGCCCGTGTGACTACGCACGGCGAAACACAGGATCGTCAGGACCGCGCCGGTGAGGAGGGTTGCGAGCCAAGCTCGACCAAGATCGATCTGGGTGAGGAACTGGCCGAGTCCTGGGCCGAATACCTCAGGCCGGACGGGTCCAGCAACGTTGAGGTAGGTGAGTACCGTCGCAGCGGCGGCACCAGCGGTCCAAACCAGACCACCGACAGCTGCAATGTCGAGGACCAATCCCCAGCCCGGCGAGGATCTGGCCAGCACGACCGAGGCTGTGAGCAGGCCACCGATGGTTGCCGCTGCGGCAAGGTTCACGATGCTCTTGGCGGCCGGCAACCCGTACTCAATGACCGGGGATATTTCGAACAGCGGCGCGGCACCCGCGGTTGTCAGGAGTACCGCGACGGTGCTCGCGGAAAGCGCAGCCACGATGATCAATGCGGGAATCAAGACGACTCGCCGAACCCCAAGCACCGTTGCTTCGCTCGGCACGCTGGTTCTAGAGAGGGAGGAGGACACCACCAATCACCGCCTGCAGGCCGAAGAGCCACATGCTCCACACGCCGGTGAGCATGAGCACACCGATCAGGATCAGGAGCACCCCACCGGCCAGGTTCACCGCACGGATATGTGCACGGATCACGCTCACCGCTGAGGAAGCCCAAGAGAACCCGAAAGCAAGGGCAAGGAACGGGAGCCCGAGGCCGAGGCAGTACACCAGCCCGAGGAGAGCGCCCCGGCCCGGCGAACCGCCCTCGAGACTCAAAGCGGCAATCGCGGTAAGCGTTGGCCCCATACATGGAGTCCAGCCCAGCCCGAAGACCACGCCGAGCATAGGAGCACCCACCACACCACCGGATCGAGCAATGGGCAGTCTCACGATGCGCTGAAGGAACCCGATCCGACCTGTGAAGGCAATCCCCATCAGGATGACGACGACTCCGAGCAGCCGCGTGATCAGGTCCTGCCAGGCGATCAGCCATGATCCGAGCGCCCCGAATAGGGCGCCATACGCGATGAACACGGCCCCGAACCCCGCAATGAACAGCGAGGTACCTGCGACAAGTCGCTTGCGAGCATTGGTTGGCGCCACAGTTCCGCCGATGAAACCCAGATAGCCCGGCACAAGCGGAAGCACGCATGGTGATGCGAAGGAGATCAATCCCGCTGCCAGCGCGATCGGAATCGCGAGGAGAAGTTCACCGGACAGTACTGTGCTGAAGAAATTGTCTGGGATCACTGTTGCTCCGGGACCACGGACTCGATCAGCGTTTCCAGGATCGACCGGCTTGTTACTCGCCCGAGGACCCGCGCGGCCACGCGATGCTCTGCATCAAGAACCAACGTTGTGGGGACCGCGTTAGGTGCGACGATCCCGCTGAACGCGAGCAGCACTTCGCTCTGGTCAGCATCCATTATCGAGGGGTAGGTCACGCTGTACGTGTCGGCGAACGCCTTTGCGGTCGCTGCCTGATCTCTGACGTTGACTCCGATGAACTGCACGCCGGCCTCGCGGAATTGTTCGGACAACGCCTGCAGGTCCGGTGCTTCTTTCCGACAGGGAGCACATCCCGCGTACCAGAAATTAACGACGAGTGGTTGGCCGTCGAAGTCGGTCGATGCGATCGGCTTGCCGGTTTCCGTGATGCCTGCGAATCCGACTGGCTCGCCGCGCTCGGCGACCGGGATCTCCGTGATCGTGCCGTTCCCGGCGATGAAGTTCTTCCCACTCCCCTCGCGATATTGGTCCGCCACGTCACTGGAGGCACACCCGGTGAGGACGAGCGAGCCGGTGACCGCAAGCACCACGATCGGGAGAAAGGGCTTCTTCATCGTCCAAGGGCTGCGTCGATGGCTGAGACGAGGTCGTCGGCCGACTGAAGTTCGAGACGCTCCCCATTGAGGAAGAAGGTCGGCGTGCCGGCGACGCCGAGCGCAGTCCCGTCTTCCTGGTCCGAACGCACTCGTTCCTCGGTCGTGGGGTCAGCGACGTCCGCGTCGTACTTGGTGAGGTCCAGCCCGAGCTCTTCGGCATACTGGCGGAAGAGTTCTGCTTTCGAGTCCTGCTGCTCGGCCCATTCCTTTTGGGTTTCGAAGAGCATGACGTACATCTCGTCGAACTTGCCTTGTCTGGCGGCAGATTCGGCGGCGATCGCGGCGTTGAGTGCGTTCTTGTGACTCGGAATCGGGAAGTACCGGGCAACGAACGTGACATCGCCGGCGTACTTCTCGCGGAGCGACTCGACAAAGGGGAAGGCCGCGCCACATGCCTCGCACTCGAAGTCGAGGAACTCGACGAGGGTGACGTCCCCGGTTCCAGGCTCGCCGACGACGTGGCTGTCCTCACGCACCGCCTCAACGACCGATGCCGCGGCGGAGTCCGAGTCAGCTGAGCCGGATCCGGATGAGCCAGGCCGGGTCACGAGGAAGATGACGACGACCGCCAGGACGAAGGCGAGGACCGCACCAACGTTTATCCAGAGCGTGGTCCGGCCTGTGCGTTTCTTCGCCGCAGCGGGACGGTCGGCCGATCGGGGCGGATTCTGACGGGCAGAATTGCGCTGGGTGTTCATGATGTCTCCAATTCAGCCGACCATCTCGGTCAGCCACGCATACGGGTCGACAGGGGTATCGCCGTCTTCCCAGATTTCCAAGTGCAAGTGCGGGCCCGTGCTCTGCCCCGTGTTGCCGACCTCGCCGATTTTCTGACCGACCGAGATGACGTCGCCCTCGGCAACTTGCAGCGAGCCGAACTGCATGTGCGCGTACAAGCTGACGTATTTCCGGCCGTTCACGACGTGCTCGACGCGGACTGAGACCCCGAATCCGGAATCCGATTCCTCCGCCGCAATCACCACACCATCGGCGATCGCATCGATTGGCGTGCCTTCACCAGGCGTCATGTCGAGTCCTAGATGGAATGTTGAGCACCCACTGCACGGCGCCTCCCGAGGCCCGTACCTATCTGTGAGCGGCACGCCCACTGGGAACGGCCACTGGATGGCAGAACTTCCGTCATTCACGAAGGTCGCTGCGGTTCGCATATTCGCGACGGCTTCGAGCTCTTCACCAGTGACGGCCGAGTAGCCGTCTTTCGAGAGCACTTGCAAGCGCGCGTCGGACGCCACGGTGAGCGACTGCGAATCCCTCGCCGCAGACGGGCCGACGGAGGCATCCGCGGTAAGTGGCCCGATCACCGCTGCCGGCATCACGCTCGTGGCCAACAGCACCGCCACGCCAAGGCGGGCGAGGACGCGGACGTGGAATCGACGAGCGGGTTTCGTCCTCGTCTCCTGGGGACTGGGCGGCGCATCCGGAGTGCGCCCATGTGGGCGCCTGCGGATCCGCTCCGCCTCCTGGCGTGCTTCACGCCGAGTCAAGGGTGGACTCGGTTCTTGGGGGCATTTACTCATAGACACTCTCTGCAACAAGCCAGATCGGCTCGACGGGCACGGAAGCGCACAGGGCCGACGGCAAAGTGGTTCGCCGAGGAGGCGCCACGAAGCCGAGAACCCGGGTCGCTTCTAGACCCGGCTAATGCAGAGAGTGGTGAGAGTTATCCTCGGCGCCCAGGAAGCTTCAAGCAGCGGCGGTGACCAGAGGAGGAACGAAGGTGAAGCGACGACCATCGCAGATGGTTGACGTCGAAGGCGGAGGAGCACCACCAACAGCGCGGTCACGCATCCCAAACCGATAGACAGGCACAGCGCAAGCGGGTCGGTCATCGGAAGGGCATCCCGATTGTTGGACGCCGAGATCGACACCTCGCCCGCAGACTCACCATCATGCACAATCTCAACGCCAGTGGAGAGCGGCGCATTTGCTGAGTGGCTGGTCTCATACGCGTGGGCAAGCAACAACGCGACTGCCGTTCCGATGATTAGCAGTGCGGCGAGAAGTACGCGCGGGAGACGCTGCCGCCGTGGCGACGTCTCGATGCGGCTCATGTCATACCTCGTCGACTGGGATGTTCGGAACACAGAGAAGATAACAGATCCGCATCGGACCTTCCCGGGCGGGTCAGTTGGGACGAGCGCGCCGCGACCTCCAAGCTGGCCGACTCACGACCAGCACGAGCGCGGAGAGTCCCAGTCCGGCGACGAACCACTCGATCTGCCTACCGATCACGATGGCAGGGGTCATCGTCGTTGAAAGTGGCACATCCGCCACGATCGAGCCCGGCATCCACGTCGAAAGTTGATCGTTCACTGAACCGTCCGGGTGGACGATGGCGCTGGTACCCACCGTGGAGATGTTCACCACGCTCCGGGCCGTCTCCAGTGCCCGCATCCGTGCGATTGCGAGCTGTTGAACACTCTCATCGGTTCGGCCGAAGTCGGCGTTGTTCGTCTGAGCGAGGATCAGCTGAGCGCCGGCCTTGATCATTTCCGTGACGAGTTGGTCATCGGCGATGTCGAAGCAGATCGACACCCCTGCAAGGACCTCACCGAGCGCAAAGACGTTCTCTCGAGTACCGATCGAGTAATCCCGGGTCACGAGATCGACCAGTTCAGGGGCGAATGGTCTCCAGAACGACCGATCTGGCATGTACTCGGCAAACGGCACCGGATGCGCCTTGTCATACCAGTCGGTCGCGCCTTCGCCGGCTTTCCAAAGCAGGGAGGTGTTGAAGAACTCGTCGCCGCGAGCGGTGATGGTGCCAACGACGAGCGGCGCACCCATCACCTCGGACAACTCGTCCAGAACTCGGGCCGAATCTGCAGATCGCAACGGATCGACGTCGGTGCTGTTCTCAGGCCAGACGACAACGTCGACCGGTCCGACCTCGGGTCCTGGAGTGGCAGCGCGATGCGCGCGGAGCAAATCGCCCGCACGGTTGTCCGCAAACAACCCTGCATCCGCACCACCTTGAACAGCGACGACCCGTAAAGTCCCTTCCTGCCCAGCCGGCCAGCCAGGCAGGGCGACCAACGTGAGTGAAACCGCAGCGATCGCGGTCGCGGGAACCCACGACATCACCGGCCGATACCGAAGGACCTGCACGGAGAACGCTGCCAGCCATGCCATGACGAAGCTGACTCCCGCGGCACCCAACCACGGCAGAAGGTCTGCGAACCCGCCATCGACTTGCGAGATGGACAGCCTCCCCCAAGCGAACCCACCGTACGGCCAGACGGCGGCTAACCCCTCCCGCGCCGTCCAGAGCCCGGCGACCACAACCGGTATCAACCCGAACCGGCCCGCAGGTGTGGGCCAGTGCGCAGCTCCTCGGTTGAGCACGACCGAGATCGCACCAGCGCCCAGGGCAAACAACGAGGTCTCGAGGGCCGAGAGTGCGATCCATGGAAGTGGACCGAGATAGAGCGTGAGCCACTCCACGTGCAACAGCCAGAAGGTTCCCCCGGATACGGCGCCAACGAGTGCCCCGGTGGCGAAGTTGCGACCTAGCAAACAGGCAAAGAGAACGGTGACCGCCACTGGGGCGGCCCACCACCATCCACGGTCGGGAAACGCCGCGTCCAACAGAGCACCACTTGCGGCTGCCACGGGCACGGCGACCCAAACGGGCATTGGAGTCCATGCCGCAACGGCGGGATTATTCACAGCGCGCAGCATATTCGGGCGAACCTGTCAGTTCACCAAACGGCCCAAGGTCCGTCGACAAGAAAAGGATGCCCTCGGGCGGACCCGGGCCATCGGCCATCTGGTCAATCAACAGCGGTATTTGCCGCTATCATCGGCGTATGACGATGAATCCGGAGGTGGCGCGGATCGAGCTGGCGCCAGCCGCACTACTCTTCCGCGCACTCGGTGAGCCGAACCGGCTCCTGATCCTGCAGCACCTGCTGACCGGCGAACACACCGTACGAGAGTTGACCGTCCACCTCAATCTCGCCCAGAGCACAGTCAGCGCCCATCTCGGCTGCCTCTCGGACTGCGGGCTCGTCTCTTCACGACCGGACGGACGTTCGACCATTTGGACGTTGAGCGCTGAGGCGCACCTGGTATCGCTTCTCGGTGCGGCCGAGCGCGTGCTCGAGGCGAGCGGATATGCGATCGTGCTGTGCCCGACCTGCGGGGTAGGCACCGGATCTGAGAGCGATGACAGCTCGCTCGCCGCTGAACGGATCTGATCGGTGTCACACGATCACGAGCACGGTGGTTCGACGAATCGAACCCGGTTGGCGATTGCGTTCGCGATCACCGCATCCATCCTGGTCGCGGAGGTCATCGGTGCCGTTGTGACGGGGAGTCTTGCGCTCCTGGTCGACGCCGGACATATGCTCACTGATGCCGGCGGCCTGCTGATGGCCCTCATCGCCGCCTCCCTCTCCCTTCGCCCAGCGTCTCCCCGATTCACGTGGGGCTTCAAGCGCGCCGAAGTCCTGGCCGCGCTCGCGCAAGCAGCCGTGCTGCTCGCAGTTGGGCTGTACGCGTTCATCGAAGGAGTGAAGCGGCTGTTCGAGCCGCCGGAGGTCTCATCGACCGGACTGCTCGTCTTCGGCATCATCGGCCTCGCGGGGAACATCGCAGCCATCCTGATCCTGAGCGCCGGGCGTTCGGCGAACCTGAACATGCGTGCCGCGTTCCTGGAGGTCATCAACGACGCCCTCGGATCCGTCGCGGTCATCATCAGCGCAATCGTGATCGCCACCACAGGTTGGACGCAGATCGACGCCCTGGCGGCCATGCTGATCAGTGCACTGATCATCCCCCGCACGCTGCTCCTGCTCAAGGAGTCGGCGACCATCCTCCTCGAGTCCACCCCGAAGGACCTGGATCTGGATTCCGTTCGCGAGCACATCCTCGCGATGCCGCATGTCGCCGCGGTCCACGACCTCCACGCATCACAGATCGCCACTGGGCTGCCCGTCCTCAGTGCCCACGTCGTCGTCGAGCCGTCCTGCTTCCGCGACGGCCACGCTCCGAAGATCCTCGGCGACTTGCAGGAGTGCGTAGCCACGCATTTCAGGGTGAACATCGAGCACTCCACGTTCCAACTCGAGCCCGCTACTCACGTCGCCGGAGAAGCGGAGGTTCACAACTAGGGCCTTTCATCGCGAGCGCCGCACAGCATCATCAGTGCGGCGCTCGGGACTGAGGTTCGGCTCCGGCTCCGGCTCTCTACCTAGTCTGCGATGGCTTCGTCCAGTGCGGCGCGGATGTCCTCGGGTGAGCTCAATGGGATGTACTCGTCGTTGATGAAGATCGTCGGCGTTCCAGTGGCACCCAGTGCCGTCGCCGCGTCGAAGTCGAACTGCACGCGAGCTTCGGTTTCTGGGTCCGCGACAGCGCGATCATAGGCGTCCATGTCGAGTCCGAGGTCATTGGCGTACTGGCGGAACAGGTCAGCTTTCGAGACGCGCTGTTCGCCCCACTCGGCTTGGGTTTGGAACATCCGGTGGTACATGCCCTCGAACTGGCCCTGCTGGGCTGCCGCTTCGACAGCGATCGCCGCCGTCCGGGAGTTGAAGTGGCCCGGCAGCGGGAAGTACCGCGTCACGAAGGTGACCTCGCCCGCATAGTCCTCGCGCAATTCCTCGACGAAGGGGTAGACCGCGCCGCAGACTTCGCATTCGAAGTCGACGAACTCGGTGAAGGTGACCGCACTGTCGTCAGCGACGTCGAGGCGGTGGCTGTTCTCGGCGACCACCGCCGGACCCGCCTGACCTTCGGCTACGGCGGCAGGCTGCGGCTGGTTGAGCGCAACGGATGTCACGACACCGGCGACGGCGAGCACGACGACGCCGATGATCCCGATCTGGAGTTTGGTGCTGTTCTTCATGCGGCGGGAAGGACCTTTCGTCCGCGGGCCGCGCGGATTCCGTTGAGGATGACGACCACCTCAGCGAGCTCGTGGACGAGGACGACGCCGGCGAGGCCGAGCACGCCGAACAGGGCGAGCGGGAATAGCACGACGATGATCGCGAGCGAGAGGACGATGTTGCCCGTCATGATCCGACGACCGCGACGCGCGTGGGCGAGCGCCAGCGGAATCAGGCGCAGGTCGGTGCCAGTGAAGGCGACTTCCGCGGACTCGACCGCGGCCGCGGAACCGGTCGCGCCCATCGCGATGCCGACATCGGCGGCAGCGAGAGCGGGGGCGTCGTTGATGCCGTCCCCGATCATCGCGGTCGGCTTCACCCCCGAGAACGCTTCGATCGCTGCAGCCTTGTCCTGGGGGCGGAGCTCCGCCCGGACGTCAGCGATGCCAACCTCTGCGCCGAGGGCCGCTGCGGTGCGTGCGTTGTCGCCGGTGAGCATGACGCTCTTGAGTCCCGCAGCGTCGAGGTCGCGGATCGCATCGGCGGCTTCGGGCTTGAGCTCGTCGCGAATGCCGATCACGCCGGCGATCACGCCGTCGGTCTCGACGACGACGACGGTCATGCCCCGGGTCTCCATCGCGGTCGCCCGCTCCGTGAGCACGCCCGGGTTGAGCCAGCGGGTGCTGCCAACGTGAACCGTGATCCCGTCGACGATGCCGGCAAGCCCGTTGCCGGCTTCTTCGGTCACGTCGCTGGCGGTCGGATGCTTGGGCGCTTCGGCGAGGATCGCGGCCGCCAAGGGGTGGGTGCTGTTGGCCTCGAGTGCGGCCGCCAACCTGACAACCTGAGCGCTCGCGCTCGGCTCTACACTGGCGACGGCGACAACGCTTGGCTTGTTGCGGGTCAGGGTGCCGGTCTTGTCGAACGCGACCGTCCGGATCGCGCCCAGCTGCTCGAATGCCGCACCGGACTTGATCACGACGCCGAATCGGCTCGCCGCGCCGATCGCCGAGATCACCGTCACCGGCACCGCGATCGCGAGTGCGCATGGCGATGCGGCGACCAAGACCACGAGCGCGCGCTCGGTCCAAAGGCCGGGGTCGCCGACGAGGAACCCGAACCCGATGATCAGCGCAGCCACGATGAGCACGACCGGAACGAGAGGACGCGCGATCCGGTCGGCAAGACGGGCACGCTCGCCCTTACGGGCCTGCGCCTGCTCGACCAGGCGGACGATCGTGGTCAGGGAATTGTCGCGGCCGTCTGCTGTCGCTTCGATCTGGATCGTGCCCGACCCATTGATCGAACCGGCTGGCACCGGGTCACCCGGCCCGACCTCAACCGGGATCGATTCACCCGTCACCGCGGACGTGTCGATACTGCTCCGCCCGGCCACCACGATGCCGTCCGTCGCAGCCCGTTCACCAGCACGGATCACCAGGATGTCAAGCTCACGGACTTCCGCTGCCGGCACGGTGACCTCACCGGAAAGCCGCGACACTCGGGCCGTTTCGGGGATGAGGGACAGCAACGCCCGCAAACCGTGCCGTGCACGATCCATCGCCCGATCCTCGAGAGCCTCCGCGATCGAGAACAAGAACGCCAACGCGGCCGCTTCACCGACATGACCGAGCAGGACGGCCCCGATCGCGGCGATCGTCATCAGCAGACCAACGCCCAGCTTGCCGCGCAGCAAACGCCGAACCGCACCCGGCACGAAGGTCGCAGCACCTGCAAGCAGACTCGCACCCTGCACCACCGTCGCCGGCCAGCCAACCCCGGACCACTCCAAACCGAACCCGACCGCGAGGAGAACGCCGGAGACCACAGGCAACATCAGCGCCCGATCACGCCACCACGGCGCAAGCTCGTCGTGCTCGTCGTGCTCGTCGTGCTCGTCGTGCTCGTCGTGCTCGTCGTGCTCGTCGAGGTCAGTCGGCAGCTCGTTCGCCGCAGACAACCCGCCCGCCGCAAGATCCGGTCGGCGACCGATGCTCACGCTCACACCCTCGTCCGGGCCGCAGCACTCCCGGCTCATTCGCCCGCTCCCGTTCCGCAGCAGAACGGGAGGTCGCAGTTCTCATCCACGCAAGCCACCCCGTCATCGACGGCGAGTACGACATCAACCAACGAGGTGAGCGCGCGCGTCAGGTGCGGGTCGGCGATCTCGTATCTCGTCGATCGCCCTTCCGGGATCGCGACCACAATGCCGCACCCGCGCAGACAGCTGAGGTGGTTCGAGACGTTGCTCCGCGTGAGCTCGAGATCGTGTGCAAGCTGGGCCGGGTACCCAGGCTCCCGAAGTAGGCTCAGCAGAATCCGCGAGCGGGTCGCATCCGCCATCGCCCGACCCAACCGGTTCATCACATCAACACGCGAAGCAATAGTCAGCATTCGCTGAATATACAGCATTCACTGAATCGTCGATTCAACCTCGTGCCCGAGGAGCGTTGACGCACCTCAGGCACACTCAGGTCTTACTTCACAAGTACTTGAATGGGCGCGCCCTGTGCCGGGCGCGACGACGCTGAACCGACGGGCACGGTCCGCACCGTCGCCATGGGCCACGTCCTGCCCTCGTCGCCCGCGTGGTCGAGTTGATCCACTGCGTCATGTCCCGAAGCCCATCTGGCGAATTCGGGCACGGCCGGTCGGCTTCTCTAGGCTCGCAGCCCTGAGATTCGGCACAGGCAGGCGCTCGACATCCTCAATTGCGAGCTGATCGAACACGCCAAGCTCCAGAACTTCTTCACTCGCAATCCGAAGCATCAGTCGGTCAGGGTCAACGCGGGACTGTCCGCGTGCACGTCTGGCTCGATTCTCCATCCGCGCCTCGTCCCGCAGCCTCGTCAGGTTCCGCGATACATGTACCGTCCGTGCGGCTTCGAATCGACGAATCATCCGCTCTCGCTCGCCCCTACGCACCGTCGCCATCGAGTTTCGAACCGCCGCTGCGACGTCCCGGCTCTTGAGTAGATCGACGCGCAGCCGACTTTCGAGCACCAATTCCGCGGCGCGCGCCCACATCACGTTGTCGACGTTCACAGGCGGCAGTCCTACCCGCACACGACTCGCGACGTACGCCTCAGCGAACTCGCGTATCTGCGCGTGGTGCTTCAGCATGTGCCAAGTCAGGGCTTCGCCGAACGCGGCGGTCTGGCGAAGTCGCTCAGGAAGGAGCGGGTTGGCGAAGAACGCGTCGGCGGCTCGCTCATCAGCACGCCGCTCGGCCGCGGTCGAGGGGTGGATGCGCTTCGGTGGCAGGCCCGCGCGCGCGAGCGCGCGCTTGAGGCGTCGGGCTGCCGCGTTCCTGTCGAGGTCTGCCCGATAGCGCTCAGGGTCAGCCCGACGAGCTCGCTGCAGCTCGGCGCGATACTCCTTGTGCTCCGCGGCCGAGGCGCGTTGTCGAGAACGGGTCGCTTCGGGGTCGGCATCCCGGCGAGCAGTGGCACGAGCGTTCACCTCGTCGCGGTGCCTCGCGTAGTACCGGTTGTAGTACTCGCGCACCTTGTCCCGATTGGCGTCGACCCACCACCGCTGATACTCACGCACGCGGTCGGGATGCTCCTCACGCCAGACGCGCACCCGCTCCCGTGCTCGCGCGCGGGTCGCTTCCTCGCGCCCACGTCGCGCGGCCGCCCGTCGCATGGATTCGCGATTGAGCTCGCGGGCGCGCTCGAGATGTTCCTCCCGCCACCGCTGGTTCGCGGCACGCACTCGATCGCGGTTCGCGTCGACCCACCGACGACGGGCCGCCGCATGCTCCTCGGGATGTTCGTGCCGATACCGTCGCGCCTGCTCGCGCTTCTGGGCGCGCAGGCGTTCACGCTCGGCGTCGTCCGGGTCTGGCTGGCCGACGCCACCACGTGGGCGCGCCGCCGGATCGGGCGTGGACGAGGCACTCATCAGAGTTATCTGTTCGGCGGCGGCGCCAGTTCCATGACGAGCGCGAGCAGCGCCGAGCGGTTCACGGTCGGGTCTGCGATCGTCTGAGTGATCGCCTCACGAAGACGCTCCGTATCCTCGGCCTCGAGTCCGTCGACCGCCTGCAGGCAGTAGTCGACGTCCTCCTGGATTCGGTAGGCGCCATCGGTCACAGTCACCTCGGGCAGGTAGAACAGCGCCGCGAGTGCGGTGCGACCGAGCAGGTCGTCGAATTGCTCCTGGGAGCGCGTCATGGCGGGCCTTCCTGTCGGCGGGCTGGTCGTCGACCAGCTTGCCGCGAAAGAGAGGTACGCCATCGGCACCGTGCCGGGGCGAGTTCGGTTCAGCGGTGGAGCGCGGGGTCGAGCTGGGGTTCACCGCCGCCGAATTCAACGCCGGCCTCGGAAGCTTCGGCCTCGAGTTCGAGCATGGCGAGGATGCGACGCGAGCGCGCCTCTCGAGCACGCGCGTGGAGCAGGCGCATCGCCGTGGCCGGCCCGGCGATGAGGAACTTGCACGCGTTCCACACGCACAGCAGCGCGAGCGCGCTGAACCACCCATCGTCATCCGCCATCCCGGCAAACACGAATGCGGCGAGCCCGTAGGGCACGGCGAGCAACATGGCCGGCACGCCCCACTTCAGACCGCGCCGCGTGTGCAGCGCGTCCAGCAGGCGGCTCGTGGGCATGAAGCGACGGATGAACATTCCAGTGCGGACGCTGACGGCCCAGACGAATGCGAACATGCGGCTGCTCTCCGATCGGTCGGCAGCGAGAACCTGGAGAGACGGCCTGAGCGGCGTCGTGCCGTCACGTCGGTGGCGGCGAACACATTGAATTGCTGCTTGGTCGGCACTCTAGACCCGCCCGCCGACGTTCGGAACGCCAAGGTTGACATTCGGCACTCGAGCTGCAGCGGTCGGATTCGCCTCGTCGACGACACGACGCGCCGCTTCCATGGCAGCCCGAGCCCGCGCGGCATCCGCTTTCTGTACATCGGATGCCGGTCGCTCAGCGCCGAGCGGACGACCATCCGTGATGCCGTACCGGTCGCGGTAGGCGGCAACGACGGAAACCTGGCGTCGCCACCGCGAACTTGTGGCCTCGAACGGAGGCGGCGCGCCGAGTTGACGCAGCCAGGCGGCGCGCGAGTCGATTGCACGCTCAGCCAGCGCGGCGGCGCGGGCTTCGATGAGCTCCGCACGCTCGCGCAACGCGGTCGTGGATTCGGCATCCATCGGTCCGTCAGCAACCGGAATCAGCCCCCCGATGAATCGCGATCGGCCCCGCGGCGCGGCATCCCGAGCTCGAGCGACCCGCGCCCGAAGTACGGCTGCGACGTCCACGGCATCCTCAAAGCCACGCGATCTGACCGCCGCTGCCGCGACTCGCGCGACATCCATGCCATGCGCTTCGACCCGACGCAGCTCCGCGCACAGCGGGCCGAACGCGTCGGACGCGATGACGGCGTCCGTTTGCACATCGCTGAGTCCGATGTTCCGCACGAGCGCCGTCCACCGCGAGTGCTGCGCGGCAGCCGCGATCGTCTCGTACTCCGCCGCGAGCTGCGCGATCGAGCCCACCCGTTCCTGCTCGCGGGCGAGCGCCTCGTGCGCCGACAGCTCCGCACCGACATGACGGAGCACACCGACGAGCACCGAGTGCGCTGTCGCATCGGCATCGTCGCGTGGGCGGATGCCGGTGTGCGCGGCATCCGGCCGGTCAAGCGCGACATAGGCGGTGTTCGCCTGGCGCCCGCGCGTCATCGCGACGTAGAGGTTCTCGCGGGTCATGCCGCGTGCGACGACGACATGCGCGGTGTCAGTCGTGAGTCCTTGCGCGCGATGCGCGGTGACGGCGTAGCCGAGCTCGACGTGGTGCCGCACGTACGCCGCAGGCAGTCGTGCGCTGCTCCCCCGGCGGCTACCGCTGAGGCGAACTTCGAGCGCGCCGCTTCGGTGCACGGCGAGCACGGTCCATCGATCGCCGTTGCGCACCCAAGCACGGCCGGCGTGCAGGCGCCGATCGTTCCGACGGGTGATGATCGTGTCGCCGACCGAGACGCGGGTGCCGTCGTGCAGCGCGAGCTCGCGCGTTGCATCCACGCGGCCGTCGACGATCGAGTCGGTGCGTGCACGCTCGTTCAGTGCTGCGACCGCTTCATGCGAGTCGCTGACGAGCACGCTCATGCGCCCGGCACGGGTGTCTGCGCGCCACGCGAGGTACGCGGCATCCGCCATCGCCTCGCTGTCGCCATCCTGGACGCGATCGTGCGCGAGATAGGTCTCGATGGATGTCTCGTCACCGCGTCGTAGCCCGAGCGATGCCGCCTTCTCCCAGTCGTGCACGAATCGATGGATGTCGACGAGCTCGGCGGCGTCTGTGCGATCGCGAGCGAGCATGGCGAATGCACCGCCGGCCTCGACGGACTGCAGTTGCGCGTGGTCGCCGACGAGCAGCACCTTCGCGCCGACCGCTGCGGCGAGCGCGGTCACTCGATCGAGGGCGAGGGTTCCGGCGAGGGATGCCTCGTCGACGATCACGAGCTGGCCGTTGCGGAACGCGGTGCCGCTGGTGACGTGGTTCTGCCACCACTTGGCGAGGTTCTCGGTCTGGATGCCGAGGTCTCCGGCGAGCACGTGGGCCGCGGCAGCGGAGGGGGCCAGTCCGACCACGGATCCGGGACCGTGCTCGATCTCCCATGCTCGGCGCAGGGCGGCCATTGCGGTGGTCTTGCCGGCGCCGGCTGGGCCGACGAGGAGATCGAGAGTGCGGCCGGAGGACGAGATGGATGCGAGCGCGGCGAGCTGATCGTCGGCAAGGGTCTGTTCGCCGCGGGCGCGGCGTTCATCTACCGCGTGGAGTGCGGCGAACGACGTCGTCGGGCCCGCGGCATCCGCTGCTCGCGCTCGGAGCCGAACCTCCGCGTCGAGGAGTTCATGCGAGGTGAAGACGGTCGAGTGCTTGGGCTGGAAGACCGAGGTGCCGTCCTCACGTTGAAACGTGGCCGGGCTGAGCGCGAGCTCGGTCGGCGTGAGTTGCAGCGATGCGTGTTCGGCTGCGTCGACGACGAATGCGACCACGGCCTCGCGATCGGACTGTGTTGCGAATCGGTAGTGCATCGTCTGGCGTGCAGCTTCAGCGGTGAGGTTCCAGTGCCGCCACGTTGCGCGCTTCTCGCTGACGGCATGCATCACCTGCACGCCAAGCGTTGCGATCGTCTCATGCGGCACGTCTGCAGCGTTCACCGTGTGCGGTGCAGTGGAGGCGGATGCTCGGCGCGCCCACGACGTTGCATCCTGGCCGAGCACCGCCGTCGCGCGTGCACGCCAGTCGCTCGCGAGTTCGGCGAGCGAGCGCACGTGCTTCTCTGGGCGCGTTGCAAGCGTGGCCTGCGCGCGGATGCGCACGATGGTCGCGCGGCCGGGCCGATGGCCGTGCGCGGCGGTGTACTCGGCGATGAGTCGGTCAGCGGCCGCTCCGATGTGACGCGACCGCGTCGAGAACTCCTGCACGAGAGACTCGGGCACCGATGCTATCGCCCACACCGGGTTGCGATCGCGCCCGCGTTCGCGTCGCTCCCATCCGATGCCGAGCTCGCGCGTAAGTGCGTCGGCGAGTAGTGCTTCGTGCAGCTCCGACATAGCCACAACCGACTCGTGCAACGGCCGCCCGTCGAGCGAGCGCCACTTGCCGTCGAGCGTTGTTTGCACCTTGTTACTCACCACCACGTGCGTGTGCAGGTGCGGGTCGCCCGCGCGGCTGTCGAAGTGGTCGAACGCCGTTGCGATGAGCCCGGTGACCGCGACCTGGGCGACCGCGCCGTCCGCTGCCGCAACGCCCGTGCGGGTCGCCGCCACTTCGCGTTCCATGTAGTCGACGACGCGCTCGACCGCCTGGTGGTGCGCGCGCAAGATGATCGCCTGCGTCGCGGCATCCGAAATGCCCCACAGTACGCTCGCCGACTTCGGCATCGAGAACGTGATGTCGAAGCCGGCAACCGCGCGTCGGCCGCCGTCGTACTGTGGGAACGCCCGGCCGAGCGGGTCGCGCGTGACCGGATCCACGCCTTGCCCGATTAAGAGCTGCAGGTGCTCCTCGGTGACCGTGTCCCCCGCGGCGACCGCACCACCGGCCAATCCCCCGACACCCGATCCCATCCACCGGCCCGGCGGCGTGCCCTTGACCTCGTAGTACCGAGTCAATGGGGTGGAGAGTGAGCGCTCTCCGTCAGCCGCAGCGACAGTGCGCAGTAGGTAACGGTAGCCCTGTCCTGCGCTCATCACCCGCATCGATACCGTCACCCGCGCCCACCTCCGATCACGCGAGCAAGGTGCGCGCCCTCGATCTGCAAGAGGCGTGGCAAACCGTCGATGGGCCTTGTCAGGCGATCGGATGTGGTGGGCCATCGGTCATCGGAGGTGTTGGCGTGTCGGTGGGCGGGATCTATCATTCGAACATCTATTCGAATAAAGGAGATGCGATGATCGCGACGCACACGTCTGAGCCCGTTTTCGTTTGGCTCGACGACGCCGGGGCCCCGACGCGTCTCGTTTACCGCAACGTCAGGTACCGAGTCATCGATACGCCGACGCGGCTGCCCCATCAGGCGTGGCTCTCGTACCGATCCGAGCGCCCCACCGCAGCGTCAGATCGATCGGCAGTCGGATGGCGCGTCACCGGACAATCGACGACCGACGAGACACTGGTCTTCGATCTCCGGCTCCAACCGTCGGGCTGGGTCGTCGAGAACGTGTTCGCGTAGTCCGTGGGAACCAACCGACGCTACCCCGATCTCCCCGACGAACGCCGGGACGCCATCGCCCTCGAGACCACGAAGCGCGGGTCGCCGATCTCGCTGACAACGAGCGAGGTGCGCGTTACCGGTCGACGAATCGAGCCTGAGGCGCCAGTTCCGGTCGTGGCGAACGTCAGATACCGCGTGATCTACGAAGAGCCAAGACTCGTGCAGGCCGAGGCGATCGCCTGGACGCGCGGAGCGGTGCTCATTCGATACGCCGAGCCAGAGGCTCACGGCGATCGGTATGTGTGGGTCTATGCGAACGCTGTGCGACGGCGAGCCTAGGCTGGCCCCCATATTCGGCGGCCACGGAAAGCTCGAAAGGGAGTGCTCAACCAGCCCCGAATGGGGTGGCTAACTCCGAACCTCAAGAGTCAGCCTTCGTTGCGCTTGTTGCGGCGCTGGACGCGCTCCTGGTCTAGCCGGCGCAGCCTATCCAGACGCTGCGAGGCCCGCGTGATCGAGTAGTCGCGCATCTCGTCGGCGATTTGCCATGCTTCCGTCCGGTCACCCCTGGACTCCGCTTCTCGAATCGCAACTATGTACTTGACGGCCACTTCGAGAGGCAGGAACGACGTCTCGCTATCTGGAAGGTCTGACGGGTCGCCGAATCGAAACATCGCCATGCCTTGCTACCTCGACTCCAGCGCGCGGGCATTCGCCATCTGCTCGCCCACAGCAGTCATACTCGCCGATTCAACCATCCGGACACACAGTCTCGCCATCCCTCGGGATCTGCGTTCCACGTGAAGGTATGGCCAGAGGCAACGGCGAACAGATCGATTGACCCACTTTGCAGCGCACTCCGTCGTGCCAATCCAATCGGCACGGAATCATCCGAAACGCCGTGCAGGATCAGGATCGGCGTCGACCCCCGGATGGCAACAGCCGATTGATCGAAACCTGTCACATGAGCTGACGCGGAAAGCCCAACAATACGCGCGAGAGTCGGGCAGACCAGCCATGGCAAGGCGAGCGCGCCTGTCCAGCTGGGCAAGCCCACCCGAGCACAGTTCGCCTTGATCGTCTCCACCCAGTCGAGCACGGGCGACTCGAGCACGATACCGGCCAGGCGTCTCCGCACCCCCGGGCGCTCAGCAAGTTGAAGCGCGATCGCGCCTCCCATCGACCAGCCGAACAAGACGATCCGGCGTGCACCGTTCTCGAGCGCGTATCGCACGGCGGCTTCGACGTCATCTGTCTCGAGAGCCCCGAGCGTTGAGCGCCCTCCTCCGAAAGTTGGTCCCTCACCATCGTTCCGATAGGACGCGACGAGCGAAGTCAACCCAGCCTCTGCAGCAACCTGAACCCCCCGGAGTGTCCCGGCGCGCGGGCTTCCGAGTCCGTGGATGTGAATCGCCCAGTCCCCGTCCCTTGGCTCATCCGGAGCGATCAGCCAAGCAGGAGCAGGACCAGCCGGCGTCAGAATCTCCACGTCCTGCGCGTTCAACCCCGCGTCCGCCGGGGTTCGAAAGTAGATTCCGCTCCACGAGGCACGCACCCCAGGCACGAGCGTCGCCGCCGATTCGGGCTCCACAACGTCTCGACCGACGAGACCCGCACCGACGTCATGCACCTGCGCGCCGAGTCTCACCCACTCGCCAGAATCGAGAATCAGATTGAACTTGCCGACCACTGCTGTCTGGGTTGTACGAGGGAGGATGACCATTGGCGTCTCCCCCGACGCATCCACACCGCGAACGACGAGATTGAATCGTCGTGGACCGACAGGAGCCGTCACACGTCGCGCGATGACGTAGCCGAGCCCGCCGAAGGCAAGGCCCAACGCTGCCAGCGCACCGAGCACGGCGCGAGCGGGCCTCACTGCCGCACCCGCAGCGAGGCCGAAGGTGTCGCAGTAGCGCCGACCAGATGGCGCTCGGCTGCCTCAAGCGCTTCGAGATCTGCTCCGCTCACGGAGAACGTGACTCGTGTGTCGATCATCGCGTCGCGGATCTCGACGACCTGGCGGTGCAACAGCCCCTCGGGGTCGTCCGCATCGAACTCCGCCTCCGAGTTCTGGCTGATGCCGGGGTGGACCTCGGATGCCGTCTGCCAGAGCGGGGCCAACCGGGCCGCGAGCTCACGAGTGGTCAGTTCCCGCTGCCGCGCGCGAACCGCTCGGACGAACGGCTGACCAGCGAAGCCGCTGCACAGCAGCAGAAAAGTGAGCAGATACAGCGGGCCGTACAGCACGGCCGCTGCGCTCATCAGGTCTAGGTTGCCGGCGACGTGTGAGAGGTCCATGCAGATGACGTCGACGGTCAGTGCGATGCCGAGCCCGCACCCCACGACCAGCAGCGCCGGCGGCAGTGCCAGGATGCCGCGGCTCACGCGAATCTGCGCGAACGCCACGGTGGCCATGGCTGCGAGCACGACCGCGTAGTACGTGAAGTGGATCATCGAATAGATCGCGGTCGCGGGCTGCTCGCCGAGATCCAGCATGAAGCTCGTCGTCGTCGCACCGCGCTCAATGAGGAGGAAGGCGATCGTCGCGCTGACGAGGGCTACGCCGAACGTCACGCGACTGAGTGCAATGCGCACAGCACGGGGTGGGTCATCCGCCGCCTTCATGACACCTCGACCGAGGAGGAAGACGCCAGTCATGAGTGCGAGGTCGGCGACCAGCGTGACCGCATTGGAGCCGCCAGCTGCGGTGTCGAGCGCGACGTAGACAGGATCGATATTGAGTGTCATCGAGATAGCGATCGCGACCGACGCCCAGGTGATGCTCCGCTCCACGCGTCCGCGTCGCAGCACAAGAAGGGCCGCAACAAGCAGCCACATGAGGCCGGCGACGATGACGGAGGTCACCCGAATATCTCCACGAAGCGAGAGTCGTGCGTGGTGGAGAGCCTGATGGCGGCGGCGAGACAGTCAGCCAGAGACTCTGCCGCGACCTCGTTTGGGTCGCTGAGGTTCTGCCGTCGGAGCAGCCGGCGCCTCGTGGCCGGCGGGATGTCGGGCAACAGGAAGTCGGGCACACGGAGCTCTTCGCCGTCAATATGCCCGAGGATCAAGTGTGCGAGTTCATGCAGCACGAACTGCTGGCGGTGCAGCTGGGACTCGGTCGGCGCGTGGAAGATGAGGTCCTCCGCCTCGAGCTCGACGAGCAGCGCGCAAAGATTTGCCTCGTGCCCGAGCTCCTCGAGTTCGACGATGCGGATGCTCCGCCCGCGCCGCTGCTCGACGGCAGCAACGAGAGCATCGAATGAGAAGGCGTCCCCGAGTGCGAGATCGGTCCGTGCCTTTGACACCGCGACTGCGCTGTTCACGTGTCTCCACTCCTTCCGGATCTGTGTTGGGCCAGAATCCGCGACGCATGGGCGCCGCTGCTCAAGAACGGGTGATCTCCTCATCGAGGTACCTGCTGATGGCTTTGAGCGCGTCGGGCGAGATGTCGCCCAGCGTTCGGGCAGCGTAGGCCTTCACGCGCGCCGCGCGCATCGATCGCACAAGGTCGAGTTGCGCGCTCACACGTTCGGGTGTGACGGCGCCGTGTTCGCCAGAAAGGAACTCCGGCTCGACGTTGAAGTATTCGGCGAGGCCCTCATACAGGCGGCGATCCTGCACCCAGCGGTGGCCGTTGACCATGTACGTCCAGCGGGAACGCGAGAGTTTGATGCCACGCTCGCGAAGGAACTCGGCGATCTGCGAGTAAGTCGGCTCGGCGCCGGTCTCGGCAACAGCGACGTCGATGAGCAGCCGCAGGCGGTTCGCGAGGTTCTCCGCGGCTTGGCGGTTCTCGACGTCGGCCATGCTTATCAGCCCCTCTCCCTTCGGGTCAGGCAGGGTTGGGTCGTACCGCTCATCCAGATTGAGCATCCCTCAATTTAGCAATTGAGCATGCTCAAATCAAGGGTTGCGCATGCTCAATCTTGCGTGGTAGACCCAAATCACGACTTCGTTTGAGCATGCTCAACAGAAGGAGGTTCACAGTCGGACGCATCCTCCGAACATGTCCTCGGCCATTCGGGCCCCTGTCGACGACATGATCACTCCACGCCCCCGAGGCTGACCTCGTGGGCGATCAGCACACCTCTGCCATAGCCGCAGAACCGCGCGGCCGTCGCTCCGGAAGGTGATCATTGTGTCGTCGATTCAAAGTCAGCGCGTCGAACGCGACGCCAAGATCGCGGAGCTGCACGAGCGTCTGACCGCCGCGGTCGAAGAACTCGTATCCGGCGATGCATGGATGAAGGCGCTCGAGTTCTCAGCTCGGTTCCGCCGACGGTCATTCAACAATGTGCTGCTCATCCACGCGCAGCACGCGGCCGCCTTCGAGCTCGGCACCGTTCCCGAGCCTGCGCCAACCTATGTCGCCGGATTCAAGCAGTGGCAAACGCTCGGTCGACGCGTGACCACAGGCCAACACGGGTACGCCATCCTCGCGCCCGTGACCGCTCGGTTCGCCACCTCGGAGCCGACCGATCCGAGCTCCTGGCGCAGGCTCGCGTCGATCGAGCGCCCCAGAGCCGGCGAAGTCGTGCGACCGAAACTCATCGGCGTTCGGCCGGCGTACGTCTGGGACGTCTCGCAGACCGACGGGAGGCCGCTCCCTGCGCGACCTGCACCGAAGCTGCTGCGCGGCGAGGCCCCTATCGGGCTGTGGGACGCGCTCGCCGCGCTGGTCGATCGTTCCGGTTTCACCCTGTCCACGGCACCGGATGCCGCCGCACTCGGCGGTGCGAACGGCCTAACAAACTTCGCGAACCGCACCGTGCACGTCCGTGCCGATCTCGAGCCGGCAGCGGGCGTCAAGACGCTCGCACACGAGCTGGCGCACATCCGACTGCACGACCCAGTGGCAGCGCCACAATCGGCCGAACCGCTCGCAACGGCCATCCCGACTGATCCGGACGAGGTCCCGCAGCATCGTGGCATCGCCGAGGTCGAGGCGGAGTCGGTCGCGCTCATGGTAGGCGCCGCACATGGGATGGACACCTCGGTCTTCACGGTTCCGTACGTGTCTGGCTGGGCCTCCTCAGTTCCGGAGATGTCGCTAGTCGAGGTTCTGCAGACCACGGGCGAACGGGTACGACGTGCAGCAGGCGGCATCCTCGATGAGCTCCGCACCCCACAGCTCGACGATGGCGACCCGGTCGCGCTCGAGCAGATGCACGCCACCGCAGCACGCGCACCAGCCCCGACGGCTCCCCCGACCCGACCGGCGGACCGCATCAGCACCCGGGGGCTCGCATGAGGTTCGGTGAAGTGCTGCTCGTCACGGCCAGCCTGAGCTCGCGTGACGCTGCGCAGGCTTTCGCGAACGCGGGCGTGCCGGTCTTTCCCTGCGTCGCCGGAGGCAAGCGGCCGCTGACACCGGCGGGCTTCCATGACGCGACCACCGACCACGGCGTGGTCGCCGGATGGTGGTCGACCTGGCCGAATGCGAATCCGGCTGTGCCGACCGGCGCAGCATCGGGACTCGACGTCGTCGACGTCGACGTCGCGACCGATCGATCGGGCTTCGACGCGTTCGCGGTGGCGCAGGAAGCGGGAATCCTCGACGGTGAGTACGCCCGAGTCCGCACACCCTCGGGCGGCGTGCACGTGTACTTCCCAGCCGCAGCCGATCGACCCCAACGCTGCTGGCAATCCGCGACGGCTCATATCGACTTCCGCGGCGACGGAGGATACGTCGTCGTCCCGCCGTCATGGCTGACTCTCGAGCGAGGCCGTGCCGCATACCGGCTCGCCTCACTCAGCTCAGGCGACCCGCATCCCGTCGATGCCGGCGCACTTCGCTCGTTGATCGATCCGCGCTCGATACGACCGCGAAGGGATGCCGCGAGCTCCGAGCCGTCGGCTGTGCCGTCGGGCGGCGTGGATCGTGAGCGTCTCGCCGCATGGGTCGCCCGGCTGCGGGAGGGCGAACGCAACCACGGCTTGTTCTGGGCAGCATGCCGACTCGTCGAGACTGGGCTCTCGGTTGTCGCCATCGAGGACGCACTTGGTCCGGCTGCCGCGAGCGCAGGTCTCGCCGACGCCGAGATCGCCATCACGATCCGGTCAGCTCAACGGCACCTCGCTCGGATCCCCGAAGCACGGGAAGTGTGGCAGCCGCGCCCGGTGGCCGGAACACCGATCAGTGAGCGGTCATGCAGACGGTGACGCCACGCTCGCGAGAAGTTCGATTGGCAACGCTCACCGCGGTCGCCGGCACGGTCTTCATCGCGGCGGGCGCATTCTGGCTCTCGTTCACCTCGCTCAGCGACCTGGCGCGGAGATCCGGAGTCGATACCGGCCAAGCCTGGGTGTGGCCGCTCATCGTCGACGGCATCATCGTGGTCGCGACAGTCGCCGCAGTCGCACTCGCCGGGAGCCGAGGCGCCTGGTATCCGTGGATGCTGCTGGTCGCGGGCGCCGCGATCTCGGTGGCCGCGAACGCGATACACGCGGTGGTCGCAGAGACGACCGAGGTGCCGCTCGTGCTCGCCGCATGCGTCGCGTCCGTGCCGCCGATGGTGCTGTTAGCCATCACCCACCTGACCTCGGTGCTGATGCGGTCGACGAGCGCCACCCAATGGGATGCCGCGCGCATCGCGGCATCCGTCTCTGCACCTTCGACACAGCCAGCGGCCGTCAAGCCGCGGCGAACGCTCCCGCCCACGGTGGCCACGCCCGCCGCCGCCACGCGCGGCGACGCATCGTCGCTGCGGTCGCTCGGTTGGTCGAATGCGGCGATCGCGAGAAAGCTCGGCGTGCATCCGACGACGATCGGGCGGTGGCTGAGCGACCACGTCGGCGCACCTAGCTCGCAGACCGACACCCTACGGGAAGGTGCGAGCGATGGATGAAGACGAGTTCGAGAAGTCTCGAGCGGTTGAGCATCGGCAACCTGCGAGAAGGCCTGCGCCATCGGGCGCAAGCAACGGCGACCTTCGCGAGCGCATCCGAGCGCTGGTCGACGCATCGCGGTCGTCGAGCGGGACGGAAGCGCTCACCGGAGATCCGATCGGATCCGCTCAGCGGCCCGGAATCGTCTGGGTTCGCGCCTCCGATCTGCTGAGCACGAGCACTGGGCGCGTTGCCGGCCGCGGCCTCGATCTCGAGGCGGACCTTGCTCGACGGCTGCGCCGAGCGCCGGCATCCACCCGGCGAGCGATCCGCGAGCGCGCCGCCAAACTCCCTCCCCTCTCCGAGTTCGGCCGCTCCCCCGCGACCGCCCAATTCGCCCGCCCCGGCCTCGGACGGCGGTGAATCATGAGCATCCTGCTGACCGCGGCAACACGCACCGAACCGACAGGAGGTGCCGCGATGAACTGGAGCTCAACTCGGGAGGACGCCACGCAGGCGTTTCGGGGGTCAGAAGGCCTGCGCACGTTGCTTCGGCGACTGCAGGCATCCGATGGCGAAGCCTGGCGCACCGACCCTGAAGCATCCGCGCTGCTGCAATTCGCGGCGGAGAAGTACTCGGCCTTGGCGCGCAAGCACGGCCTCGACCCGTGGGAGGCGGCCTCGGCCGCATTCGACGCGATGCGCGCGCCGGCGACGCTTCGCGCCGATGACCCGTGGGCGCTCGTCACCCGAGCAGTGCAGGTGACCTGCATCGCCGAAGAGCGCGCACAGGGACTCCTCTGCTCGGTGCATCAGGCGCGGCGGGCGAAGATATCGGCCTTTCACGACGCCGAGCGATTCAGCGACCGTGAACACGAGCTGCATGAGTATCACCCCGCATTCCGTTCCGGGCCGGTCGACATCGACCCCGAAGGCGACGAGCGCGAAGACGTGCGCGCTGCCGTGCACGATGCGATCACGCTGTTCCAGCTCCTCGGCTGGCCCCAGGACCACGCGCGTTCCGGCGTCGAGTACGTCTGCGGTCGGCTCGCAGATGCGCCCTCGCGGGCGTCCGCGTACGAATCGCTCCGACGGGATGCCGCGGCGCGCGCGCAGCTCGATCTGCCTCAGCGCGCGTGGCTGGCGATGCTCAAGGCACTGCTCGGATGCTGCGACCCATTGCACCAGCACACGGCGGCAGGCCGCGGCATCCTGTGGCGTTTGATCGTCGGTGAGCCGCTTCGCGCGCTCCTTCACGACGATGATCTGGTGGCCGAGATCGTTGTCAACACACCCCGGGTGTTCGCATGACCGATGGCCGGGGGCACATCGAGCTCGATCGGGCGATCGACTCGATTCGCGTCGGCGCGCGCCATCGACGTGACCTCGGCGATGTCGAAGCGCTCGCCGCCTCGATCGAACGGCAGGGGCTGCTGCAACCGATCACCGTCACACCCGACGGAGATCTCGTCTGCGGTGCACGCCGTCTGGCTGCCCTGCGCCTGCTCGGGCACCGACACGTCAGCGTCTGGGTGAGGTCAGGCATCTCCGACGAGCTCGCCAAGCTGCTCGCCGAGCAAGATGACAATACGCTGCACAAGTCGCTTGCGCCGACCGAGGCTGCTGCGCTCTACCGCGAGGTCAAGGAGTTGCTCGCCGAGGATGCGAAGCGCCGGCAGCTCGCGAGCAGGATTCGTGATGGCGTGGTGCCCCCGCCCGGTGCCGCACCCGGTGCGGCACCGGGCGCACGCGGCTCGGGCGACTCACGAGCCCAGGCAGCCCAGCTCGTGAGCGGCAATCGCTCGTACAACACGCACGAGCGCATCGGCCGGCTACAGCAGATCGTCGACGACGAGGATGCTCCGGCGGAAGCGCGAACCGAAGCGGCTCGGGCCTTGGAAGCGATCGACTCAGGAGCTCCCGTCAAGCCGGCGCTGCGGGCGGTGACAGACCGACTGGCGGCGAGCGAAGACGCTGAGCCAGACGCCGAACTCACTCAGCTCGCGCAGGTCGCACTTGCCCGTGTCGGTTCGGTGCCTCGGACGCGCCGTGGCGGTGCCGTGGCCGCAGGCGACACCGGCGAGTTCGCGCAGCTCCCTGCTCGTGCATTCGTTATGCAATGGACCGACCTGCACGAATGGTGGCGACACTTCGACGCAGACGAGCTCGCTGCGACGCTCACTGATCAGCAGTGGGAGCAGTTCGAAGCCACGGTCAGCGGCACGGTCGCCTTCGCTGATGCGCTTCGCGCGCGCCGTCACCGCACCATCGCCGCCACTGGCTGATTGAGCGGATGTCTCGGCGCTCCTTTCGGGTGATCACCGATCGTCCGAAGCCGGAGAAGGGAGCGCCTCGTGTCGTTCGCGCGAAGTCGTGGAGCAGCCATCGCCCTCATCGTCGCGGCCGTTATCGCTCTCGTTCTGATTGGCGTCGGCGTCTACGGTCTTCTGCGCGGACCCGCGGTTGCTCAACCGGAAGAGCATCAGACCCCTGTCGCGACCGGTCCGGTCCAGACCAACGAGCGAGTCGCATCGCCGAAGCCGCTCGCCACGACCGCGGATCCCGAGCGCTTCGCACGGATCATCACGCACGCGCTCCTCGAATGGGACACCCGCGCAGAGGGTGGCGCGGCATCGTGGGCTCAGCCGCTCATCGATGCGAGCGATGCCGATGAGGCGAACGGAGTTGCCGCCGACGTTCGCGCGTACATTCCGAGCGGAACGCTCTGGGACGAGCTGCGAACGTACGGCACCCGCCAGACACTGACCATAGAAACCGTCGAAGTGCCGGATTCCTGGATCGCCGCACGATCGCAAGCAGCAGGTCGGCAGCTGCCCGCGTCGGCATCCGCCTTCACCATCTCCGGAATCGCCGAGCGCACCGGAGTGTGGAACGGCAAGCCCGTCGAGAGCAGCCGGCCTGTGTCGTTCACCGTCTTCATCGACTGCCCGAGCGAGCACCCATGCCACCTGCTACGGCTATCCAGGCCCGATGCCCCTCTGAAGTAGCAGTGTGCGATGAACCGAATCGTCATCGTCCTGCTCGTCATCCTCTTCGTGGGCCCGCCATCGGCCCTCATCAGCGTCGCCGCATTCGTGAACCCCGCCGCGCGAGCGTGTGCGTCTGGGTCGCTCATCGTCGGCGAGATCCCCGACTCGCTCACCGCCGAGACCCGATCCGGCCAATCCATCACGCTGAACCGTCGCCAGCTCACGCACGCCGCCACGATCACGACGATCGGATCGCAGACCGTCGGCGTCGGCCGTGACGGCGTGATCACTGCGCTCATGGCCGCACTCACAGAGTCCAGCCTCCGTATGCTCGCCAACTCGGGCGCGTACCCGGAATCTGCCAGCTACCCGAACGACGGCGACGGCTCCGACCACGACTCTCTCGGACTGTTTCAGATGCGGCCGGCGTCAGGCTGGGGATCCGTCGCTGATCTCATGGACCCCACCTATCAAGCTCGCGCTTTCTACGGCGGGCCGAGTGGACCGAATGCCGGCTCACCGCGCGGCCTGCTCGACATCCCCGGCTGGCACGAACTCGATCGTGGCGCAGCAGCGCAAGCCGTTGAGGTCAGCGCCTTCCCCGACCGGTACCGCGAGTACGAGCCGGCAGCGGAGGCGATCCTCACTGCGCTCACGCGCTCGGGTGGCACCGCCGGCGTTGACGGTTCAACACCGCCGCGCGTACCCGAGACGACTCGCGTCGTATTCCCGCTCCCCGAAGGCACGTATACGAGCACCGATGGCTTCGGCTGGCGCATCGACCCTGTCACGGGCGAACGCAGATTCCATGCAGGGAGCGATCTGGCCGCTCCCGCCGGCACGCCGATCCTGGCGGTCGCCGACGGCCGCGTCGTCTTCGCCGGTGAACGCGGCACCTACGGCGGCCTGATCGTGCTCGAGCACAGCGTCGCTGAGCAGACGGTCGTCTCCTACTACGCGCACATGTACGACGAGGGCATCCACGTCGTCGTCGGCGACACTGTGGCCGCCGGCCAACACATCGGCGACGTCGGCTCAGCCGGCAAGTCGACCGGCCCACACCTGCACATCGAGATCCACCCCGGCGGTCAGGACCAGCCGGCCGTCAACGCCGTCGACTGGCTCGCTCAGCACGGCGCGGCCGGCGTCGGTGACGCGGCAGTCACGATCGCCGGATGCCGCCCCGAAAGGACCCACTGAGATGGACATCTTCCCCGACTTCGGCGCCGTCGGCGCCGCCACCCAACTCCGCAGCATCATCGGCGCACTCATGACCTACGTGCTGATCTTCGCTGTGCTCATGCTCATCGTCAGCGCGGTCACGTGGGCGCTCGCGTCCGTGAACGGCCACGTTCAAACGGCCACACGCGCACGCATAGGTGTGTGGATCGCGCTAGGTTCATCCGCCTTGGCGGGTTTCGGCGTCGCCTGGGTGAATTACCTGCTCAGGCTCGGCGCTTCTCTCTAGCTGGGCAACCGCACGGTTACTCCCATGATTTCGATCTGCCGCGGCTAACGGCGGACTCGTCGATCGCGGGCATGCCGAGTTCAGGTAGGGAGAGGACACGCTCTGCGCCCATTGCCAGAAGTTCGGCCATCACAGCGCGCTCAACCTCGCCCTTGCGTGCGCCAATGTCGGCAAGCTGAACATCGCAGAGCGAACTCATGAGGCGCGCCTTCTCCGTCCGAACGCTAGCCAAGCTGCCGTGCTGGGTGCCAACGCCCGAGATCGCGAGCTTGTCCGGCGCGTATCCATCCAGAATCGCAAAGACGCTTGCCTGCTCGAATCCGTTCACCGAGTGCGCAACGTACTTGTTCCTCAGCGCCATGACGAAGTTGTGAGTGACGCGTTGTTCGTCGGAATACACGTTCACACTCGCACGCGCAGAGTGACGCATGCCCGTACCGAAGGCGCGCCCATACATTATGATTCCGGCGATCCAGAATGCTTGATTCGCGGAAGCCGGGTCCTTCTGGCCGTCTGGAATCGCCGCGTAGGAATCGAAGAATGCACGCGCCATTTCGAAGTCACGCGCGAGACTCGCCAGATCGGCGGCCGTGGATGCTGAACCTCCCGTGACCTTGACGGCGCGCTCGTGCGGTTTCAGGCCGAGCGTGGCACGAATGCGACGCCGTTGCTCCTCGAAGCTCCCAAAGAAGACCATTCCGCAACGCTAGTGCGTCTCACGGCGCAGCTCAGTTGGAACTGGTCGCGCACCTAGGAACGAGTCACATCGAGCCTCGAGGAGCCCACCATGATCGACATCGACCCCAACGGAACCGGCCTCCCCGGTATCGACCAACTCCGTGTCATCGTCGGCGCGGTCATGACGGTCGGCTTGATCCTTGCTGTCCTTGCGCTGATCGTCGCGGCGATCGTGTGGGGCTTCGGCGCGAACTCGTCGAACCCGCATCTCGCGTCGCGTGGCAAGGCCGGCGTACTAATCGCGTGCGGTGCCGCGGTCATCTGCGGTGCAGCGGTGACGCTGACGAACTTCTTCTGGAACGTCGGCCAAACGATCTAGCCCCGCACGGCGCACGCCGAAGCCATCATGAGCGTCTGCGACATCCCCGTCATCGCCGAAGTCTGCACGACCGTCGGCGAAGGCACTGCGTCGCTCGTGACCGCCCCGTTCGACTGGCTGGCCTCAGCAATGGGCTCGGCGGCGGCGTGGATGTTCGAGGCCGTTTGGACGGCGTTCGACACCACGACCCTCGTCGACGTCACCGACCCTACCTACCTGCAGGTCTTCAATTTGCTCTTCGGCGTCGCCGTCTTCGTGACCCTCATCTTCTTCTTCCTCCAGCTCATCATGGGCCTCATCCACCGGGATCCGACTGCGCTCCCCCGTGCCGGCCTCGGCCTCGCGAAGTCGATCCTCGGTTCGTTCGTGATCGTCGGTCTGACTGCACTGCTGCTCGAGATCACCGACCAGCTGTCTATCGGAATCGTTCAGGCCACCGGCAACACGATGGAAGGGATGGGCGACCGCATCGCCCTCCTCGCCGGCGGGCTCGCGACGATCAACATCGGCGCCCCGGGCGTCGGCGCGATCATCACGATCTTCCTCTCCGCCCTTGCGATCAGCGGCGCCGCGATCGTGTGGTTCTCCCTGCTGATCCGAAAAGCGCTCCTGCTGGTCGCGGTCGTGTTCGGGCCTATCGCGTTGGCTGGCATGACGTGGGATGCCACCAAGGGCTGGCTCGGTAAATGGGTCGCGTTTGTCGTGGCGCTCGTGCTGTCGAAGCTCGTACTCGTCGTGATCTTCCTCGTCGCCATCGCACAGGTCGCTGCCCCGATCGACGCCGACCTCGCGTCGATCAGTGATCCGATCGCCGGCATCGTGTTGATGTTCGTCGCGGCGTTCGCGCCGTACATCACGTACAAGTTCCTGAACTTCGTGGGCTTCGACATGTACCACGCGATGTCCAGCGAGCAGGAGGCCAAGTCGGCGCTGAATCGCCCCGTGCCGGTGCCGCACGGGCCGAACTTGGACAGCGCCAAGAAGGTGCTCGACGGCGGGAGCTCGGGGAGCGACTCGACCGCGGGCGCTCCTGCATCGCCGACCGGGGCCACAGCGGGCCACGCCGGGTCCAAGGGCGCCTCCGCGACCGCCGCAGGCCGCGGGGCGGCCTCGACGGCAGGTGCAGGCTCCTCCGGAGGCGGCGCCGCATCTGGGGCCACCGCAGCAGGCGCTGGCGCAGCGGCGGGCCCCATCGGCCTAGCGGCGGTCACAGGTGCCCAGGTAGTCGGCGCGACGGCGAGCGCAGGCCGTCAATTCGGCAGCTCCCTCGGGCAGGCGGGCGATTCCCACACGAACGCCGCCGACGCATCCGCGGCGCCCGTGTATCCGTCAACCGCGCCGACAGTCGGGCCCAAGCCACTGGGCCCGATCCCCGCGACCATCCCTCCATCACCTCCACGGAAGGCCTAACCCATGCACACAGATGCCGCACTCACCGGCACCGGGCTCACGCCTGTACAGTTCTCTCGTCTGACCAAACGGGGCGTGCTGCTCGGCCTCTCGCTGCCGCAACTCATCGCGCTCGGCTTCGCCCTCGTCATGATCGTCAGCGCCCTCTACTCCTCTGGAGCCAGCGGCGTCGCATGGACATCGCCGTTCTGGGGCTCCGCCGCATTGTCCGCGGTCATACCCATCGGCGGTCGCAAGCTCGTTGAGTGGGTCCCGATCATGACCAAGTGGATGCTTCGCGCTGCGCGCGGCCAGCTCACCTACCGTCGACGCATCCTGCACCCGCGCCCCGCAGGCTCCCTCGCCCTGCCCGGCGATGCGGCGGCACTCCGCGAATGGCACGACCCAGAGTCCGGTGCCGTCATGATCCATGACCCGCACGAGCAGACGCTCACCGCGATCGTCGCGATCTCACATCCGGCTTTCGCGTTGGTCGATCATGGCGAACAGCAACGCCGGGTTCAGTCATGGGGGCGAGTACTCGCCAGCACATGCCGTTCCGGACGGATCGCCCGCATCCAGGTGAACGAACGCACGCTACCCGACTCCGGCACCGGGCTCGCCGAGTGGTGGGAGCGTCACGGCAGCGACGACGACTCATGGGCCGCGAACACCTACCGCGACCTCATCGATCGCGCTGGCCCGGCCGGTGAGAGACACGCGACGACGATCAGCCTCGCCATCGATCTGAATGCCTCGGCCCGGCAAGTGCGAGCGAACGGCGGCGGCATGCGTGGCGCAGCCACCGTCCTCCGCAACGAGATGACCGCCCTCTCCGGAGCACTCCGCACAGCTGACCTGATCGTCAGCGGCTGGCTCTCTGCCGCAGACCTCGCGGCTGCGCTTCGCACCGCATACGACCCTGCGGTCGGCGTGGAACTCGACCGCCATCCAGGCGTCGGCCGCGACCTCGCCACGGCTGGCCCGGTTGCCGTGACCGAAACATGGGACCGGATCCGCACCGACACAGCCCACCACGCCGTGCTCTGGATCAGCGAGTGGCCGAGATCGCAGGTCTACCCCGGCTTCCTCGCACCCCTCGTCTTCACGAACGGCGTGCTCCGCACACTCGCCCTGCATTACATCCCGGTACGCGCCGATCAAGCGGCCCGCGACCTTCGCAAGAAGAAGACCGAACTCATCAGCGACGCCCACCAGCGCAGCCGCATCGGCCAGATCGAGGATGCCTCCGCCACCGCGGAATACGGCGACGTCCTCAAGCAAGAGGCAGACCTAACGGCCGGCCACGGTGTTCTTCGTGCGACCGGGCTCATCGCAGTCTCGGCGCCCACCGTCTATGAGCTCGACGCCGCCATCGCGACTATCGAGCAGGCGGCGATCCAGGCGTCCTGTGAGGTTCGTCGACTCATCGGCCAGCAAGCCCAAGCATTCGCTGCTGGAAGCCTGCCGCTCTGTCGCTCAATTTGATGAACGCCTTTCTACAGGGGTTTCATGGTTGCCTGCGTGACCTGCCAGACCAGCCAAGCGCTACTGTCGGGCGCGACCGTATCCGATGAGATCACGACCCCAAACCCATCCGTGGGAGCGCGCCTTGAGACAGGGCCATGGGGGTGTCCCTTCTCCATGAAGCCCCCGGAGCGAGCTACGGGTTCAGTCGGAGACCGAAGTGATGACCAATCGACGCCAGAGGTGCGGTGCCTGCCGCTTCAATTCACGCCACGGGGATTCGTCGCTTCCCTCGTGGTGCGCGATCCATGACTTCACGCCATGATGTTCTTCCTTGAAGGCAAGAACTAGTGCGCGAACTTCGTCGGTTCCTCGCGTCGTCACGGCGCTGTTGCCTACCTCGCGTAGTCGTCGAATCTCCCGGCGCCGACCTTCGATTACGGGCTCGAATCCGAGGACTGGAAGTACGCGCAACGTTTCAGCGGCGCGTTCGTCCGGCTCAAACATCGGGGGCCGCATCCTGGGCGCAATTACGCCAGTCTCCATATCCAGGTAGAGGTACTCCCAGGGGCACTCTCGGTCGGGGCGAATGGCGAGTGGCTGCCCGGTCGCTGGGTCAAAAGTGATTCTCGCGCCCTTGCGCCGGTTGCAGTTGTCGCAGATCCAGTAGAGGTTCCTCCAGTCGAAGGTGTGCTCGAAGTGCGGCGAGATGGGGAGGAAATGGTCGACCGTGGCCCCGAGTGAATCCGAACAATAGGCACACCGCTCGGTGGCACCCGACATGCGCCGAAGTTCGACGATAAGTGGCTCACTGGACTTGGCGTTGCGGAACCTCTTCCATTCTTCTCGAGCCGCCAACGAGTCGCTTACACCAGCCTGCTCGGCCTTCAGCAAGAGGCGGAATTGGAGCGGCAGCAGTGAGCGGTGTAGTCGTCTCATTCGACAGGTGAGCCGAAATCGGTCTTCACGTCATAGTCGGCGGAAAAAAGAGCGAGATCATCGAACTCCGCCTGCTCGCCTGCGCTCAACGCCCCACCAGCGGCCTGCTTTGCTTTGAGAGAGGCGCGCCGCGTTCGAGCCTGGACCGCCCGCGGAGATCGTGTGTGTTCGAGATCGAACGCCGGTGAGAGAAGGATCTCATCGGGTTTGCCCGCGATCACGGCGTCGAAGTCGGTGCGGGAGAGTTGGAAGGGGGCTCGTTGCGTTGACGGCGACGGGATGTTGTAAATACGGCCGCCGTCCGCGGCCTGACAGACGATAGGGCTATGGGTGGTGACGATGAACTGCACCTTCGGGAAGTGCGACTTCAACCAAAAGCCAATCTCTCGCTGCCACGCAGGATGCAAGTGTGCGTCAATCTCGTCGATGAGCACGACGCCAGGCCGTGCGACCACCGGCCCCTGCTCCGTTATCTCGACAAGGCCCTTGGCGCCGTATGCCGTAAGCATGTGTCGATAGATATCCATCAGCATGGCTAGCGCAGAACGGTATCCGTCACTCATGTCCGACAGTGGCACGACGCGACCTGCCGAGTCCTCCAAGGAAATCCCGTCGGACGTCACACCCTTGATCCGCACTCCCTCACGAAGAAAGTCGTGGGCCACTAGTGTTATCAGCCCATCTAGCGCTTCGGCAGACTCCGCATTGTCCTCGAGGCGCTGGTAGTTCAGCTGCTTTGCCCACTCCTCCCCCTCGCTGAGCGTTGCGTCTTCTTTGAAGAGTGTGGCGAAGTGGGGGATTCGACCCGGGATGACCATGAGACGTTGCGCGTCAGGAGAGCTGCCATACATGCGTCGGAAGGGACCGTAGCCCAGAGTGAACCAGCCATTGGTGCTCGGCGCCCAAGGACCATTTGTCGCACTCTTTCGTTTGTTTCGGAACACGTCAGTGGCAGAAATCACCCACGTTTGATCAGGGCGAGCGCCGGCCACGTCAGTTCGCGTGATTGCAACCTCCGCCCAGAAGGTTGATTGGACCGGCTGACCACCCTTCGCGGTGCGATCGATGAGGTGGTCCGGGGTGATCTCCACGGAGACAGTTCCCTCGCTCTGACCTTCGGTGACCCATCCGCGGAGGTCCTGCACGAGTCCCCGGGACTGCTCGGGCCCGAGAATCGCGAGCGCGATCGCGCGGAGTAGCGCAGTCTTGCCCGAGCCATTGTCACCAGTGATGACTGACCAGCCCTCGTGCACATCGTCGGTCGTCGCAAAATCCAGGTCGGCCTCGGTGAAGCCTTTGATGTTGCGCAGACTGACGCGATTTACATACATGCCGTCCTCCAGGCGTTGTTGAGATGTCCGGCGTGTTGGTGAAGACAGGACTGCTGTTGATCGTAGTTCCCCGCTTTACGGGTGATCGTCATTTCGCCCGTGGGTATCGGACAGGCGCAAAGATCCGTCTACGCTGCTCACGGAACTCGAGCTTGCGTTGCATCATACGGACCGTCCCATATGAGGTCCTCGAAGGGAATCGCATCGCCCGGACCAGCTAGTAGTTTGCCGACCGGGAGCTTGGCTTCACCCATCGAGCATGTAGCTCAAGCGCCCCGCCCACTGGACGGTCGCGGAGAGGGGAGTGCTAGTCGTCGTCCCGTCAACCCTGTACGGGGACACCGCTTCTGCCGGCGCACCTTACATGCGAAGTCCTGATTGGAGCCGAGTATGTACGCCATCGAACGAAACGATCCGTCGACGCGGTGGATCAGCGTCGCCTTTCTGCAGGGCGAGGAAGCTGAGAGGCTTCTCACCCTGATCGATCGAGAGGGGCCGATCTCCGCGATCTATCAGCTTCGCGAGCTCGACCACGGCGATGAGACGATTGAGGCTGCGCTCGTCAACGGCTACGTGTACGACGCGGTGCCAGCCGGCAGCACCGATCACACGATCGAGCCGTACGGTTCCCCGTACGCGCTGACGTACAGCGACACGTTCGGCTACGTCTCGCTCCTCCGCCGCTACGAACCCATGCGGTCCCCCGACTCGGTCGCAGCCTTGGCACCGTTCGAGCGAACGCCACAGTCCGTCGCGAGCGAATGGATGGCGAATCCTTCACCCGTGGCAGTGGCACCACGCCAGCGCTCGGTGGCGATGTGAGCCTCGACGAACGGCTTCACACTGCCGCTCTGGTGAGCTCCCGTGATGAGTCACGCGGCCAACGCCGCGGCCGCAGGCGTCTCGCGTCCAAGATCGAACGCGAAACCCGACAGGCAACCATCGCCGAACGCCGCGCACGGGCAGAGGCGGAGCGCGCCGAAGCGCGCTCGGCCTCATATCTGCCTGCATCAGGAGAATCCGGGCCTGCGGCACTTCGCACCCCCGGCCGACTCAAGCTGCCGAAGCACCAAGACACAACCGCGACGCTCGCAGGTCACTACCCGTTCCTCGCCGAGGCGGGCCTCGGCTCTGAGGGCGTGTTCGTCGGGCAGGACCTCTACTCTGGCGGCTCCTTCGTTTACGACCCATGGGTGCTCTACCAGCGCGGCATGATCACCGCACCGAACGTGGTACTTGCCGGCATCGTTGGCTCCGGCAAGTCCTCGCTGGCGAAGTCGCTGTACACGCGATCCTTGCCGTTCGGCCGACGCGTCTACGTGCCTGGCGATCCGAAAGGCGAGCACACGGCCGTCGCCGAAGCGGTCGGCGGACGAGCGATCATTCTGGGCCACGGCCTCCGCAACCGGCTCAACCCGCTCGATGAAGGGCACCGTCCAGCCGCGGCATCCGACGCCGAATGGTCGGCACAACTCGCCGCGCGCCGACGCGACCTCATCGGCGCACTCGCCGAAACCGTGCTCGATCGCCTGCTGACCCCGCTCGAGCACACCGCCATCGATCTAGCCCTCAGCGATGCAGTACGGAGCGCGGAGGTGCCGATCCTGCCGATGGTCGTCGACCGCATCCTGCAGCCGAACGCGACGGATGACCCGGACGGCCGCCTCGCCGAAGACGGACGACTCGCCGGCCACGCACTCCGTCGCCTCGTCGCCGGCGACCTCGCCGGATTGTTCGACGGCCCGTCGACCGTGCGCTTCGACCCGAACCTGCCGATGGTTTCGCTCGACCTGTCCCGTGTCGCCGAGAACTCGACGCTGATCTCGGTGCTCATGACCTGCTCGTCGGCGTGGATGGAGTCCGCGCTCGCGGACCCGGACGGCGGCCAGCGTTGGGTGGTCTATGACGAGGCGTGGAGGCTCATGGCCTACCCGGCTTTGCTTCGCCGGATGGACGCACAGTGGCGCCTCGCCCGGCACTACGGCATCGCCAACATGCTGATCTTCCACAAGCTTTCCGACCTCGACAACGTCGGCGACTCCGGCTCCGCCATGCGCGCGCTCGCATCGTCGCTGCTCGCGAACGCTGAGACCCGCATCGTGTACCGACAGGAACCCGACCAGCTCGGGTCCACCGCCACCGCGCTGGGCTTGTCCGTCACTGAGCAGAACCTTCTGCCCACCCTCGGTATCGGTCAGGGCCTCTGGCGCATCAAGGACCGCAGCTTCGTCGTCCAGCACCAACTGCACCCCGCAGAGCTCGCCACGTTCGACACCACCGCGCGCATGATGGCCGGCTCGGACCGGTGATCTGGATGCTACGCCGCAGCGACCCTGCGAGCGCACCTTCCGAACACACCGAGGAGGGGTCGTGACTGCAGCATCCGACGAACGCACGGCACGGATGGCGCTGGCCACCGTTTCAGAGCCTGCTGACGTCATCACTGGCACACTGGTGGCTCGCGTCGGTCCGATCGAGACGCTGGCGCTGCTCGAATCACGGACCGGGCTTCCGTCCGGCATCGACCCCGCCGAGGGCGAACTCTGGCGACGCCGACTCGCGGCACGACTCAACCCCGACGAGCCCGATCGCGTCGCCGCGCGCATGGAACAGCATCAGCTCCGCATGATCACACCGGATGACGCGGTGTGGCCGGCGGAACTGCGACATCTCGGCTCGACGACGCCGCTCGTGCTCTGGCTCCGGGGTGATCCTGCCCCGTTGTCTGCTCCGCTCGAGGAGCGCGTGACGATGGTCGGCGCTCGGGCGGCCACGTCGTACGGCGACCACATCGCCGGTGAACTTGCGACCGATCTTGTGGGGCGGGGCAAGGTGATCGTCACGGGCGGCGCATACGGCATCGATGCCGCGGCGATCCGCGCGGTGATGGCGACCGCTCCCGGGCGCGTCGTCGTGGTGCTCGCCAGCGGTTTGGATCGGCCGTATCCAGCCGGACACGAGGATCTGTTTCCTCACGTCGCCGCCACAGGCGGGCTGCTCGTCAGCGAGCTCCCGCCCGGCTCGGCACCGACGAAGTGGCGCTTTCTGCAGCGCGGACGTCTACTCGCCGCTTTGGGCGGAGCGACGATCGTCGTCGAAGCCGGCCCACGCTCGGGCTCGCTCTACGTGGCGAGCATCGCCAATGCTCTCGGACGGCCGGTAGCAGCCGTTCCCGGACCGCTCACGTCTCCCACGAGCGCCGGCACCCATCGTCTGATCAAAGACGGGTTCGCCCAGCTCGTGGTCAACGCCGACGACGTCCTCGCGCTCACAGACCCTTCCGTTCGCTACGCCAGGGAACGGACGTTTCCAAGTTCGCCGCTCTCGCATCGGAACACGCGCCGCGGCGCCGACCTGGTCCGCTGAGCCATGGCCTCGTCAAGTTCCTCGACCGGGCTCGGCGACGAGGCCACCAATCTCGGGCTCGCCACCCTGATGGGCGCGGCCGGTCTCGCGCTTGTACTGCGCGGCGCCGGGAGCGCAGCTGCATGGGTGACCGGACTCCCCCAACCAAGCGGGGACGCTGCGAGCGGTCTGGCGGTGCTGCTCGATCCGAGCGACCCCGGCGCTCCGCTCGGTGTCCCGGATCTCAACCCGGTTGTGTTCTGGGTGATCGCAGGATTCCTGCTCGCCTGCCTTCTTGCCCTGGCGATCGCGATCTGGCGTATGACGCACACCCAAGGTCAGGCGCTCCCGGCCGACGTGTTCCATCTGCCCGGCATCGCATCGAAACACGAGGTCGCGCACCACGCATCACGTCGCCGCCTCCTGCGCCGCGCCCGCCACCTGCGGCCCTCACTGGCAAAACCGGAGCCGTCGGATGTCGGCTACCGACTCGGGTCTGCGCACGGCGTCGAGATCTGGGCGTCCGTTGAGGACTCATTCCTGATCCTCGGCCCGCCACGCTCCGGAAAGGGAGCGAACTTCGTCATCAATGCGATCCTCGATGCGCCCGGGGCTGTGGTCACGACGTCAACCCGAGCCGACAACCTGACCGCAACGATGCGGGCGCGCCAAGACCGCGGTCCGGTCGCCGTGTTCGACCCGCAGCATCTCGTCCCCGGCATCCCCTCAGGCCTGCGCTGGTCCCCGATTCGCGGCTGCGAAGATCCACTCGTCGCGATCATCCGCGCAAGAGGGTTGGCCGCAGGCACCGGGCTCGGAGCTGGTGGAGTCGAGGGTGGCGGTTTCTGGGAAGCGAAGACTAGAGTCGCGCTCCAAGCTCTCTTGCACGCTGCGGCACTGGACCGCCGCTCCCCTTCCGAGCTGTTCCGGTGGACACTCGACCCAGCGTCGGCTGCCGATGCCGCCGCCATCCTCGCGTCAAACCCGAACACCGCGATCGGATGGGCCGACTCGCTCCAGGCCATGCTCGATGCTGACCCGCGCACTCGCGACTCGATCTGGCAGGGCGTATCGCTCTCCCTCGCCGCCCTCGCCGACCCTCGAGTCCTCGACGCCGTTTCGCCAGGTCCCGACGAACAGTTTCATCCGGAAGAGTTCCTGCGGAACAGAGGCACCCTGTACCTGCTCGCCACCGGTGCCGGAGCCAACAGCTCGGCCGCACTCGTCTCCGCGTTCATCGAAGATCTGGTCGAGACCGCGCGCCACCTCGCGGCCGGGAGCCCTGGCGTCAGACTCGACCCGCCACTCTTGCTCGCGCTCGACGAGATCGGCAACCTGGCACCGCTTCCGTCGCTGCCCAGTCTCGTGTCCGAAGGCGGCGGCACCGGCATCACCACGATGCCCGTCCTGCAATCGCTCGGGCAGGCGAGGGACAAGTGGTCCGCGGCTGCAGCCGACACAATCTGGGAGGCTTCGATCGTGAAGATCATGCTCGGCGGATCCTCCAACGCCAAGGACCTGCACGACGTCTCCACGATCATCGGCAACCGCGACGAAGTCACCGATTCAACCACCATCGGCGACCGCGGATCCCGCTCCGCCCAGCGCTCGATACGCCGGGTCCAGACCATGCCGGAAGAAACGATCCGGACCCTGCCCGACGGCGCAGCGCTCTTCCTGCTCAGCAAAGCGCCGCCGATCATTGCCCACCTGCGCGCCTGGACGGACCGCCCCGAGTCCAAACGACTCGTCGCCGACCGAACCGCAATCGAAACTCTCCTTGTCGCGCAGAACGCCCACGCCAGACCGAGCCGTTCCCTCGACGACGAGCCGGCGACCGAACCGAACGAACCAGACAGCCAACAGGAAGACGCGTCGTCCGGGAGCGCACGCGCACCTGAGCAGTGAGCGCGGATCATCGATCCGCCCAGCACAGGAAGGCACAGTCCCATGGCTCTGCACACCCAGCAATCGATCTCCGGGTTCATCGCCACCGAACCCCAGCAGACCGTCACCGAGCGCGGCGAAACCCGCTTCTACGCCCGCATCGGCCAGCCCCGCTTCCGCCGCGAAGACGACGGCTCGTTCACCGAGCTCGCACCCACCTTCCACGACCTCGTCGCCTACCGCGCCACCGCCGATCGCGCCGTGGCCCGCTTCGCGAAGGGCGACAGCTTCGTCGCCGAAGGCTACGTGAGAACCTTCCAAGTCGAACGCGACGGCGAGATCGTCGACCGCGAAGAGTTCGTCGCAAAGAAGCTCGGCCACGACCTCGCGCGCACCGAGTACGAGGTCGACCGCACCCGACGACAGACGGTCGTCCAAACGGATGCCGCGGCCGCCGGCCGGGACGCCACGACACCAAAGGTGGCGTCGCCGTTCGGGAACCCGGTGCTCGGCCTGTGAACTCTCCCGAGACCTCCGGACACGCGAGGAGCGAAGGCCCTGCCGCCGAGCAAGACGCCTTGTTCGGCGACAGGGCCTTCACAACGTCATTCGACGACGACGCGTTCAAGGATCTCGACGAGCATCTCCTCGCTGAGCCACCGCACCCGATCAACTGGAGCGTGCTCGACGCCGAGGAAGCCGAAACCGCCTGGATCGAGCTCAACCGGTGGGTGACCTGGCTCCGCCGCACCTATGGGCTCCCGGCCTCGATCATCCCGCCGCTCTGGCACCGCCACCCCGAACTCGTCTGGGAGCTCTCCGCCCTCCATCTGCACTGGCTCAGCGCCTACGACCCCGACCAACACGGCTCTGCCCCGTTCGGCTGGCACCGCGACTTCGCCGACGCCCGCAACCGCCTCCACGACTGGGTAGCCACCTCCGGCACCCGGCTCGACCGCGACCGCCCGACCCGGCAAACGATTTGGCCCGGCGAAGAACCCGCTGAGGTCCTTGCGGAGGCGGCCATCACCGATCGAGATGCCGACTTCGTCGACTTCGTCTCGATCGACATTGAGCGCCGCCACGAGGTCGAGTCACGGTTCAACGGCCGAGCGTGAACGCGGAAACGCACGCATCTGGAGCGTTCAGGTCGCGCTCGGAAAGCTCGCCGCCAAGGCGTCAGTGACCATCCGAACGTCGATATCCCCGACGTCGTTGACCAGCTGGTCCGTGAGCTTCCGCGGCCAGAGGACGTGCACGCCCTGGACCATGAACGGTCCACCAAAGAGCGGCCAGTCGGCATCGACGAAGCACAGCACGCCACTCACGGGAACTTCGACGGCGGCCTTCTGGACCATCTCGACCTGACGGTGCATTCCGTCGACCAGCTTGGTCTGGTCTCGACCACCGACGCGCAACGACTCGATGCGCGCGCGAAGGATCCCGCCTTCGACCTTCAGCTCGGGTCGACCTCGGTACCGCTTGGTGTCGATCACCCACACGCCGGCGGGAGTCACGACGATGTGGTCGATGTTGGCCTTCGAGCCGGGGATGCGCCGATCATGCAGCACCTTGACTCGGTCGGAGACGATACCGTCCAGCCGTGCGCCGACGATCTCCTCGCCACCTGCACCGACGCTCCACGCCTTGGTGCTTTGCCGCTCGTCCGAGAGGGCAACAGCGATACCGCCGAACCGCCCCCAGCGACTGCGAATCCGCTCGTGATCATTTGCACGACGTCGCTCATACTCCTGTCGCGCAGAGCCTCCCGCGCTACCTGTTCCAGGACTCTCCACCCTGCCACCTCCTCGAAACCACAGTCGCAGGCCGAATCTCATCTCCGACAGCGTCCCTTCGCCCCCAATGCGGGGCACCGGGTGGCTCACTCGGAGTCCCAGCTGTCCCAGTCGAAGTCCTCCGCACCATCAGCAGGTGATGGGGACTCCGGTGCGAGGCGTTGAAGCGCCTCTGCTGGCGCCGACGTGACCCGCCGGTCAGGCTCCGCATAGTGCTCCTTCGTCACCGCCGTCGAGGTATGACCGAGCACATCGGCAGCTGCCTGGAGCCCCAACTCATGCGCGATGGCCGTCGCCCCAGTCCGGCGGAACGCATGCGGTGAGATCCCTTCGGCCCCGAGGCCAGCGAGCTCGAGGATCCTCCGGAACTGCCGTCGAACGTTGGCCGGCATCAGCGGCGTCCCGTTCTTCGAGAAGAAGAGCAGCTGTTCCGGCTCGGCGTCGCTTGGCAACTCCGCAAGTTTCCGCCGCAGAACCTCGGCTGCGAACGCAGGCACGGCTACAAGCCGGTTCGACTCCTTGGTCTTCGGGTGCTCCTGGCGGTACACCGGCACACCCGTGCGATGGATGATCGTGCCGCAGATCTCGACGCGCGGTGGATCGGCCGTCACGTCGACATCGCACTTTCGAAGCGCGAGCGCCTCGCCGATGCGGGTCGCCGTACCGAGCATGACCTCGATGAGGTCGCGAACCTGGCCGTCCGGCCTCGGCCCGAACCAGTTCGGGCCAGTCCCGAACTCGCGCGCAGCTGTCCGAATGGCAGCAAGTTCATCAGCAGTGAGCGCTCTCGGCACTCGCTTGGGCTTTTTGAGCTGCGAGGTCTCCTTCACGGGATTGCGTTCGAGCAAGCCCTGCCGGACGGCGAATGCGAGCACCATGCTCAGCGTCGTCTTCGAGTGCTTCGCCATCGAGAACGAACGTTGCCGCTGCTGCTTCAGGTAGCGTTCGATCCGGCCGACGGTGATCTCACGCACTGCGAAGTCGGCGAAGAAGGGCAGCACACTGCTCCGCAGTTGCCGTTCGTAGGTCTCCTTCGTGCTCTCGGCACGATCGACGTCCAGCCGGAGGTCGTCCAACCACGCGTCGGCGAGGTCTGCGAACTTCGAGTCCGGCGTGAGCGATCCCTGTGTCCCGGCATGGCGCATCCGCGCCTGGAGCTCGAGCTTCAACACCGAGATCGCGGCGTTCCGGCTCTCGGCCGTCGCGACCACTTGCCGGGTCTGACCGTCCCAGTCACGAAATCGAGTGAGCGCGCGAAATCGACCTCGTGCCATCTCGGTGGTCTGGATCGTCCCATACGTGCCGATGGCGAGGCGCGGACGACCCGCCATCAGCCCTCGCCTCCGCTGGCAGCCAATTCGGGCTCATGGAGTCCGTCGAGCCATCGAACGACGTCGGAGATGCGATACCGGATCTCACGTCCGACCCGCAGACCGGCCGGGCCCCGCCCGTCGGAACGCAGGTCGTAGATCGCCTGCACGTGCACGCCCAGGTATTCGGCGAGCTCGCTCGTGGTCAACATGGGCTCCAAGCCGAGCCCTGAGAGGCGTTCGCTGTTCATGCCACGAAGGTGTTCGAGACGAACCCAGACGAACCGAACACACTCGATCACGCTGCACCCAGCGCGCGAGAAACTGCGCGGTCCGACGAATAAACGTTGAATAAACGTTGACGACATCAAGTCCTCACCCATCACTCCGGGCAAGAAATCCTGATCACGTCGAAATACGGTAGGGCGGACGGGACTTGAACCCGTGACCGATGGATTATGAGTCCACTGCTCTAACCGGCTGAGCTACCGCCCCTCGAGCGACGTCAGTCGGGCAGTATGACCGGCATCGACTCGGTGACCGGATCGGTCACGCGCAGACCACGATACAGACTCTCGAACGTGTCGAGCGTACGGGTGATGTCGTGGGCCTTGATGTACTTGAGCGACGACGCCTTCATCGCGTTGTAATCGTCGGGCGACGCCTCGAGCACGATGCGGAGCTTGGCCGCGAGGTCTTCGGGGTTGCTCGGCTCGAAGAGGTACCCGTTCTCGCCGTCATGCACGAGGTGCGGCAGCGCCATGGCGTTGGCGGCGACCACGGGCAGCGCCGAGGCCATGGCCTCCATGGTCACGATGCTCTGCAGTTCGGCGATCGAGGGCATCGCGAGCACGGATGCCCGGTGGTATGCCTCGCGGAGCTCCTCGTCGGTCACGTAGCCCGTGAAGGTGACGCGGTCGGCGATGCCGAGCTCGGCGGCCAGGTTCTCGAGGTTGCGCTTCTGGTCGCCGCCGCCGACGATCTCGACCTTCGCGTCGAGTTCGGCGGGCAGCAGGGTGAGGGCGCGGAGGAGCACGTCGATCTGCTTCTCGCCCGTGACCCGGCCGACGAAGAGGATGCGGTTCTCGATGCGCGGCTCCCAGTTCGGGGAGTACTTGTGCGCGTCGATGCCGCACGAGATCGCGTGCACGCCGGTGAGACCGGTGTGCTTCTCGAGGAACTGCGCGGCCTTGAGCGTGGGCGTCGTGACTGCCTCGGCGCGGCCGAACGTGCGGCCGGCGGCCTTCCAGGCGAGCCCGACGGCCCACTCCTGCCAGCCCTTGGGCAGCAGGGTGAACTCGAGCATGTTCTCGGGCATGAAGTGGTTCGTGCCAACGATGCGGATGCCGCGCTTCTCGGCCTCGACCGAGAGGCCGCGTCCGACGATGATGTGCGACTGGAAGTGCACCACGTCGGGCTTCACAGCGTCGATGATGCGGGCGCTGTTCTGGCGGATGCGCCACGGCAGCGCGAAGCGCAGCCAGTCGTGCGGGTACCAGCGCCAGCTGCGCAGCCGGTGGGCGGTGATCTCCTGGCCCTCGTGCACCTCTCGCCACGTGCCGTGCTTGCGGTTCGCGGCGGGCGCGACGACGTGCACGTCATGACCGCGCTCGACGAGGCCGGCGGCGAGCCGCTCGGCGAACCTCGCGGCACCGTTGACGTTGGGCGCGAAGGTGTCGGCGCCGATCAGGATTCGGAGCGGGCGTTCCGGTTCCGCGCGGTCGACGGCGCTGGGGGATGTCGCACCGGGAGTGTCTGACACGTGGAGATGTTCCTCACAGTTCGGGGGCCGGCCGATCGGCCGGGGCTCGTCACGGCGCCGATCGGGCGCGAGCGGTGACTTCGAAGAATAGTCTACGCAACGCGATGCGGACATGGCCGGACAGGCATGTCGCGCGCCACGTGCGCGGGCCGGTGGTGCTCTCGCTCAGAGCCTGGTCTGCGGGTGGTTCCGGGCGAGCAGGAACACGCCCCAGACCGCGATGGCGCCGGCGAGGACGAAGATCGAGTTCGCCCAGATGCCGGCCTGGGATGCCTCGCCGAGCACGACGATGCCGATCATGACCGCCACGATCGGGTCGACGACCGTGAGGCCGGCGATCACGAGGTCGGGCGGGCCCGACGCGTAGGCGTTCTGCACGAAGTAGGCGCCGAGTGCCGTGGCCGCGAGCAGGCCGATCACGCAGGTCAAGGTCAGCCACTCGAACTCGCCCTGCTGGAGCCGCCCGATGATGACCTTGGCGAGCGTGGCGACGAAGCCGTAGAGCACGCCCGCCATGATGACGTAGAACACGGCGCGGATGCGGCTGCGGAAGAACCAGAACGCGAGTCCGGCCGCGATGAGCACGACCGCGAGGAGCGAGAGGATCACGACCAGCTGCCGGTCGGTGACCGGCTTGTCGACGGCCGTGAACGCGGCGACGCCAACGAAGAGGAACACGCCGCCCACGCACATCACGATCGCGGTGATCGACTTCGAGTTCAGCTTCACCTTGTTGATGCGGGAGTTCAGGATCGACGTGATCACGAGCGCGATGGCGCCGAGCGGCTGCACCACGATGATCGGCGCGAAGTAGAGGCTCGAGAGCTGGAAGACGATCGCGAGGCCGAGCATGACCGTGCCGATGACCCATGACGGGCGCGAGAGCAGCAGCCACAACTGCCCGGCGTTCAGGCCCTTGCCGAGCGCGTCGGCGGTGTGGGCTTCGACCTTGGTCACCCCGCGGTGCTGGAACTGCGCACCGAGCGACAGGAAGACCGCACCGATGAGCGCCAACGGGATGCCGATGAACTGGGTGGGGTCGAGGGCGATCTGCTCAGTGAGGTCGCTCAGGTTCGGATCCACGGAAAAACCCTACCGTCCCCGCGCCGATATCCTTGGCGAATGGCCGTGCTTCCCATTCGCATCACCGGCGATCCGGTGCTCCACTCCCCCGCCCTCCCGGTCGAGACCATCGACGACGGCATCCGCGCGCTCGTCGCCGACATGTTCGAGACGATGGATGCCGCGCCCGGCGTGGGTCTCGCGGGGCCCCAGGTGGGCGTCGCGCTGCGGCTGTTCACGTTCGGCTGGACCGACGAGTCCGACCAGCTCTGGCGGGGCGTCGCGATCAATCCCGAACTGTGGATCACGCCCGCCGTGCCCGGCCACCCCGACCCCGACCTCGAGTCCGAGGGCTGCCTCTCGTTCCCGGGCGAGCGGTTCCCGCTGCGCCGCGCCGAGCGCGCGCTCCTGCGCGCGACCGACCTCGACGGCAACCGCTTCGAGATCGAGGCCGAGGGCTGGCTCGCCCGAATCTTCCAGCACGAGTTCGACCACCTCGAGGGCACGCTGTACACCGACCGCCTCACCGATCGCGAGCAGCGCATCGTCGCCAAGATCTGCCGCAAGGTCGGCTGGGGCGAACCGGGCGTCTCGTGGATGCCGGGCGTCGACGACCTCGAGGCCTGATCCGCGCCGCCCCGTGCGGCGTACGCGCGCTCCGCACGGCCGCGTCGCGGAATCCGCTCAGGTGAACGCGCGGATGCCGGCGGCGACGGCCGCGGCCACGACGACCACGACCACGAACGGCACGCGCAGCGCGTAGAGCGCCGCGGCGACGATGACCGCCGGCACGCGAGCGTCGACCACGATCGCCTGCCCGGCGCCGAGGGTCTGCACGACGATGAGCGCCGAGAGCAGCGCCACCGTGAGCAGGTCGGCGATGCGCGCCGGGCGCTCGCGCTCGAGGAAGCCCGCGGGCACCACGTAGCCGCCGAGCTTCAGCGCGAGCGTCGCCGCGGAGGCGATGAGGATCACGTGCCAGGTCGTCATGCCGCCGGCTCCTTGCGGTCGAACCAGTCGAACCAGCCGACGACGAGGGCGACGGATGCCGCGACGAGCACCGGGAGGCCCGGTACGAGCACGGGCGTGGCCAGCACCGCGACGACCGCCGCGCCGACGGCGACGGCGCCCGCCTGCCGTCGCTTCAGGCGCGGCCACAGCAGGCCGAGGAACGCGGCCGCGGCCGCGGCGTCGAGCCCCCACGCCCGAGTGTCGCCGAGCGCGTCGCCGATGAGCGCACCGAGGAGCGTCGTGAGGTTCCAGCCGACGAACACGATCGTGCCGGTGAGCCAGAACCCGAGGCGGGCCGGCCGCTCGGTCGACTGCGCGAGCGCGACGGCCGTCGACTCGTCGATCGTGAGCCAGGCGGCGGCGACCCGCTTCACGGGCCCGCCGCGGTCGACGAGCGGCTTCATGCGCATGCCGTAGACGACGTTGCGCACGCCGAGCAATGCGGCCGCGGCGATCGCCGGGCCCGCAGCCGCCGGGCCACCGCCGGCGAGCACGCCGATGAGGGCGAACTGCGAGCCGCCCGTGAACATCACGAGGCTGAGGAACATCGTCTGCCAGACGTCGAGGCCCGACGCGACGGAGAGCGCCCCGAACGAGATGCCGTACGCGGCCGTCGCGAGCCCGACCGAGAGCGAGTCGCGGATGACGGCACGACGCGCGAGTGCGTCAGCGGTCGTCTCGTCCATGTGCACCCTCGAATCGGCACGTGCAGGTTCGCGACGCCACCGCCATCGGCACCGCCGTTGCAGAAAGCCCCGCATCCGTGACGGATGCGGGGCTTCGGTTGCTCCCCCACTTGGACTCGAACCAAGAACCTATCGGTTAACAGCCGATTGCTCTGCCAATTGAGCTATGGAGGATCATGCGTGTTGCAGCGGATTCACTCTAGCAAAACGCGCGCGTCTGACCAATTCGAGCGACCCTCGACAATCATCCGGCCTCGGTGTCGCGGAAGACTCCCCGGCCAGATGCGGTTTCAGCGTACCCGGTCTGCCTGAACGAGTGCCGGATGCCGCCGGCTCGTCAGTAGCCGGCGTGCAGGTCGATGCGTCCGACCCACTCGCCGCGGCCGAGGAGGGCGGCCACGTTGGCCTCCACGCGCTCGGCGAAGAGCGGCACGGTCATGGCCTCGGTGTCCGCGACGTGCGGCGTGACGAGGGCGTTGTCGAGCTGCCAGAGCGGATGCCCCGTGGGCAGCGGTTCGGGCTCCGTGACGTCGAGACCGGCTCCCCCGAGGCGACCGCTCGCGAGTTCGGCGACGAGCGCGTCGGTGTCGACGAGGGCGCCGCGCGCGACGTTGACGAGCACGGCGCCTTCGGGAAGCGCGGCGAGCTCTGCGGCGCCGATCATGCCGCGCGTGCGTTCGGTGAGCGCGGAAGCGACGAACAGCACGTCGGCGCCTCCGAGCACCTCGGGCAGCGCGGAATCCGTCACCGTGCGCGCCGCACCCTCGACCGGGGCCTCCCGACGCCGCACGACGGTCGCCTGCACGCCGAAGGGCGACAGCAGCCGCAGGAGTTCCTCGGTGATGCCACCGCCGCCGAGCAGCACCACGCGGGCGCCGAAGAGCGAGTGTCCGCGCTCGTCGGCCTGCCAGGTGCGGGCGCGGGCGCGTCGGGGCACCTCGCGCAGCACGCTCAGCGCCAGCATCAGCGCGTGCTCGGCGACGGGGCGGGCGTACGACCCCTTCGCGCTCGTCCAGATGCGGCCGTCGTCGCGGAACCGCCGCAGCGTGCCCGCGAACGAGTCCACGCCCGCCCACGGCAGTTGCACCCACGCGACATCCGGATGCCGCTCGAGTGCCGCGGCGAGGTCGCCCGAGCCCGAGTTCGCCACCCAGACGATGCCCCGCGTGTCGTCGCCGAGCGGTGCGACCCTGCCGCCCGCGCGGTGCACGGCGTCGACGACGCTGGCATCCGCGTGGGGCAGCACCGTGACGACGCCCGCACCGAACGGCGTACCCGCGGAGCCGGTCACGCCCCGAGGCCCCCGTCGAGTTCGTCGATCACGGCGTGGCCGTCGTCGAGCGCGCCGGCCAGCGCCGCCACGTAGGGGTGGCTCGGATCGTGGAACACCTCTTCGATCGTGCCGAGCGCGGCCAGGTTGCCGTGGTCGAGCACCGCGATGCGGTCGGCCGTGCGCCGCAGCACCGGGAGGTCGTGGCTGATGAGCAGCGCCGAGAAGCGCTGGCGCTCGCGAAGTTCGCCGATGAGCTGGGCGACCGCGTCGCGCACGGTGAGGTCGATGCCGGCGGTGGGCTCGTCGGCGATGAGCACCGACGGCCCCCGCCCCAGCGCCCGTGCGAGCGCCCCGCGCTGGCGCTGCCCGCCGCTCCGCCCGTAGGGGGACTTCTCGCGGGAGCCGAGCGGCCACCGCACGCTGTCGGGCCTGGTCGCGGCGCGGGGCGTGGGGGCCCCCTG
>NZ_JBPEJF010000005.1:0-299747 GCF_051016555.1 Agromyces sp. Marseille-Q5079 | reverse complement strand
CCGCGGCCGACGCCGCGCAACCGCCCGCCACCGATCCGCCCCCCGTCGTCCGCACGCCCAGGCGTGCACGCAACCCGCGCACCTGGGTGCGCGGCGGCGGCCTGTCGACGCTCGTGTTCCTCGCGCCGATGCTCTTCGTGTTCGGCTTCTTCAGCTGGTCGCCGATCGTGCAGTCGGTGATCATGAGCCTGCAGAAGACGAACCTGCTCGACGCCCCGACCTGGGTCGGGCTCGACAACTTCGCCAACGTGCTCGCCGACCCGCTGCTCGGCACCGCCGTGCTCAACACGCTGTACTTCGCGGCCCTCGCGCTCGTCTTCGGCTTCCCGCTGCCGATCATCATGGCCGTGCTCATGAGCGAGGTGCGCCGCGGCAAGGGCTTCTACAGCGCGCTCGCCTACCTCCCGGTCGTCGTGCCGCCCGTCGTGGCCGTGCTGCTCTGGAAGGTCTTCTTCGACGCCAGCCCCACCGGGCTCTTCAACACGATCCTCGGCTGGGTCGGCATCCCTCCGCAGCCGTGGCTGCAGTCGCCCGCGACCGCGATGCCGTCGCTCGTGCTCGAGGCGACCTGGGCCGCCGCCGGCGGATCGATCATCATCTACCTCGCGGCGCTGCTCAGCGTGCCGCCCGAGCTCTACGACGCGGCCGAGGTCGACGGCGCCTCGATCTGGCGCAAGATCTGGCACGTGACCCTGCCGCAGCTGCGCGGCATCCTCTTCATCATGCTGATCCTGCAGGTCATCGGCACCGCGCAGGTCTTCCTCGAGCCGTACCTGTTCACGAGCGGAGGTCCGAACAACGCCACCGTCACGATCCTGCTGCTCATCTACCGCAAGGCCTTCCAGAACAGCCTCGGCGGCGACTACGGCGAGGCGACGGCGCTGAGCGTGATGCTCGCGATCGTGCTCGCCCTGCTCAGCTGGCTGTACTTCAAGCTCACCGAACGTTGGAGCACCACATGACGACGACCCCGCCCCCGGTCTTCGAAGGCGTCGACGCCCCGCACGCCGCGGAGGGCATCCGCGGCGTCATCGGCCGTCGTCGCGCCGCTCGCCGTAACGACGAGCAGGGCGACCGTGGCATCGTGTCGGACTACGACCGCAAGAAGGGCGGCGTCAAGGTCGGCATGTCCGGCGTGCACCTGGTGCTGTTCGTCGGGCTCGTCGTCGCCGGCCTCGGTCCGCTGCTGTGGCTGGCCAAGTCGGCCGTGACGCCCACGCAGGACACGCTCCGCCAGCCGCTCGCGCTCTGGCCGAACGGCATCGACTGGGCGAACATCCCGCAGGCGTGGAATGACGTGCACATCGACCAGTTCTTCTGGAACACGATCGTGATCGCGGCCGGGTCGTGGGCGTTCCAGCTCATCGTGGCCACGACGGCGGGGTACGCGCTCTCGGTGCTGCGCCCGCGGTACGCGCCGATCCTGAACGGCGCCGTGCTCGCGACCCTGTTCATCCCGGCGGTCGTGCTGCTCGTGCCGCTCTACCTGACGATCGTGAACCCGCCGCTGCCCGGCGACGTGTCGCTCCTGAACAACTACCTGGCGGTGTGGCTGCCCGCCGCGGCGAACGCGTTCAACATCCTGCTCGTCAAGCGGTTCTTCGACGCCCTGCCGCGCGAGGTGTTCGAAGCTGCGCGCACCGACGGCGCGGGGCCGTTCCGCCTGTTCTGGTCGGTCGTGCTGCCGATGTCCAAGCCCATCCTCGGCGTCGTCTCGGTGTTCGCGATCATCGCCGCCTGGAAGGACTTCCTCTGGCCGATGCTCGTGCTGCCCGACCCCGCCGTGCAGCCGCTCTCGGTGCGGCTGCCGGCCGTGCAGCAGTCGATCGAGCTCGACGTCTTCCTCGCGGCGCTCGCGATCTCGACGCTCATCCCGGTCGCGCTGTTCCTCGTGTTCCAAGGCGTGTTCCTCCGCTCAGCGGGCCTCGGGGGAGCCGTCAAGGGGTAGGCGCGTGCAGGAGATCAGGCGGCATCCCTCGTGTGAGCGGGGATGGCGCCTGATCTCCTGCACTTCGGTCCGTGTCGATCGGGTGGCGGATGCCGCGTGCCCGATATCGGTGGCGGATGCCGCGTGCCCGACATCGGTGGCGGATGCCGCGTACCGGACGCCGTGACGGATGTCGCAGGGCGGGCGTAGGCTGCCCGCCGTGGAGCATCCCCAGGTCGTCGACCCGCGGCATCCGCTCGTCGAGCGCGTGCGCGAGCTGTGCCTCGAGCTGCCCGAGGCGGTCGAGGTCGAGGCGTGGGGCCGGCCCACCTTCCGAGCGGCGAAGCCGATCTTCGCCTACGTGAGCGCGCACATGGAGCGGCCGTTCTCGATCGTCGTGAAGACCGATCCCGAGGAGCATCGCGCCCTCGTGCAGGACGACCGCTTCTACGGCGTGCCGTACTTCGATCGCAACCACTGGGTCGGCACCGATCTCGATGCGCCCGGCACCGATTGGCAGTTCCTGGCCGAGCTCATCGAGACCTCGTACCGGCAGGTCGCGCTCAAGCGGCAGCTCGCGGCGCTCGACGCGATGCGTGGTGCGCCGACCGGCGAATGAGCGGCGCGCAGGGCCGGTCTCCTGAGGGGAGGCTGTGAGTGACGCACGCGCTCATCGCTCGATTGGCGCCGGCGCGATCGGTGGGATAGAGTAACGGGGTTGCCTGCGCTGGAAACAGCACAGGGACTGCGCTTCTCGAAGCGCATGCGCCCGTAGCTCAACGGATAGAGCATCTGACTACGGATCAGAAGGTTGGGGGTTCGAATCCCTCCGGGCGCACACTGGTTGAGACAGTAGGAGAACGGCTCGCGAAAGCGGGCCGTTCTTCGTTTCCCCGAACGGCGTTTCCCCGTACGGCGCTTCCCCGAACCGCCGTCTCGTGAACCGCGGTCTCCCGAACGGTGCGACGCGAAGGGCCCCGGATCCGATGGATCCGGGGCCCTTCGTCCGTGCAGACGACTCAGCGGGGCTCGACGCCCGCCGACACCGCCGCGTCGTCGCGGGCGCCGGCGGCGGCATCCGACTCGGCGGAATCCGTGCCCGCCGCGACGGCTGCGGCTTCGGCGCGACGGTCGGCGCGGAGCGTGCGAACGGCGAACGCGACGGCCGCCGCCCAGATCACGACGATGCCGAGCAGCACCGCGGTCGTGACGGTCGCCGTGGCCTCTGCGGTGATCAGGATGGTGCGGGCGTTCGTGAAGACGATCACGCCGCCGACGAGCGAGCCGAGCAGGCGCGGGGGGAGCTTGCGCACGAGCCAGGCGGCGAGCGGCGCGGCCAGGACGCCGCCGATGAGGAGGGCGAGAACCCAGCCGAGGTCGAAGCCGCCGGCCCCGAGGCCGATGAGGAAGCCGATGCTGGCCGCGACCGAGACGAGGAACTCGCTCGTGTCGATCGAGCCGATGACCTTGCGGGGCTCGATACGGCCGCTCGCGAGCAGTGCGGGAGTGCCCACCGGGCCCCAGCCGCCGCCGCCGGTGGCGTCGAGGAAGCCGCCGACGAGTCCGACGGGGGCGAGGAAGCGGAGGCGCAGCGGCTTCGCCGTGTTCACCTTGGGCAGCGAGCGGAAGGTGAAGCGGATGAGCAGGTACACGCCGAGGGCGAGGAGGATGCCAGCCATGATCGGCTTCGCGTCATCCGTCGAGAGCGAGGAGAGCACCGTGGCGCCGAGGAAGGCGCCGATCGCGCCCGGGATGCCGATGCGCAGGACGACCTTCCAGTCGACGTTGCCGAATCGCCAGTGCGAGATGCCGGAGGCGAGGGTCGTGCCGATCTCGGCGAGGTGCACCGAGGCGCTCGCCGAGGCGGGGTTCGCGCCGATCGCGAGCAGCAGCGTGGTCGACGTGACGCCGTACGCCATGCCGAGCGCGCCGTCGACGAGCTGGGCGGCGAACCCGACGAGGGCCAGGAGTACGAGGGTCTGCATCACGCCTTCTTTCCGAGGAATCCAACTGGAGTACTCGGGAATCTAGGGGCGGGCGGTCGACGCCGACAAGCGACATGTCGTCGCGTGTCGTCGCATGACGTCATGCAGGCGTTCGGCGGCCCGGGTGAGGCGGGTGCGGCCCGATCAGCCGCGGGCGTCGGGGCTCTGCCAGGCCGACGGATCGTCGGCGAGCCGGCGCACGTGGTCGGGCAGTCGGCCCGCGACGACCGCCGCGAGGCTCGTCTCCTCGAGCACCGTGCGGACGCTCGCGCGGAGGGCCACCCAGACGTCGAGCAGGCCCGTGCTGGCGCCCGTGTACTGCAGGTCGGAAGGGCGCGAATCGCGGACGAACACGAGGGGGCCGTCGACCGCGCGGACGACATCGGCGATGGAGACGGATGCCGCGTCGCGCGCCAGCCGGAAGCCGCCGTTGGCGCCGCGCCGGCTCTCGGCGATGCCGGCGCGCCGGAGGCTCGTGAGGATGCCCTCGAGGAAGCTCGCCGGGATCGCCTCCGCGGTCGCGATGGACTCGGACGACACGAGGGCGCCGTCGGGCGCGGCGGCGAGCAGGAGTGCGGCGCGCACGGCGTAGTCGGCGCGGGCGGAGATCCGCATCAGCGGCCGACGTGCGTCGGAGGCGGTGTTGCGGGCATGACCGCAATTCAAGCAGATGCGCCGGTCGGCGCCGATTCGACGGGTTTCCACCCCCGTTCGGGGGTGGAAAACGTCTCGCTGTCTGTGGATCTGCTGAACAATGCGTTTCGTTGCACAATCCGCCCTTGGTCGACGAGTTTGGCCACGGTTACGCTCGACCTACTGACCGTGATGTAACCGGACCATGAGGGCGCGGCAAATGGGTGCACGGGTCTTCGGGGGGCCCCAGGCGGCGTCGACAGGGGCGACCGTCCCTTCGGGCGCGCGCTCCCCACGTGCGCTGGATGCCGCGCTCCGCGAGCGTGCGGCGCGCCGACGTGAGGCGCGGAGGCGTCTCGCCGCGATCCGCGACGGCGTCGCCGCATCCGTCATGCGTCGGGTGCTCGTCACGCTCATCGCCCTGCTGCTCGGCGTCGCGGTGTTCCAGGTCTTCGCTCCTCGCCTCGGAACGCCGATCGACGCCGGCTGGTACGACCGTCAGGCAGGCGCGATCGTGTTCGGCGTCGTGGCGGGGGGGCTGGCGTTCGTGGCGCTCGGGATCGCGTCGGTGTCCGAGCGGGGGATCGAGGTCCTGCACCGCTTCGGGTTCCGCTCGACGCCCGGCAATCGTGCGGCGCTCGCCGCGGGGTCGTGGTTCGCCGTCGCGGCGCTCGGCGTGCACTTCTCGGCTGCGGCCTTCCTTCCCGTGCCGGGAGGGCAGTGGGGCGTCGGCCTGGTGCTCGGGGGCGGGCTCGCGATCGGCGTGTTCTGCCTGCACCGGGTCGCCGTGCACGATCACGCCTATCGCACGTTCAACCTCGCGGCGCTGCTGCTGGCGACGGCGGCGATCGCGAGCATGAGCACGACGGCGGCGGGACCGTGGTGGGACCTCAACTTCAGCACGCTCGGCACCACCGACGACGCGGCCGCGTTCTACTTCAATGCGGGTGCGGTGCTCTCCGGCCTATCGATGGCCCTGCTCGCGCGCACCCTGACCAGTGGCCTCGCGTCGCCGCGCTTCGGAGCGAGTCCCGCGCGCATGCGCGTGCTGCGGGTGTGCATCGTGGCGATCGGGGCCTGCCTCATGGGCGTCGGCCTCGTGCCGATCGACACCGCGACCGACCTGCACAACCTGTTCGCGCTCGGCGCCGCGGCGAGCTTCGCGGTGCCCGCCCTCGGCCTGCGCCTGCTCGTGCCGGCCGCGCCGAAGCGGTTGGTCGTGCTCTCGGTCGCGCTCGTCGTCGTCGAGGCGGGGGCGATGGGCCTCTACGACGGTGTGCGCCTGGTCAGCCTCACGGTCTTCGAGATCGTGGCGTTCTCGCTCATCTTCGTCTGGCTGATCGCGCTCACGGTGACCCCGCGCGAGCCGGGTGCGCTCCGCGCCGGTGCCGCGGATGCCGCGGGCCTCGCCCTCGAGGTCGTGCACGGCGCGAAGCGACGCGTGTCCGACGGCGTCGCGACCGGTCGGGCCGTCGCGGCGGATGTCGCGTCGAGGCTTCGGCGCTCGGAGCCCGACGGTGCTCGCCCCAGGGCTCCGGCGCGCTCCGGTTCGCGACGAGGCGGTCGCGGCCTCCGCCCGGTCGTGGCGGGAGGCCCGGCGGCCGGCGAGCCTCCGGATGATGACATGATCGAACCACGACGAATGGAGATGGCGTGACGCAGGTGGAGCCCGACCAGATCGAGATCGTGCGAGACGACGCCGCACGACGCTACGAGATGACGGTCGACGGCGTCCGGGCCGGCATCGCGATGTTCGTGTCGTCGCCCGGCCGCACGGTCTTCACGCACACGATCGTGCAGCCCGAGTTCGAGGGCCGGGGCCTCGGGAGCCGACTGGCGAGGTTCGTCCTCGACGACGCCGTCGCCCGCGGCGACCGAATCGTGCCGCAGTGCCCGTTCATCGCCGAGTACCTGACACGGCACCCCGAGTACGCGGACTCCGTCGACCAGCCGAATTGACACCCGTTCGGGGCGCTGTGCTGCGAGCGCTGCGGCGATAGCATTTCGAGCAACCCAGAGTCGGCCCGAACGACCGATCCGTCATGCGCATCGGGGACTGATTGCCCATCACTTCCTCTGGACGCCTCGCCGAGCTCAGTTCGGGTCGCTCGGCAGGGGGAGGCCTCATGGAGGCCGCAGTGGGGCGGGAGGTAGGGTTCCCGCCCCACTGTCCCGCGCCCACGGAACGCCGGCGATCCGAGCGCGCCTTCGGTCGCCTCGATCAGCGCTCCCGGCGAGCTCGGCGACCACGACGTAGGAAGAACACCGCGGATGCCGCGGACCCGCCGATCGCGACCGCGAGCGCGACGCCGGCGACGACGAGATAACGGATCTCGGATGCCGCGCTGTACTCGAAGGTGTCGGCCCAGTCCAAGCCGAGCCGCACGATCACCGCGCCCACGAGAACGCTGAGCAGGCTGCCCAGGATCGCGAGCAGGATCCATCGCATGCGGTCGTCGCGGTCAGCCCGTCGCCTCGTCGGCCGATGCGTCGTCGGTCACGGGCTCGCCGATGAGCGGGTCGGCGATCGCGAGGCGCATGCGGCGGCAGAGGTCGGTCAGGGTCACGAGCTCGTCGTCGTCGAGCCCCGCTCCGACGCTCCGCTCGATCGCGGCGATGTGCTGGTACGCGACCTGGCGGTAGAGCGTGAAGCCGTCGTCGGTGATCGAGACGATGGTGCCGCGTCCGTCGACGGGATCGGGGACTTTGGTGACCAGCCCGCGGCTCGAGAGCCGATCGAGCATGCGGCTGACGCTCGGCTGGCTGATGAGCACGGAGCGGTTGAGGTCCTTCAGGCGCAGACGACGCCCGGGGGCGCGGCAGATGTTGAAGAGCACGTCGTACTCGTTGAGGGAGATGAGTTCGCTCGGGAAGCTCTCGGAGAGCGTTCGGATGACCGTGACCTGCGCGCGGAACAGCGACTCCCAGGCAGCCACGGCGATCGCTCGGTCGGTCACGGGGATCCCTTCGGAACGTGTTCGTCGTCGATGGTCCGAAGTCGTGATCGCGGACCAGTTCCCAGAATAGGGAACTCGGCGCCGGAAATGGGTGAGGGCCGGTCGTAGAGGCTGACGACCGACCCTCACCCTTGCACCAAGAGTGTCCTGCAATCACATTCCGCACCGACCGCCACAGCAAACAGTCGGTGCACAACCGAATATATAACGGATCGATAACGGGCGCTAGTTATCGTTCTGTGATTTTTCCGTGAGCTTGGTTCGAGCTCGTCGGCGCGCCGGTTCGGAGGCCGTCGGCGACCCGGTGTCGAGCCCTTCGACCGTTGCGGCGGGTCGCGCGCTGCGCGAGGATCGCGGGCGGGGGTGGGGTCCATGGGTCGTCTCGTGTACACCGCGATCGCGTCGCTCGACGGGTACGTCGCCGACGCCGACGGTCGGTTCGACTGGTCTGCGCCGAGCGAGGAGGTGCACGCCGCGGTCAACGTGCAGCAGCGGTCGGTCGGCACGATGCTGCTCGGTCGCCGCATGTACGAGGTGCTCGCGGTGTGGGAGCACATGGACGTCGAGGGCGCTCCCGACGTGATCCGCGAGTACGCAGAACTCTGGCGGGCCACCGACAAGGTGGTCTACTCGTCGTCGCTCGGCCTCGTCGGCAGCGGGCGCACGCGCGTCGAGCGCACGTTCGACGCCGACGGGATCCGGCGGCTCGTCGAGGCATCCGACCTCGACGTCTCGATCGGCGGGCCGACGCTCGCGGCCTGTGCCCTGGACGTCGGGCTCGTCGACGAGGTGCGCCAGTACCTGTCGCCGGTCGTGGTCGGGGGCGGCCTCCCCGTCTTCGCGGAGGGGCTGCACCTCGACCTCGAACTCGTCGACGAGCGTCGGTTCTCCGACGGCGTGGCCTACCTGGCGCACCGGCCCCGAAGGGCGGCGGATGCCGCGACGCGGCCGGGAACGCCCTGGCCGGCCGTGCCTCAGTAGAGGTCGGGCGAGGGCGTCGACGCCTGGCGGATCGACACGTCGGCGTGACGGTCGAACCGGTAGCCGATGCCGCGGACCGTGCGGACGATGTCCTGGTAGTGGGCGAGCTTCGAGCGCAGGCGGCGCACGTGCACGTCGATGGTGCGCTCGCTCGGGATCTCGTCTTCGGCCGACCAGAGGTTCTCGATGAGCTCGTGGCGGTCGATGGTGCGGCCCTCGCGGAGCACGAGGAACTGGAGCAGCTCGAACTCCTTGTACGTGAGGCCGGCGGGCTCGCCGTCGAGCAGCACGCGCTTGCGCGAGATGTCGATGATCACGCCGTTGGGGTGGCGGTCGGTGTCGTTGCGGGCCTCGCTGGTGTCGCGCTGCTTGGCGAGCGCGGCCGGGTCCTGGAGGGCGAGGCGCACGACGTCGACGTCGCGGCCCCCGGCGCCGGCCGGAGCGAGGGCGACGGCGGCGTAGGTCTCGGCCGACGGGGCGATCTCGCCGGTCAGGGCGCGGAGCGCCTCGACGATGCGGTGGAGGGTGGTGCCGTCGATGTCGGCCTTCGACTCGTCGATGCCGACGTAGAGCACGAAGCCGCGGGCCTCGGTGCCGTCGGGTACGGCGCGGACACGGGGTGCGGCGGGCCGCTCGGCCGCCGGGGCGACCTGGGCGATGTGCGCCGTGGAGGCAGGGGCGGCGCCGAGCGGAGCGGCGCTGCGGAGGGTCGTGCCGGCGATGCGGGGCGCGTCGGCCCGGTCGGCGATGGAGGTGCGGGCGGGAGCGATGGCGAGAGACATGATGGATTCCTTGCGATGAAGACGGTGCGGCGAACACCCCTCGGCGGGGGTGGCGAAGGCCCGTGGGCCGAATTGCGAACCTGGAGAAGGTTCGGGGAGTCGCGGTCGGACTGAGATTCGTCCGGCTACGGCGACTCGGCGGGAAGGTCGCGGGTCAGCGGCACATTCGACAACACATGGGTGCACGCGCCGGCATCATCATGCCGGTCGTCCTGAGGGCCTCGGGGGCGATCAGGGTGTGTGCGGTGTCAGTCATGAGCGATAGTCAATCCGACGTCCCGGGATGTGTCAATCCGTGACGTGGGCGTGACGTGGTGTGACACCGCAGACGGTGCAGGCGTGGCTGCAGCATCCGGCAGGATCGGGGAGTGGAAGCCTCACTGGGCAAGGATCCTCGAAAAGCCCAGCTTGAAAAAAATGTTCTGCGGCGGGTCCCCGGGAATGGGCGGGTCCTGCCGAAGATCCTTCGGCACGACCCGCTGGAGGGTCGGAGTCTAGACCGTCCCGTAGAGGCGGTCGCCCGCGTCGCCGAGACCCGGGACGATGTAGCCCTGCTCGTTGAGGCGCTCGTCGAGCGCGCCGAGCACGATGGTGACGTCCTGGCCGTGCAGCTGCTCCTCGACGAAAGCGAGTCCCTCGGGAGCGGCGAGGATGCAGATCGCCGTGACATCCGTCGCCCCGCGCTGCAGCAGGAACTCGATGGCCGCCGCGAGCGAGCCGCCGGTGGCCAGCATCGGGTCGAGCACGAAGCACTGGCGGTCGGACAGGTCGTCGGGGAGCCGCTCGGCGTAGGTCGTGGGCTGCAGCGTCTCCTCGTTGCGGGCCATGCCGAGGAAGCCGACCTCGGCGCTCGGCAGCAGCTTGACCATGCCCTCGAGCATGCCGAGGCCCGCGCGCAGGATCGGCACGATGAGCGGCTTCGGATCTGCGATGCGCACGCCCGTCGTGGGCGCCACCGGCGTGAGGATGTCGACGGGCTCGACGCGGACGCCCCGCGTGCCCTCGTAGGCGAGGAGCGTCATCAGCTCTTCGACGAGCGCCCGGAAGACGGGCGACGGCGTGTCGACGTCGCGGAGCACCGTCAGCTTGTGGGTGATGAGCGGGTGGTCTGCCACGTGGACTCGCATAGGCTCGAGTCTAGTTTGCAGGCGTCTCGTGGAGGGAGTGCGGTGGTGGATGCGTCCGTGCCCGAGTCCCACCGGGAGTGGATGCGGCTCGCGCTCGCCGAGGCGGCGCAGGCGCCCGTGACGGGCGACGTCCCGGTCGGCGCCATCGTCGTGGATGCCGGTGGCGTGGTCATCGCCGCCCGCCGCAACGAACGGGAGCTCACCGGCGACCCCACCGCCCACGCCGAGGTGCTCGCGCTCCGCGACGCCGCGGCAGCGCACGGCGAGTGGCGCCTCGAGGGCTGCACCCTGATCGTCACCCTCGAGCCGTGCGTGATGTGCGCCGGCGCGATCCTCGCGGCGCGCGTGCCGACGGTCGTCTTCGGGGCCTGGGACGACAAGGCCGGTGCATCCGGATCGCTCTACGACGTGCTGCGCGATCGGCGCCTCAACCACCGGGTCGAGGTGTACGCGGGCGTCGAGGCGGATGCCGCGGCGAAGCTGCTGCTCGACTTCTTCGGCGACGCGGCGCACCGCCCCGCCTGACGGGCGCCGCCTGCGGGCCACGTTCCGGTTGCCTTCCGGTGCCGCCTACGGCGCGAGCGTGATGCCGCGCGAGAGCTGCGCGAAGGCCCGGGTCGCGAGCCCGGCCGGCGGGACGGATGCGTCGTCGGACGCCGCCCATTCCTCGAGGCCGATGCGGATGGCGTCGGTCGCCGCGGCGGCGAGCAGGCGAACCTCGAACGGGTCGACGTCCTCCCCGACGAGGCCGGCGAGGATGCCGCGGAGGCGGTCCTCGGAGTCGTGGTTCACCCGATGCCACACGGTCCGCAGCGCGGGGTCGTCGGCCACGGCGCGGAGGAGGCCGCGCGTCCACTGCAGCGCCTCGTGCCCCTCGTCGTCGTGCGGGGTCAGCAGGTGCTCGATGATCGCGGGGATCGCGCCGATCGGGTCGCCGGGCGCCGAGGCGGCGATGGCGGCCCGCCACTCGCCGGCCCCGACCACGAGGAGCGGCGCGACGGCGTCCTCCTTGGTGGGGAAGTACCGGTAGAAGGTGCGCAGCGAGATGCCGGCCGCGCCCGCGATCGTCTCGGTCGTGACCTGCTCGGCGCCGTGCTCGGCGAAGAGCACCGCGGCGGCGCGCGCGATCTCGAGCTCGGTCGCGGCCTTGCGGCGCTCGGTCAGCGTCTGGGGTCTCTCGGGCACCCTCGCAGCGTACGCGATCGGAGGTTCGTCGTCGGCGTAACTCGCCACTGTGGCACAACGTGCCAGGTAGGCGTACCGTGTATAGGAGTACCCCGACAACCGAAAGGTCACCCGCAATGAACCGCTATGAAGGACGCCGCTCGCTCGTCACCGGTGGAGGTTCCGGCATCGGCCAGGCCACCGTGCTCCGGATGCTCGCCGATGGCGGCTCCGTCGTCGCCGCCGACGTCAGCGAGGCGGGCCTCGCCGACACCGTCGCGAAGGCCGGAGACGACGCCCTACGGCTCACCACGGTCACCGTGGACATCGCCGACGAGGCATCCGTTCGCGATGGCGTCGCCGCAGCGGTCGCCGCGCTCGGCGGGCTCGACGTGCTCGTCAACGCCGCCGGCATCCTCCGCTCCTCGCACACCCACGAGACCACGCTCGACTCGTTCGAACAGGTCGTCCGCGTGAACCTCGTGGGCACGTTCCTCATGATCCGCGAGGCCATCCCGGCGCTCCTCGAGGGCACCGGTTCGGCCGTCGTCAACTTCAGCTCGACCTCCGCGGCATTCGCCCACCCCTACATGGCGGCGTACGCGGCCAGCAAGGGCGGCGTGCAGTCGATGACCCACGCGCTCGCGGCCGAGTACGCGAAGCAGGGCATCCGCTTCAACTCGGTGCAGCCCGGCTCGATCGCCTCGGGCATGACCGACGGGTCGGGGCAGTCGAAGCAGAGCCAGGGTCCCGGCCTGCCCGAGGACGCCGACATGATGCTCTTCATGAAGCTGCAGCCGGCCCTCGGCCAGGGCTTCGCCGGCCCCGAGACCGTCGCCGGCGTCGTGGCGATGCTCGCGAGCGCCGACGGTGCGTTCATCACCGGCACCGAGGTCCGCATCGACGGCGGCACGCACTTCTGATCGCGGCCGGCGGACGCGGGCTCAGGCGAACGGCGCCGGCTCAGGCGAACGGCGCCGGCTCAGGCGAACGGCCCCGGCTCAGGACGGGTCCCGCGATTCCGGCCTGAGCCGCCGTCGTCGTCCTGAGCCGCGGCGGGGGCGGCGCGGAGAGAACGTAGCCACGCGACGCGCGGAGAGAACGCGTCTCCCGCGACGGAATCGGCGCGGAGAGAATGCGTCCCTGCGACGGGCCGGCGCGGGCGAGGCGCGGCTACGCGGCCGTGTCGGCCGCCCGCCGCGCCGCGAGTCCGTCGAGGTACTCGCCGAACAGCAGGGCGGATGCCGCCTGGGCACGCGGCCCGTGCGTCGCTCGCTCCGCGCGCAGCTGCTCGCGGCTGAGCCCGTACTCGGGCAGTTCGTCGCCCCACGCGTCGAGCCACTGCTCGTGGATGGCGTCGTCGACCTCGGGGTGGAACTGCACCGCGAGGAGCCAGTCGCCCTTCGCGAACGCCTGGTTCTCGTACTGCGACGAACCGGCGAGGCGAACGAGGCCCGCGTCGTCGGGCAGCTCGAACGAGTCGCCATGCCACTGCACCGCGGGCACGCCGTCGAAGTGCCGCACGGGCGACGCCGAACCGGCCTCGGTCGGCTGCACCGTCAGCCAGCCGACCTCCTTGCGCGCGCCGCGGTAGGCGCGGCCGCCGAGCGTCGCGGCGAGCATCTGCGCGCCGAGGCACACGCCGAAGATCGGGGCCTCGGCCTCGATGCGCGTGCGGAGCAGCGCCATCTCGTCGGCGAGGTACGGGTAGCGGTCGGTCTCGTATGCCGCCTCGTCGCCGCCGAGCACGACCACGAGGTCGGGTGCGAGCGCGTCGAGCGCGGCGACATCCGTCTCGGGCGCGTCGATCGTGACGATCTCGTAGCCGTGAGCCTCGAGGGTCGGGCCGAGGTTGCCGAGGCCGATGGCGGAGTCGTGCCGGAAGACGAGCGCGGTGGGGCGGCGCCCGGTCGCGGCATCCGTCACTCGAGGCCCTTGATGACGATCGCGTCGGTGGGCGGGGCCGCGAGGTTCGGGTCGACCCAGACGTCGGGCTCGATGTAGATGACGCGGGCGGCGGGCACGGCGGCCCTGATGCGCTGCTCGATGACGTTCGTCGCGGCCGCGACCTCGAGCAGCGGCTGGTCGGCGGTGAACCCGAGCTTCGCCGCGACGAGCAGTTCGTCGGGGCCGAGGTAGAGCGTCTTCATGTGGATGATGCGCTCGATCTCGGGGCCGTCGGTGATGGCCTTGCGGATGGACTCGACGTCGTCGTCGTTCGCACCCTCGCCGACGAGGAGGGACTTGGTCTCGATGCCGAGCACGACGGCCACGATCACGAGGAGCGTGCCGATCATGAGCGTGCCGATCGCGTCGAACGTCGGGTTGCCCGTGATCACGGTGAGGCCGACGGCGAGGAAGGCGAAGACCAGTCCGATCAGCGCCGCGACGTCTTCGAGGAGGACGACGGGCAGCTCGGGCGCCTTCGCCCGGCGCACGAACTGCACCCAGGTCTGGCGTCCGCGAACGTGGTTGGACTCCTTGACCGCGGTGCGCAGCGAGAAGGACTCCAGCACGATCGCGATGGTGAGCACGAGCAGCGGCAGCCAGGCGTTCTCGAGCTCGTGCGGGTGGGTCAGCTTGTCGATGCCCTCGTAGATCGAGAAGATGCCGCCGACCGAGAAGAGGATGATCGACACGACGAAGGCGTACACGTAACGTTCGCGGCCGTAGCCGAACGGGTGCTCCTTGTCGGCCGCCTTCTTGGCCTGGCGACCGCCGAGGATGAGCAGCAGCTGGTTGCCGGCGTCGGCGAGCGAGTGCACGCCCTCGGCCAGCATCGAGGTGGAGCCCGAGAAGAACCACGCGATGAACTTGGTCAGGGCGATGCCCGCGTTGGCGAGGAATGCCGCGATGATGGCTCTGGTGCCGCCCGATGCGCTCATGGGTCAATCCTAGGATGGGACGCATGCCTGATCGATCGCCTGCGAAGCTGCCCACGATCGCCTTCCTCGGCGCCGGTTCGATGGCCCGCGCCATCCTCTCCGGGCTCCTGCAGCCCGGCATCGAGGTCGACGGCGGCATCCGCGCCACCAACCGCTCCGCGGCCAACGCCGCCGAGCTGTCGGCGCTCGAGAACGTCACCGCCTACGCGACCGAGACGGATGCCGCGGCCAACCGCACGGCCGTCGCCGGCGCGAAGATCGTGGTCGTCGCCGTGAAGCCCGCGATGGTGCCCGACCTGCTGCGCGAGATCGGCGACGCGCTCGAACCGGATGCCGTCGTGGTCTCGGTCGCGGCCGGCGTCACGGTCGCCACGTTCGAATCGCTGCTGCCGTCGTCGGTTGCCGTCATCCGCTCGATGCCGAACACGCCCGCCCTCGTCGGCCGTGCGGTCACCGGCGTCGCCGCGGGCACGCGGTCGAGCGAGGCGGACCTCGCGCTCGCCGTCGCCCTGTTCGAGACCGTCGGCGACGTGATCGTCGTGCCCGAGGAGCAGATCGACGCGCTCTCCACGATCTCGGGGTCTGGCCCGGCCTACGTCTTCTACCTGATCGAGCAGCTCACGGCGACGGCGATCGGCAAGGGCTTCACGCCCGAGCAGGCGGCGCTCATGGTGCAGGGCACCTTCCGGGGCGCGAGCGAGTTGCTCGCGGCATCCGACGTCGACCCGACCGAGCTGCGCCGACGCGTCACGAGCCCCAAGGGCACGACCGAACGCGCGGTCGCCGTGCTCGAGGGGGCCGGGCTCGAGCGCATCTTCGACGAGGCGACGGATGCCGCGCTCGCCCGTGCCCGGGAGTTGGCGGCGGGGGCGTGAGCGTCGCGCTGCCGTCGAGCAGCGGCGCGCATCGAGACGCCGATCAGGGGTCTCGATACGGCGCCGGGGCGTCAAATCGACCGGCGGCGGCGGTGCCCGTGCCTCGCGCCCCGCTCGACCTCGAGGGTGAGCCTCGGTTCGCCTGGCGCGGGGTCATGCTCGACGTCGCCCGCCGGTTCCGGCCGCTGCCCGACCTGCTGCGCTTCGTCGACCTGCTCGCGGCGCACGGGCTCAACGTGCTGCAGCTGCACCTCACCGACGACCAGGGCTGGCGCTTCGAGGTGCGGGCGTATCCGCGCCTCACCGAGGTCGGCGGGCGGCGCTCCGCGTCGCAGCTCGGGCACGGGCCGGCGTCGACCCTCGACGGCGTGCCGCACGAGGGCTCCTACTCGCAGGCCGAGCTGCGCGAGCTCGTCGCGTATGCGGCGGCCCGCGGCATCCGCGTGGTGCCCGAGGTCGACGTGCCGGGCCATGCCAAGGCGATCCTCGCGGCGTACCCCGAGTTCGGCGTCGGCGAGGTCGACGACGTGCGGGCGCGCAACGTCGAGCCCTGGACGCGCTACGGCATCAACGACGAGGTGCTGAACGTCGAGCAGGCCACGCTCGACTTCGTGCGCACGGTCTTCGACGAGCTCTGCGAGGTGTTCGACTCCGACGTGGTCGGCTTCGGCGGCGACGAGGTTCGCAAGCAGCGATGGGCGGCAGACGCGCGCACGCAGGAGCTCATGGCCGAGCGCGGACTCGCCACCGAGGAGGAGCTGCAGGCGTGGTTCCTCGCACAGGTGGCGGGGCACCTCGCGTCGCGCGGGCGTCGCGTCATCGGCTGGGACGAGATGCTCGAGGGGGCGGATGCCGTGGCGTCCGCCCTGCCCGCCGATGCCGTCGTGGCGTCGTGGCGCGGGCCCGTCGGCGCCGAGCTCGGTGCGCGCCTCGGCCACGACGTCGTGCTCTGCCCCGATCTCTGGACCTACCTCGACTATCGCCAGTCGGATGCCGCCGAAGAGCCGATCCCCGTCGGCACCGTGCTCTCGCTCGAGGACGCCGCGTCGTTCGACCCGCTCCCGGCGGATGCGTCGGCCGCCCTGCGCGAGCGCGTCGTCGGCGTGCAGGCGAACGTCTGGACCGAGCACCTCGACACGCGCGACCGGCTCGACTACGCGGTGTTCCCACGTCTCGGTGCGTTCGCCGAGGTCGCGTGGAACGGCGGGCCGCTCGACTGGGCGGCGTTCGAGCAGCGCCTGCCCGCATACATCGCGTGGCTGGGCGAGCAGGGCGTCGACTACCGACCCCTCGGCGGGCCTCGAGCCGACCAGCAGCGGCCGGGCGTGCCCGGCGCGCCCAGGGACCGCGCGTCGCGCATCGCGGAGCTCGCCGAGCTCACGGCGAGCCTGCCGTCCGCTTCCGCGTAGCGCCGGGAGGACGTCGCGCGCGTGGGAGGACGTCTCGGACGGATGGCGCCTCCGAAGCGGCCGACCTCCTCCCGCCGTTGGACTGCACGCAATTCATTGCCCTCGGATGTCGATTTCCGAGGGCGTTCCTCGTCACCATGGTGTGACGGACCTCGTCACGGCACGAGAGGGCATCGACCCAAGGAGCGACACCATGACCGACACGTACGTCTATCTGATCCACGAGCCCGACTGGGATTCCGACGCATTCCTCGGCGAACGCCCGGGCGTGCCGGGCGGTGAGCCCGAGAACAACTTCCCGGCGCACAAGGCGTTCCAGGAGGCGGTCGCCCGGCTCGGCGCCCGCATCGTCGGCGCCGCGGCCCTGCAGAACGCGCGCCACGGCGGCCGCGTGACGCCCGGGGCAGGCGATCGCGTCGAGGAGGACGCGGTCTACTCCGACGGGCCGTACCCGGACACGAGCGAGGTCGTCTCGGGCTACTACGTCGTCGAGACCGACGACGAGGCGCTCGCCCGACGCATCGCGGCCCTCGTGCCGACGGATGGGCACATCGAGTGGCGCAAGGTGTTCCCGATCTCGTGACCGACCCGATCGCCGACCTGGGCGAGGACTTCGTCGACGCCTGGCCGCGGATCGTGCGCGCACTGGCCGCCTACACCGGCAGCCTCGACGACGCGCAGGAGTACGCGGCCGAGGCGGTGGCGCGAGCCGTCGCCCAGGCCGGCGGCGAGGGGCCGCCGCTCGGCTCGCTCGCCGCGTGGTGCACGGCGGTCGGCAAGCGCGCCTGGATCGACGACCGCCGGCGTGCGGCCGTCGAGTTCCGGCACGCGGAGCAGCTGGCCGGGGAACTGCGGCAGGGCGCGGGCGAGGCGGATGCCGCGTCCGGGGCATCCGATCGGGAGACGATGCTCGGCGACGCGCTCGACGACCGGGTCGCGCTGCTCTTCGTGGCGTGCGACCCCGCGCTCACGGAGCAGGCGCGGCTCGTGCTCGCGCTGCGCGTCGTGTGCGGGCTCGACGTGCCGCGCATCGCGGCGCACCTCGGCATCCAGCCCTCGGCCGCCGCCGCGCGGCTGACGAGGGCCAAGCACGCGCTCGCCGAGGCCCGTGGTCGCTTCCACGTGCCCGAGGCTCCCGAGCGTCGCGTGCGCCTGCCCGTGGTGCTCGCGAGCGTGGCCGGCATGTTCACGGTCGCGCACCGCGACGTGCTCGACCCGCAGAGCCCGCTCGACGACCTCGGCCGGCAGGCGCTCTCGATCGCCGACGCGCTCGTCGCCGAGTTCCCCGACGACCCGGAGGTGCGCGGGCTCCGAGCCGTCGTGCGCCTGGGGCTCGCGCGCCGGCCGGGACGCCTCGGCGCCGACGGCGCCGCGCTGCCCCTCGACGAGGTCGACCGAGGCCTGTGGGACCGACGGCTCATCGAGGCGGGGCTCGACGACGCGGCGGCGGCGGCCGATCGAGGGGACGGCCGGTTCGTGCTCGAGGCGGCGATCGCCGGCCTGCACACGTCGGCACCGAGCTTCGCCGAGACCGACTGGAACCGCGTCGTCGCCTTCTACGTCGCGCTCGAACGGGTGTGGGGTTCGCCGTCGGTCACGGCCGGACGGCTCTCGGCCGAGCTGCACCGGAGCCTCCTCGCGCCCGAGTCGGGCGAGCGCACGGCGGCCCTCCGGGGCATCCGGGCCGAGCTGCAGCGGCTCGCCGACGGCTCGGCCCCGTACGCGGCGCTCGACGCGAGCCTCGCCCTCGCCGACCTCGCGTGGCGCACCGGGCGTCGCGACGAGGCAGCCACGGAGTACGCGCGCCTCGCGACCCTCGTGCCCACCGAGCCCGTGCGCCGCTTCTGCCTCGGGCGCGCGGCCGGCGTGCGCTGACGGGCGTCGCGGTGCGGGACCGGGGGTCTCGATACGCGCCTGCGTCGCACTCGACCGGCGACAGCATGGCGCCGCCACTCGACCGGGAGGCCCGGTCGCTATCCGACCGACGGGCTGCGTTCGAGCAGCACCATCACCTCGAAATGCGTCGTCTGCGGGAACATGTCGAACACCCGCCCGCGCACCGGGCGCAGCGACGGCATCGCCTCGAGGTCCCGCGCGAGCGAGGCCGCGTTGCAGCTGGAGTACAGCACGTGGCGAACGGCGGATGCCTCGAGCCATCCGCTCAGCTCGCGGCCGATGCCCCGGCGGGGCGGGTTCACGATCACGAGGTCGGGCGACTCCTCGGACTCGAGGGCGAACGCCGTGGCGTCGCCGGCGGCGAACCGAACGCGCGAGAGCGCGGCATCCGTTCGGCTGAGCTCGGCGCTCGCGACGGCCTCGACGCTCGTCTCGATGCCCGTGACGGATGCCGCGGCATCCGCGATGTGCAGGGCGAAGCCGCCGACGCCCGAGTAGAGGTCCCAGGCCGAGTCGGGCGCGAGGGCGCGCACCCAGTCGCGGGCCTCGACGTAGAGCGCCTCGGCGATCTCGGTGTTGGTCTGGAAGAAGCTCTGCGGGCGCAGGTGCATGGTCACGTCGCCGAGCCGCATCGGCAGGGTCGACGCCTCGGTGAAGACGATCTCGTGCTCGCCCTCGAGCACGGCCTTGTGCTCGGGCAGCACGTTCGCCGTGACGACCCGGGCGTTCGGCAGCTCGGCGAGGAGCCACGGCAAGTGCTTGCGGATGCGGCCGACCGGCTCGGTCGAGCGCACGACGAAGCGGATCATCAGCTCGCCGTCGGGCGACTCGGTGAGGATCAGGTGCTTGAGCTCGCCAGTGCGGCTCGGCACGTCGTAGGGCGCGATCGCCGCGCGTGTGATGAACGCGGCGATCACGGGGAAGGCCGCGCGATGCCCGGGTGAGCAGATGCCGCAGGCCTCGAGGTCGATGCCGTGCCCGTCGGCGTCGAGGATGCCGATCGTCGGCGAGGCCGTCGTGCCGCCGATCACCATCTTCGCCTTGTTGCGGTAGCCGTCTTCGCGGCTGCCGACGGGCGTCAGCCAGTCGAGGCCGTCGTGGGCGGCCAGCAGGTCTTCTGCGTGCCGCTGCTTGTCCGCGAGCTGCGAGGCGTAGGGCTGTCCCATGAGCGAGCACGACCGGCAGCGCCGGGCGTCGAAGTAGGAGCAGTCCACGGGTTCCAGCGTAGGCGCGGATACGGTGGTCGGGTGAGCGCCGCCGATGACCGTCCCCTCGCCTCCGCACCCCCGAGCGTGCCCGGCGAACCCGTCCGCGTTCGCGCGATGAAGTGGCTCGGGCAGCCGCACTGGGCGTTCGACGGCGTCTGGCTCGGTGCCGACGCGCACGGCGACTGGGTCGGCTTTCCGGCTGGCACCCCGTTCGCGCGCCCGGGTCACGGGTTCACCGCGACCTGGGAGTCGGTCTCGCTGTTCCCGCGCGCCGGCTGGGCGGCGGCGTTCAACGCGGGCCATCCGCGCGGCCTCGGCATCTACGTCGACCTCTCGACGGTTCCCGAATGGCGAGCGGATGCCTCGGGCGCGACGGTCTCGTACATCGACCTCGATCTCGACGTCGTCGAGCGCACGGGAGCGCCGGCGTTCATCGACGACGAGGACGAGTTCGCCGAGCACGCGGTGGAGTTCGAGTATCCGGCCGAGGTGGTGGAGCGGGTCCGCGCCGACGCAGATGCGGTGCTGCGGGCCGTGCGGCGCCGCGAGGCGCCGTTCGACGGGGCGACGGCCGCGGGGTGGCTCGCGCGCCTGGCGGAGCGGTCGCCGGTCGAGTAGGCGCCCCGGCGCCGTATCGAGACCTGACGCGAGGTCTCGATACGCTCCTTCGTCGCTACTCGACCGGCGGTGCGGTTCGTCGCTCCTCGACCGGCGGGACCGGGGTCTTGATACGCTCCTTCGTCGCTACTCGACCGGCGGAGCCGCGCCCGGCTCGAAGCGGTACCCCATGCCGGGTTCGGTGAGGAACAGGCGGGGCTCCGACGGCGTCGGCTCGAGCTTCCGGCGCAGCTGGGCGACGTAGAGGCGCAGGTACCCGGCGTCGTTCGCGTGGAACGGCCCCCACACCTCGCTCAGCAGCATCTGCCGGGTCAGGAGCTTGCCCGGGTTCTTGAGGAACAGCTCGAGCAGGCGCCACTCCGTCGGCGTCAGGCGCACGGATGTCGCGTTGCCCGAGGCGTCCGTCGACCTGATCGTCTTCGCGGCGAGGTCGACCGTGAGTGCGCCGACCGCGTACTCCGCGGCATCCGACTCTCCGGTCGTCGACCTGGCCCGGGCGCGGATGCGGGCGAGGAGCTCGTCCATCGCGAAGGGCTTCGTCACGTAGTCGTCGGCGCCGGCGTCGAGCGCCTCGACCTTCTCCGCGGAGTCGGTGCGCCCCGAGAGCACGAGGATCGGCACCTTCGACCACGCGCGAACCGCGCGGATCACGTCGATGCCGTCGACCTTCGGCATGCCGAGGTCGAGGAGGATCAGGTCGGGATGCGCGTTCGCCGCGAGGTCGATCGCCTCGGCGCCGTCGTGCGCGGCGACGATCTCGTAGCCGCGGGCCGCGAGCGTGATGCGCAGCGCCCGCTGCAGCTGGTCGTCGTCATCGGCGAGGAGGATCCTCATCACTGCTCCTCGGTGGTCGTGGCGGTGGGCAGGGTGACGACCATCGTCAGGCCGCCGCCCGGGGTGTCCTCGACCTCCAGTGTGCCGTCCATGCCCTCGACGAAGCCCTTCGACAGGGCGAGGCCGAGTCCGAGGCCGGTGTCGTTGTCGGTGTCGCCGAGGCGTTGGAACGGCGTGAACACCTCGTCGCGGCGCTCGACGGGGATGCCGGGTCCGCGGTCGACGACGCGCAGTTCGATGCGGCCCTGGAACGCGCTCGCCGCGAGGCGCACGCGCTCGCCGTCGGGGCTGTGGCGCACCGCGTTCGCGAGCAGGTTGACCACGACGCGCTGCAGCAGCACGCCGTCGGCGAGCACCGGTGCGAGGTCGTCGGCGAGGTCGAGCTCCACGTCGCCCGGACCGAGCGCGAGCTCGTCGAGGGCGGGCAGCACGACGTCGGCGACCTCGGTCGGCGCGAGCGTGACCGCCAGGGCCCCCGCCTGCACCCGGCTGACGTCGAGCAGGTTCGTGACGAGCTCGGCGAGCGCGTCGAGGCTCTCGGACGCGGTCGCGAGCAGCTCGTCGCGCTCGGCGGCCGGCAACTCGACCTCGTGCGACCGCAGGGCGCTGATCGCCGCCGACGCCGAGGTCAACGGGCGCCGCAGGTCGTGCCCGACGGCGGCGAGCAGGGCGGAGCGCACGCGGTCGGTCTCGACGAGGGCATCGGCCGCGGATGCCGCGGTCGCGAGCGCGCCGTGCTCGATGGCGGCATCCATCTGGGTCGCGATGACCTGCAGCAGGCGGCGTTCGGATGCCTCGAGGTCCTGGCCGTCCAGTTCGAGCACGCCTCGGGACCCGATCGGGATCTCGGTCACGCGGTCGTTGCGGGTCGGCTCGCCGTCGGCGACCCGGGCCTCGCCGTCGACGAGGAGGCGCACGCCGGTGAGGCCGAACGCCTCGCGGGTGCGGGTCACCATCGCCTGGAGCGCGTCCTCGCCGCGGAGCACGCTGCCGGCGAGGGTCGCGAGCAGCTGCGACTCGGCCGCGGCTCGGCGGGCGATGCGCGTGCGCCGCGCCGCCTGGTCGACCACGTAGCTCACGAGCAGGGCGTTGGCGACGTAGAACACGAGGGCGAGCAACTGCCGCGGGTCGCTGATCGTGAGGGTGTACGTCGGCTGCACGAACAGGAAGTTGAGCGTGAGGCCCGAGAGCACGGCCGCGAAGAGGCCCGGCCAGATGCCGCCGATGAGGGCGACCACGATGACGAGCAGCTGGTAGGCCAGCACGTCGCTCGTGATCGACGCCTCGGTGTGGAAGGTGACGAGCAGCCAGCTGAGCAGCGGACCGGCGATGAGCGCCACGGCGAAGCCGACGATGAGGCGCCGCCGGCTGAGGGCCCCGCCGAGTCTCGGGAGCGAGAACCCCGACCCGGCGGCCGCATGGGTGACGATGTGCACGTCGATGTCGCCGGACTCGCGGATGACGGTCGCCCCGATGCCCGGGCCGGTGAAGGCCGCCGCGAGCCGCGACCGTCGGCTGACGCCGATGACGAGCTGCGTCGCGTTCGCCGCGCGGGCGAATTCGACGAGCGCCTGCGGCACGTCTTCGCCGACGACCTGGTGGAACGTGCCGCCGAGCTGCTCGACGAGCGTGCGCTGCCGGTCGAGGGCCCCCGGATGCCGCGCACGCATGCCGTCGGGATTCGTGACGTGTACGGCGATGAGCTCGCCGCCCGAGGCTCGCGAGGCGATGCGCGCTCCTCGGCGAAGGAGCGTCTCGCCCTCGGGGCCGCCCGTGAGGGCGACGACGACGCGCTCGCGCGCCTCCCACTTGCGGTCGATGCCGTGCTCGACCCGATAGGCCTTGAGCGCGGAGTCGACCTCGTCGGCGAGCCAGAGGAGCGCGAGTTCGCGGAGGGCCGTGAGGTTCCCGAGCCGGAAGTAGTTGGAGAGCGCCGCGTCGATGCGCTCGGCCGGATACACGAGGCCGCCGGCGAGCCGGTCGCGCAGCGCCTGCGGGGCGAGGTCGACGACCTCGATCTGGTCGGCCGCGCGAAGCACGGCGTCGGGGATCGTCTCGCGCTGGACGACGCCGGTGATCTGCTGCACGACGTCGCCGAGCGACTCGATGTGCTGGGCGTTCACCGTCGAGATGACGTCGATGCCGGCCTCGAGCAGCTCGTCGACGTCCTGCCAGCGCTTGGTGTGCCGTGACCCTGGCGCGTTGGTGTGGGCGAGCTCGTCGACGAGGGCGATCTCGGGCCGTCGCGCGAGCACCGCGTCGAGGTCCATCTCGTCGAGGCCCATGCCGCGGTGCTCGACCGTGGTGCGCGGAACCACCTCGAGCCCGCTGACCATCGACGCGGTGGCCTTGCGACCGTGCGTCTCGACGAAGGCCACGACGACGTCGTGCCCTTCGCCCCGGAGCCGTCGGCCCTCTTCGAGCATCGAGTAGGTCTTGCCGACGCCGGGGGCGGCGCCGAGCAGCACGCGAAGCCGCCCCCGTTTCATGCGCCTGCCCCTCAGCCCAGCTCGGAAAGGGCGAGATTCAGCTGCAGCACGTTGACGGTCGGCTCGCCCAGGTACCCGAGATCCCGTGCCTGAATCCTAGACTCCACGAGTTCGCGCACCTCGGATTCGGGGAGCCCGCGCTCGTCTGCGACCCGCGCGACCTGCAGCAGGGCGTACTCGGGGCTGATGTGCGGGTCGAGACCCGACGCCGATGCGGTGACCGCGTCGGCCGGGACATCCGCTTCGGAGACGCCGTTGAACTCGGCGACCTGCGCCGTGCGCTCCTCGATCGCGGCGATGAGGTCGGCGTTCTCGGGGCCCCAGTTGCTGCCGCTCGAAGCGCCGCCGTCGTAGCCGTCACCGGCGGCCGACGGGCGGGGCTGGAACCACTCCGGAAGCGGGTTGCCGTCGGCATCCGCGAACGACTGGCCGATGAGCGCGGAGCCCACGACCTCGTCGCCCTCGCGGACGACGGAGCCGTTCGCCTGAGCGGGCAGGATGACCTGCCCGATGCCCGTGACGACGATCGTGTAGGCGACGCCGAGCACGGCGGTGAAGATGAGCATCGCGCGAACCGCCACCCAGTGGGTGCGGACCGCAGTGCGAGTGGAGCTCATGGTGTGTTTCCTTTCGCTCCCGGGCCTAGAACCCGGGGATGAGGCTGACGACGAGGTCGATCAGCTTGATGCCGATGAAGGGGGCGATGATGCCGCCGAGGCCGTAGACCAGCAGGTTGCGGCTGAGGATCGCGGACGCGCCGCCGGCCTTGTACTTCACGCCGCGGAGTGCGAGCGGGATCAGGATCACGATGATGATCGCGTTGAAGATGATCGCCGACAGGATCGCCGAGGCGGGCGAGTGCAGCTGCATGACGTTCAGCACCGCGAGGCCCGGGAAGACGCCCGCGAACATCGCCGGGATGATCGCGAAGTACTTCGCGACGTCGTTGGCGATCGAGAACGTCGTGAGCGCGCCGCGCGTGATGAGCAGCTGCTTGCCGATGCGCACGATCTCGATGAGCTTCGTCGGGTCGCTGTCGAGGTCCACCATGTTGCCGGCCTCCTTCGCGGCCGACGTGCCCGTGTTCATCGCGACGCCGACGTCGGCCTGCGCGAGCGCGGGGGCGTCGTTCGTGCCGTCACCGGTCATGGCGACGAGATTGCCGCCCGCCTGCTCCCGCTTGATGAGCGCCATCTTGTCCTCGGGCGTGGCCTCGGCGAGGTAGTCGTCGACGCCCGCCTCGGCCGCGATCGCCTTCGCGGTGAGCGGGTTGTCGCCCGTGATCATGACCGTGCGGATGCCCATGGCCCTGAGTTCGGCGAAGCGCTCGATGAGTCCGTCCTTCACGACGTCCTTCAGGTGCACGACGCCGAGCAGGCGGGCCTCGCCGTTCGCATCCTTCGCGGCGACGACGAGCGGCGTGCCGCCGCTGTTCGAGATGGCCTCGACGCGCTGGCCGAGCTCGTCGAGCGTGCTCGACGCGGTGCGACCGGAAGCCTCGACCCAGGCGATGACCGCCGAGCCTGCGCCCTTGCGGATGCTCGAGCCGTCGGGCAGGTCGAGGCCCGACATGCGGGTCTGCGCCGTGAACGGCACGATCTCGCCGGCGGGCGCGTCGTCGAAGCGGATGCCCCGCTCCGCCGCCAGGTCGACGATCGACGAACCCTCGGGGGTCGGGTCGGCGAGTGACGAGAGGGCGGCCGCCCGCTCGAGCTCGGCGACGGCGACGCCCGGCATCGGCACGAACTCGCTCGCCCGACGGTTGCCGTACGTGATGGTGCCGGTCTTGTCGAGGAGCAGGGTCGTCACGTCGCCGGCGGCCTCGACCGCGCGGCCCGACATCGCGAGCACGTTGCGCTGCACGAGGCGGTCCATGCCGGCGATGCCGATGGCCGAGAGCAGGGCGCCGATCGTCGTCGGGATGAGGCAGACGAGCAGTGCGATGAGCACCGGGATCGACACCGGCGCCGCCGCGTACGAGGCGATCGGGTTCAACGTGAGGGTGACGACCACGAAGATGATCGAGAGGCTCGCGAGCAGGATGTTGAGCGCGATCTCGTTCGGCGTCTTCTGGCGCGACGCGCCCTCGACGAGGGCGATCATGCGGTCGACGAAGGTCTCGCCGGGCTTCGAGGTGATGCGCACGACGATGCGGTCGGAGAGCACGCGCGTGCCGCCGGTGACCGCAGAGCGATCGCCGCCGGACTCCCGCACGACCGGAGCCGACTCGCCGGTGATCGCCGACTCGTCCACCGAGGCGATGCCGTGGATGATGTCGCCATCGCCCGGGATCGATTCACCCGCCGTCACGACGACGATGTCGCCGAGCCGGAGGTCGCCCGAGGAGACCTCGCCGATCGCGGAGCGCTCGGCCGCGGCATCCGCGACCTCGTCGTACGCCGTGACGCGCTTCGCGACGGTCGAGGTGCGGGTCTGACGCAGCGTGTCGGCCTGGGCCTTGCCCCGGCCCTCGGCCACCGATTCCGCGAGGTTCGCGAAGAGCACGGTGAGCCAGAGCCAGACGGCGATCGCCGACGTGAACGAAGGCGGGACGGCCGTGCCGCCCGATGCCTCGGGGCCGCCGAGGAACGGTTCTGCGATCGCGAGCACGGTCGTGAGCGCGGCGCCGACCTCGACGAGGAACATGACGGGGTTGTGCCACATCTGCCTCGGGTCGAGCTTGCGGAACGCGCCGGGCAGTGCCTGCACGACCTGCGCCGGACCGAAGGCGCCCGTAGGGCGTTTCGAGGGGGAACCCATCTGACGGGGCGCGTGCCCGGTCGCGGGGTGTTCGGTGATGGTGGACATGGGGATCAGTTCAGCCCTTCAGCCAGGGGACCCAGCGTGAGAACGGGGAAGTAGGTGAGCGCGGTCACGATGACCGTGACGCCCACGAGGAGGCCGACGAACTGCGGCCGGTAGGTGGGCAGGGTGCCTGCGGTGGCCGGCACCTTGTCCTGCGCCGCGAGGGAGCCGGCCAGCGCCAGCACGAGCACGATCGGGACGAACCGGCCGAGCAGCATCGCGACGCCGAGTGCCGTGTTGAACCACGGCGTGTTCGCGGTGAGACCCGCGAACGCCGAGCCGTTGTTGTTCGACGCGCTCGTGAACGCGTAGAGCACCTCGCTCATGCCGTGGATGCCGGGGTTCCAGATGGAGACCGACTCGACGTCCTCGCGGATGCCCGGGATCGCGAAGCTGAGCGCGGTGCCCACGAGCACGAGCGTCGGCGTGACGAGGATGTAGAGGCTCGCGAGCTTGATCTCGCGCGGCCCGATCCTCTTGCCGAGGTACTCGGGCGTGCGACCGACCAGGAGGCCCGCGATGAACACCGCGATGACCGCGAGCACGAGCATGCCGTAGAGACCCGAGCCCACGCCGCCGGGGGCGACCTCGCCGAGCATCATGTTGAGCATCGGCATCATGCCGCCGAGGGCGGTGAACGAGTCGTGCATCGAGTTCACGGCGCCGGTCGAGGTGAGCGTCGAGGTGGTGCCGAAGAGCGCGGATCCGAAGATGCCGAATCGTTGCTCCTTGCCCTCGAGCGCGCCACCGGCGAGCTCGGGCGCGGTGCCGTTGCCGCCGTACTCGAGCGCGCTCAGCGCCACGAGCGAGACGACGTAGAGCGTCGCCATGACGGCGAGGATCGCGTACCCCTGCTTGTTCGAACCGACCATCCTGCCGAAGGTGCGCGGGAGGGCGAACGGGATCGCGAGCATGAGCACGTTCTGGAAGAGACTCGTCCAGGCGGTCGGGTTCTCGAACGGGTGGGCCGAGTTCACGTTGAAGAACCCACCGCCGTTCGTGCCGAGCTCCTTGATGACCTCCTGCGAGGCGACGGGGCCACCGGGCAGGTTCTGCGTGTCGCCCGCGAGGGTCGTGATCTCGGTGAAGCCGTTGAAGTTCTGCACGACTCCGCCGATCACGAGCACGATCGCGCCGACGATGGAGAGCGGGAGCAGCAGCCGGAACGAGCCGCGGAACAGGTCGACCCAGAAGTTGCCGATCGTGCCCGAGCCGCGGCGGGCGAACCCGCGCACCAGAGCGACCGCGACGGCGATGCCGACGGCCGCGGAGACGAAGTTCTGCACGGTGAGGCCCGCGAGCTGCACCGTGTAGCCCATCGTGAGCTCAGGGGAGTACGACTGCCAGTTCGTGTTCGCCACGAAGGATGCCGCGGTGTTGAACGACAGCCCTTCCGGCACGGCGGGCAGGCCGAGCGAGTACGGCAGGACCGCCTGGGCGCGCTGCAGCACGTAGACGAACAGCACGCCGACGACCGAGAACGCGAGCACGCCGCGCAGGTAGGCCGGCCACGACTGCTCCGAGCGCGGGTCGACGCCGATGAGGCGGTAGAGGCCGCGTTCGAACCTCCAGTCGCGGTCGCTCGTGTAGATGCGCGCCATGTAGTCGCCGAGCGGGCGGTAGAGGAGGGCGAGGATGAGGGCGAGGGTGGCCGCCTGCAGGACGGCGAAGAGGACCTCCATCAGAACCGCTCAGGTTTGACGAGGGCGTACACGAGGTACACCACGGCGGCGACACCCAGCGCGGCGGCGAGGAGTTCGAAGAAGATCACAGCTTCTCGACCCCCCTGGCGATGAGGCCGACGAGTACGAACACGGCGATGATGCCGAGAAGGTAGACGACGTCGAGCACGAGGACTCCAGATTCACGAGGGCGCGAGCCGCAGACGCGGCACGCGGGCAGCCGATCTGCTGCACCCCTGATGCAACACCGGGGCGGATGCCGCGGTGCCGATCCTCACGGACCCCTAACGCCTCGACCACCGATCCGAATGCGCTGCTGACGGCGACGGCTCGGCGACGGCTCGGCGACGGCGCGTCAGCGGCATCCGTCGGGGAAGCACTGACGCGGGCCGGTAGCGTTCTCACCATGGATGCGTGGGACACGATCGGGGTGATCGCCGAGGTCATCGGCTGGGTGGGCCTGGGCGTGGGGCTCGCGTGCTTCGGACTCGTGCTCCTGATCCGAATCGCCGACGGCCGGTGGCTGCCCACCGATGCCGTGATCGCCGACGAGGCCGACGGCAGCACCGTGCGGTGGTTCGCCGAGGGCGAGTTCCACGCCCGACGGCTCAGCGCCGCCGAGCGGCACCACGTCGAGGACGTCGACGAGGAGAAGGCGTTCTACCGTGAGCGCGAACCCGAGCACCTCCGGCTGCACGAGCCGCCCGCCGGCCGTCGCGTGCTGCGCCTGCTCGGCATCGTGTTCCTCGCGCTCGCCCTGGTCGCGGGCGTCGTCGGCGTCATCGGCCTGCTCGTCGGCTGACCGCGAGGCGCGGCGCCGTCGCGCGAGGCCGCTACGTCCGCGGCATCCGCCCTATTCGAGCGCGGCGAACTTCTCGATGTCGCCCTCGGTGCCCGACACGATGATGAGGTCGTGGTTGGAGACCACGGTCTGCTCGGTCGCGTAGGTGAACGGCTTGCCGGGGCTCTTCACGCCCACCACGGTCACGCGGTGCTTGGACCGCACGCCCGACTCGGTGAGGTTCTTGCCGCGGATGGGCTTGGGCGGGTACATCTTCACGAGGGCGAAGTCGTCGTCGAACTCGATGAAGTCGAGCATGCGGCCCGACACGAGGTGCGCGGTGCGCTCGCCGGCCTCGCGCTCGGGGTAGATGACGTGGTTCGCGCCGATGCGCTCGAGGATCTTGCCGTGCGACGCCGAGATCGCCTTCGCCCAGATCTGCGGGATCTTCAGGTCGACGAGGTTCGCGGTGATGAGCACGGAGGCCTCGACGGATGAGCCGACGGCGCAGACGGCGATCGAGAAGTCCTGCGCGCCGATCTGGCGCAGCGCGTCGATGGACCGGGCGTCGGCGACGACCGCGTGCGTGACGCGTTCGGACCATTTCTGCACCAGGCCCTCGTTGTCGTCGACGGCGAGGACCTCGCGGCCGAGGCGGTCGAGCTGGCCCGCCGTGGCGGCGCCGAAGCGGCCGAGGCCGATGACGAGCACGGGTGCGTCGTGCTTGATGCGGTCAACCAACGATGGGCCTCTCTTCCGGACGCTTGAACAGCTGACGTCGCTGGCTCGCTGCGAGGGCCGCGGCGAGTGTCACTGTACCAACGCGACCCATGAACATCGTGGCCGCCATGACGTAGACGCCCTCGGGCGGCAGTTCGGCCGTGAGCCCGGTCGAGAGTCCGCACGTCGCGAACGCCGAGATGACGTCGAACAGCACGTAGTCGAAGGGCTGCTTGGTGATCTGCAGGATCGCGATCGAGGAGACCGCGACGATGGTCGCGCCCCAGAGCACGACGCTGACCGAGAGGCGCAGCATGTCGCGGGGGATGCGGCGGCCGAAGGCCTCCATCGAGGGCGCGCCGCGCGCCTCGGCGAACGCCGCGAGGAAGAGCACGGCGAGCGTGGTCACCTTGATGCCGCCGGCGGTCGACGCCGAGCCGCCGCCGATGAACATGAGCATGTCGGAGACGAGCAGGCTCGATCCGTAGAGGTCGTGCATGTTGATGGTCGAGAACCCGCCGGACCTCGTCATCACCGACATGAAGAACGACTGGAAGATCGTGGGACCCGCCTCGAGCCCGCCGTACGTCTTCGGGTTGCTGTGCTCGAGCAGCAGGAACATCGCGGCGCCGGCGACGAAGAGGATCGTGGTCGTCGTGAGCGTGAGCTTCACGTGCACGCTCCAGCGCCGCGGCTGGCGCCAGGCGCGGGCCAGCGCGAAGATCACCGGGAAGCCGAGGCTGCCGAGGAACACGCCCAGCATCAGCATCGACTGGAACCAGTACTCGCCGGCGAAGGCGTCCAGGCCGCCGGGATTCGGGTTGAAGCCCGTGTTCGTGAACGCCATGGCCGAGTAGTAGAACGCGTACCAGACGCCCCGCAGCCCCTCGTATCCCGCCTCGAACATGCTCGGGATCATCGCGAGCGCGATGGTGCCCTCGATGACGAGCATGCTGATCGCGACGGTCACGAGCAGTCCGCCGACCTCGCCGAGCTTCACGGCCTGCCGTTCGGCGACGGGGCCGACATGGATCCGCGAGGGGTTCGTGTCGCTCGCCGCGATGAGCTTCGAGCGCAGGCCGAGCCGGCGCGAGATGACCAGGCCGAGGATCGAGGCGAGCGTCAGCACCCCGACACCGCCGATGTTCACGCCGATGAAGACGAGCGCATTGCCGAACGGCGACCAGTGCGTGGCCATGTCGACGGTCGCGAGGCCGGTGACGCAGATGACGGAGACGGCCGTGAAGAGGGCGTCGTGCAGGGGCGTGACGCTGCGGTCCACCGTCGCGATGGGCAGCGAGAAGAGCAGGGTGAACAGCAGGATCAGGCCGGCGAAGATCACGATCGCGAAGCGCGACGGTGAGCTCTTCATGAACGCGTCGACCGCGTCGCGCACCACTCCGAGCCATGAACGCCGGTCGTACCGACCCGAGCGAACCATCGGCTGCACGCGCATCGACCCCCCTCACCCCGCCATCGTTCGAAGGCGTGAGTCATGGTACTCCCCGGTCGGAATGACTAGCCTTGGGGCATGGCGGACATCTTCGACGTGGTGGCGGACGCGACCCGACGCGACATCCTTGCGGTGCTCCTCGACCGCGAGGAGGTCTCTCCCGAATCGCATGGCGAGATCAGCGTCTCCGAGATCGTCGCCTCGCTCGGGCTCAGCCAGCCGACCGTCTCCAAGCACCTCAAGGTGCTTCGCGAGGCCGGGCTGGTCAGCGTCCGCGAGGAGGGCCAGCACCGCTACTACCGTCTCGACCGGGGCCCGCTCGAGACGCTCGAGGACTGGCTGATCCCCTTCATGTCCTCGGATGCCGCCGCCGACGCCGCGATGCTCGCGGGCGTCGAGGCCTCCGACGCGGAGTCGCTGCGGACCGAGCAGTTGGCGTTCGCGTCGAGGATCGGCAAGGCGTTCGCCGAGACCGCGCACCAGGTCAGCGCCGTCGTCTCGCCCATCAAGCGCCGCTGAGCGCCGGGCGCGTCGTCAGCGCAGTCGCTTGATCATCTCGAGCTCGAGGCCGCCCGGCTCGAGATCGTACGCACGGGAGTGCCCGGTGAGGCTGAACCCGAGCTTCTCGTAGAAGGCGATCGCCCTCGAATTCGACTCGTGCACCTCGAGCCGCAGGGCGTCGTCGTGCTCGAGCGCCCATTCCTCGACGGCCTCGAGCAGCCGCCGCGAGACGCCTCGCCGCTCGCCGCGGTACGTCGGGGTCACGTAGACGCCGACGAGCAGCGGGCCCGACGCGGCATCCGGAATCCATCCGCCCATGTGGCCCACCCAGCGGTCGCGGTCGATCGCGACGATCGAGGTCTGGCCGGGGGTCGTGCCACGCGCCGCGCGGAGTCGCCAGACCGCTTCGCCCTGCGCCTCGGCATGCTCGAGCGTCTCGCCGAACGCGATGGGCGTGTCCCGCAGCATCTCGAGCCGGAGCTCGCGCACCTGCTTCCAGTCGGCTTCGGTGGTGGTGCGGATGAGCGGTTCGGGTCGGGGCATCCCTCGACGTTAATGCATGCGATCGAGCCTGTGACCGGCACGTGATCATGGACACGTCTCGAATCGGCTAGACTATCCCGAGGCTTTCTGGCCACCGGCTGCGACTCGCGCGGCCGACTCGATCTTTTCTGTGAGGTTCTGATGGGTTCCGTCATCAAGAAGCGCCGCAAGCGTATGGCGAAGAAGAAGCACCGCAAGCTGCTTCGCAAGACGCGCCACCAGCGTCGCAACAAGAAGTAGTCCGCTGCTTCACCGCTGAGAGCGTCAGGCCGACGGCCTGGCGCTTTTCGCTGTACCCGGGCGAGGCCGCGATGCGCGTCGCCCGTCGATCTACGGTGCGTACGATCGAGGGATGACCCGCGACATCCGCCTCACCCTCATCGGCAAGCCCGGATGCCACCTCTGCGACGACGCGCGTGTCATCGTGCAGGCCGTCATCGACGAGGTGTCCGCATCGGACGCCGCGCCGGCACTGTCGCTCGACGAGGTGTCGATCCTCGATGACGCGACCCTCGCGGAGCGGTACGCCGAGGAGATCCCCGTGCTGCTCGTCGACGGCGAGATGCACGCCTACTGGCACGTCGATCCCGTGCGCCTGAAGACGGCGCTGCTCGCGCGCTGACCGGCGTCAGACGGCTCCGGGCGCCCGTCGCCGCGCGATCGGCTGCGCGTTCACAGGGAGCGGCTTGTCTTTCGCGAACCCGCATGAAACGGTGGGATCAGCGCCGCCGGGGGGTGGCGCGTTCGCATGCGGGGAAAGGCGATTCATGGGCGACGTTCTGCCAGGGGGAGTCCTTCCGATTCCCGACCAGGTCTACACCGGACCGATGGTCATGGACGCGAAGAAGATGGAGGAGAAGCTTCCTCCGATCGAGATGAAGCGGCCCCCGAAGCAGGCGCCCAACGTGCTCCTCGTGCTCCTCGACGACGTGGGCTTCGGCGCCTCGAGCGCCTTCGGCGGGCCGGTGCCGATGCCGACGGCCGAGCGCCTCGCCGGCGGCGGCCTCCGCTACAGCCGCTTCCACACGACGGCGATCTGCTCGCCGACGCGCGCCGCGATGCTCTCGGGCCGCAACCACCACCAGGTGGGCATGGGCCAGATCACCGAGACCGCGACGCCGTCGCCCGGCTACCGGTCGACCCGGCCGAACTCCTGCGTGCCGCTGCCCGAGATCCTCCGGCAGTCCGGCTACAACACCGCCCAGTTCGGCAAGTGCCACGAGGTGCCCGTGTGGGAGAGCGGCCCGACCGGCCCGTTCGACCACTGGCCCGCGTTCAGCGGCTTCGAGAAGTTCTACGGCTTCATCGGCGGCGAGACGAACCAGTGGACGCCGGCCCTCATCGACGGCGTCGGGTTCATCGAGCCGCCGACCGATCCCGACTACCACCTCATGCCCGACCTGGCCGACAAGACGATCCAGTACATCAACCAGCAGAAGGCGCTCACGCCCGACAAGCCCTTCTTCGTCTACTTCGCGCCCGGCGCGACCCACGCCCCGCACCACGTGCCGAAGGAGTGGATCGCCAAGCACAAGGGCAAGTACGACCAGGGCTGGGACAAGCTGCGCGAAGAGACGTTCGACCGCCAGAAGGCGCTCGGCGTGATCCCCGCGGATGCCGTGCTCACCGAGCGCTCCGAGGGCATCCCGGCCTGGGACGACACCGACGAGGAGATGCGGCCGATCCTCGCCCACCAGATGGAGGTCTACGGTGCGTTCCTCGAGTACGCCGACCACCACACCGGTCGCGTGATCGACGCGCTCGAGGCCCTCGACATCCTCGAGGACACGCTCGTGCTCTACATCATCGGCGACAACGGCGCCTCGGCCGAGGGCGGCCTGAACGGCGCCTTCATGCTGTCCACGGCGGCCAACGGCGGCGCCGAGTACGAGACGCCCGAGTTCTGGGCCGAGAACCTCGACAAGATCGGCGGTCCCGAGGCCTACAACCACTACGCGGTGGGCTGGGCGCACGCGATGTGCACGCCCTACCAGTGGACCAAGCAGGTCGCCTCGCACTACGGCGGAACCCGCAACGGCACGATCCTGCACTGGCCCTCGAACGTGCAGGCCAAGGGCGAGATCCGCAACCAGTGGCACCACGTCATCGACATCGCGCCGACGATCCTCGACCTCGCCGGGCTCGCGGAGCCGCACACGGTGAACGGCGTCACGCAGGTGCCGATGCACGGCGTCTCCATGGCGTACTCGTTCGATGACGCATCCGCCGACGAACGGCACACCACCCAGTACTTCGAGATCATGGGCAACCGCGGCATCTACCACAAGGGCTGGACGGCGCAGACACGGCACCGCACGCCGTGGGACGTCGTGGGCGCCGCCCCCGACTTCTCCGACGACGTCTGGGAGCTCTACGACACGACCGTCGACTGGACCCAGTCGAACAACCTCGCGAAGCAGAACCCCGAGAAGCTCGCCGAGCTGCAGCAGCTCTTCCTCATCGAGGCGACGCGCTACAACGTCATCCCGCTCGACGACCGCGCAGCCCAGCGCATGAACCCCGAGTTCGCCGGGCGTCCGACGATCGTGCAGGGCCAAACGCTGCGCCTGTACGAGGGCATGACGCGTCTCAACGAGAACGTCGCCATCAACGTGAAGAACCGGTCGTGGTCGGTCACCGCCGAGGTGGTCGTGCCCGACGACGGTTCGCTCGACGGCGCGATCGTCGCGCAGGGCGGGCGCACCGGCGGCTGGTCGTTCTTCGCCGAGGGGGGCAAGCTCGGCTTCCACTACAACTTCTGCGGGCTGCTGCGCGCGACGGCGCTCTCCGACGCGCAGATCGGCGCGGGCGCGCACCAGGTGCGGGCCGAGTTCGCGTACGACGGCGGTGGCATCGGGCGCGGCGGCACCGTGTCGCTCTTCATCGACGGCGCGGCATCCGGAGCTCCGGCGATCGTGAAGCGCACCCACCCGATGTACTTCTCGTTCGACGAGGGGCTCGACGTCGGCGTCGACACCGGCATGCCGGCGTACGAGGGCTACGCGACCGAGCAGGGCCGGTTCACCGGCACGATCGACTGGGCCCAGATCGATCTCGGCACCGACGACCACGGCCACCTCATCGACCCCGAGGAGTGGCTCCAGGCGGCGATGCGGCACCAGTAGCGAGCGGATGCCGCGTGGCAGTGCTCGAGCCACGGGGGACGGACTCACGAGCGCGATGATGGCGGCACCGCCGCCGATGAGGGGAAGCGAAGGCACCATGGCGAAGAACGAGGACATCCAGCGGGGGGCACTGCCGATCCCCGACCTCGCGTACACGGGAACGGTCACGTACGACGCGACCGACCCCGACACCCACTACCCGCCGATCGAGCGCCTGCTGCCGCCCGAGGGGGCGCCGAACGTGCTGGTCGTCCTCATCGACGACACGGGCTTCGGGGCGTCGAGCGCCTTCGGCGGTCCGGTGCAGACGCCGAACTTCGAGCGCGTCGCCGCAGCGGGCCTCAAGTACACCCGCTTCCACACGACGGCGCTGTGCTCGCCCACCCGCGCGGCGCTCCTCGCCGGGCGCAACCACCACACCGTGGGCATGGGCGGCATCACCGAGATCGCGACGAGCGCCCCCGGCTACAGCTCGGTGCGACCGAACAACTGCGCGCCGCTGCCCGAGACGCTGAAGCTCAACGGCTACAACACCGCCCAGTTCGGCAAGTGCCACGAGGTCCCCGTCTGGGAGGCGAGCGCGGTCGGCCCGTTCGACCACTGGCCCCACCCGGGCGGCGGCTTCGAGTACTTCTACGGCTTCATCGGCGGCGAGACCAACCAGTGGTACCCAGCCATCTACGAGAACACCTCGCCGATCGAGCCGTGGGGCACGCCCGAGGAGGGCTACCACTTCATGGCCGACATGACCGACAAGGCCATCGACTGGACCCGCCAGCAGAAGTCGCTCGCTCCCGACAAGCCGTTCTTCACCTACTTCGCGCCGGGTGCGACGCACGCGCCGCACCACGTGCCGAAGGAATGGGCCGACAAGTACAAGGGAAAGTTCGACCAGGGCTGGGACGAGGTGCGCAAGGAGACCTTCGCCCGTCAGCTCGAGCTCGGCGTCATCCCCGCCGACGCCGTGCTCACCGAGCGCAGCCCCGGCATCCCGTCGTGGGACGAGATGAGCGACGTCATCAAGCCGGCGCTCGCCCGGCAGATGGAGGTCTACGCCGGCTTCCTCGCCTACGCCGACCATTACGTCGGCAAGCTGCTCGACGCCTACGAGGAGCTCGGCATCCTCGACGACACGCTCGTCTACGTCATCATCGGCGACAACGGCGCCTCCGCCGAGGGGTCGATGCACGGCACCACCAACGAGGGTTTCACCATCAACCACATGAACGAGATCGAGACCGAGGAGTACGTCGCCGCGCACATCGACGACATCGGCACCCCGAACTCGTACAACCACTACGCGGTGGGTTGGGCGCACGCCATGGACACCCCGTACCAGTGGACCAAGCAGGTCGCCTCGCACTGGGGCGGCACCCGCAACGGCACGATCGTCAGCTGGCCGAACGGCGGGGTGGAGCAGGGCGGCATCCGCAACCAGTTCAGCCACGTGATCGACGTGGCCCCGACGGTGCTCGAGGCCGCGGGCATCCCCGAGCCGTCGACGGTGAACGGCGTGACCCAGCGTCCGTACGAGGGCACGGCGATGAACTACACGTTCGCCGAGGGCCAGGCGGATGCCGACGAGCGGCACACGACGCAGTACTTCGAGATGCTCGGCAACCGCGCGATCTTCCACAAGGGCTGGACGGCCGTCGCCAAGCACAAGGACCCGTGGCTGGCCTCGAGCCACGGCCTCGACGACGATGTTTGGGAGTTGTACAACGTCGAGGAGGACTGGACCCAGTCCAACGACCTCGCCGCGCAGGAGCCCGAGAAGCTGGCGCACCTGCAGCAGCTCTTCCTCGTGCAGGCCGCCCGCTTCAACGTGCTGCCCATGGACATCCGCTCGGCCGAGCGCATGAACCCCGAGATCGCCGGGCGACCCGAGCTCGTCGTCGGCACGTCGCAGAAGTTCTACCCGGGCATGCGGCGGCTCAGCGAGAACACGACGATCAACATCAAGAACAAGTCGTTCACCGTGACGGCGCAGGCCGACGTGCCCGACGCGGGCGCCGACGGCGTCATCCTCGCCCAGGGCGGCGCCTACGGCGGCTGGTCGTTCTATGCCGTCGACGGCAAGCTCGCGTTCGCGTACAACCTGCTCGGCATCACCACTGACATCGTGCGATCCGAGTCAGACGTGCCGGTCGGCGCTCAGGAGCTGCGCGTCCACTTCGCGTACGACGGCGGCGGGGTGGCGAAGGGCGGCACCGTCACGCTGTTCGCCGGCGACGACGAGCTCGGCGGGGGCCGCGTGGAGCGCACGATCCCGTATCAGTTCAGCTTCGACGAGACCGTCGACGTCGGTGCCGACCTCGCCTCGCCGGTATCGAGCGACTACGCGGCCACCGGCAACGAGTTCACGGGAACGCTGAGCTGGGTGCGCATCGACCTCGGCGACGACGACCACTCCCACCTCATCGACGACGAGCACAAGCTCGCCGTCGCCATGCTGAAGCAGTAGGAGGCGCTCATGACCGACCTCGCCTCGTGGCGCGACACCGACACGCGCTCGGCCGTCGAGTCGTTCGTCGAACGGGTCACGACGGGTCCGAACGCGGTGCCCGAGGCCGAGCGCATCGCCGTGTTCGACAACGACGGCACCCTCTGGACCGAGAAGCCGATGCCGACGCAGCTGGTCTACGTCGTGGAGCAGTGGCGCAAGCAGGCCGAGGCCGATCCGTCGCTCGCCGATCGGCAGCCCTACAAGGCCGCCGTCACCGGGGACTACGCGTGGCTCGGCGGGGCCGTCGACAAGCACTACGAGGGCGACGACAGCGATCTCAAGGTGCTCATCGGCGCGCTCGTCGGCGTCACCGCCGGCTTGAGCGTGGACGACTACGCGGCATCCGTCTCGGAGTTCTACGAGAACGCGAAGCACCTGACGCTCGGCACGCCGTACGCGGACGCCGTCTACCGGCCCATGGTCGAGCTGCTCCGCTACCTCGAGGCGCACGGTTTCACGGTGTACATCGTCTCAGGAGGAGAGCGCGACTTCATGCGCCCGATGACGCAGGAGTACTACGGCATCCCGCCCGAGCACGTCGTCGGGTCGGCCCTCGGGCTCGCCTACGACGAGGACACGCACGAGGTGCGGTACGCCGCCGATCTCGACTTCTTCGACGACGGTCCGCAGAAGCCGGTGCGCATCTGGAGCCGCATCGGCCGCCGTCCGCTCATCGCGGGCGGCAACTCGAACGGCGACATGCAGATGCTCGACTTCACCCGCAAGGGCGACGGCCTCGCGCTGCTCGTGCACCACGACGACGACACCGGCCGCGGCGACCCGCCCTACGACAAGGGGGCGGATGCCGCGCTCGCCGCGGCCGAGGAGCGCGGGTACACGGTGGTCAGCGTCAAGCACGACTGGGCGGGCGTCTTCGTGGATCCGGCGGCAGGGTGAGTCCAGGCGTCACCGCGGGCCACCGCCGGGTCCTGCTGCCGACGTTCGCCGGATACCGGCGGGCGTGGCTCGGGCCGGATGTCCTCGCCGGCCTCTCGGCGGGCGCGGTCGTCATCCCGCAGGCCATGGCGTACGCGACCATCGCGAACCTGCCGGTGCAGGTCGGCCTCTACACCTGCATGGTGCCGATGCTGGTCTACGCGCTCCTCGGCGGTTCGCGGGCCATGAGCGTCTCGACGACGTCGACCATCGCGACGCTCACGGCCACGACGCTGGTCTCGGCCGGCGTCGCGGCGGGCTCCGACGACCCGGTGCCCGACCTCATGGGGCTCACCCTGCTCGTCGGCGTGATCCTCCTGCTCGCGCGCCTCGCGAAGCTCGGGTCGCTCGTCGAGAACATCTCGAAGGCCACGCTCGTGGGCGTGCAGATCGGCGTCGGCGCGACCGTCGCGGTCGGCCAGCTGCCGAAGCTGCTGGGTGAGACGACGAACTTCTCCGGGCACGGGTTCATCAGGTCGCTCGTGGCCGTCGTCGAGGCGCTGCCCGCGGCGAACCTCGCCACGATCGCGTTGTCGGCCGGATCGATCGTCGTCCTCGTGGGGCTGAAGCTCTGGGTGCCCCGGGTGCCCGGGCCGCTCGTGGTGGTGGCCGCCGGCATCCTCCTCGTCGCGTTCGGCGGCATCGAAGCCGCGGGAGTGGAACTCATCGCCCCCGTTCCGCAGGGGTTCCCGCCGCCCGAGCTGCCGTCGTTCGCGCACCTCGGGGCGCTCCTGCCCGGCGCCCTCGCCATCGCCGTGATGGCCCTGCTGGAGTCGGCGGCGGTCGCCCGCGGCATCCGCAAGCCGGGCGAGGCGCAGATCGACAGCAATCAGGAGCTGTTCGCGACGGGGGCGGCGAACGCCGTCGGCTCGTTCTTCCAGACGCTGCCGGCGGCGGGCGGGTTCTCGCAGAGCGCGGTGAACCAGGCGGCGGGCGCTCGGACGCAACTCGCGTCGATCACCACCGTGGTGCTCGCTCTGCTCGTCGTGCTCTTCCTCGCGCCGGTGATCAGCCTCCTGCCGCAGGCGACGCTCGCATCGCTGGTGCTCGTCGCCGTGATCGGGCTCATCGACATCCGCTCGCTCGTGCGCTTCGCGCGCATCAGCCGGGTCGACTTCTGGATCGCGCTCGTCACGGCCGTCGTCGGCCTCACCGCCGGCCTGCTGCCGGCCGTCGCCATCGGCGTGGTCTCGACGCTGATCGTGGTGCTGCGAGAACTGAACCGCCTGCGGGTCGTGACCGATGCCGTCGTCGACGACGTGTTGCCCGTACGCCTCGAGGGACCGCTCTACACGGCGAACGTGCTCGCGAACGAGAACGCCGTGCTCGCCGCGGTCGACGCGACTCCGGGGCTGCGGGCCGTGGCGCTCGAGCTCACGCACCTCGTCACGACGTCGATCACCGTGCTCGACACGCTGGCCGACCTCGACCGGGAACTCGCCGACCAGGGCGTCGAGCTCCGCCTGGCGGCGGTACCCGCGGGCGGCGCCGACATCGCCCGTCGCACGAGCTGGTTCAGCGGCCTCGAGGAGGCCGGGCGCGTGTACCCGACGCTCGAGGCCGCCGTCGCCGGGCCGCGCACGACCCGCGCCGCCGACTAGGGCAGCAGGCGCGTCGGGCCGCGGAACAGGTACGTGGTCTCGCGGATCGAGGACTCGCCCAGCATGAGCATCAGCACGCGCGCGAGGCCCATGCCGAAGCCGCCGTGCGGCGGGACGCCGTAGCGGAAGAAGTCGAGGTAGAACTCGAGCTCCTCGGGGTCCATGCCCTTGTCGCGAGCCTGCTCGACGAGCACGTCGATGCGGTGCTCGCGCTGCGCGCCCGTGGAGATCTCGACGCCGTTGTAGATGAGGTCGTAGGAGTTCGTGAGGCTCGGGTCGCCCTCGTGGCGCATGTGGTAGAACGGCCGGATGCTCGACGCGTAGTCGGTGAGGAACACGAAGTCGTGGCCGAACGCCTCCTTGACGTACGCCGAGATCTGGCGCTCGCCCTCGGGGTCCATGTCGGCGTCGGCGCGGGGCACCACGTAGCCGCGGTCGGCGACGATCTGCTTGGCCTCGGCGAGCGGGATGCGCGGGAACGGGCGCGAGGGCACCTGAAGCTCGATGCCGAAGTACTCCTGGATCGCGGCGCCGTGCGCGTCGACGACGGCCTGGAAGCCGGCGACCATGAGCTCTTCATGCAGGGCCATGACGTCTTCGTGCGAGTCGATCCAGCTGATCTCGGTGTCGACCGAGGTGAACTCGGTCGCGTGGCGCGAGGTGAACGAGGGGTCGGCGCGGAACGCCGGGCCGACCTCGAAGATGCCGCCGAAGCCCGCGGCCTGGGCCATCTGCTTGAAGAACTGTGGACTCTGGGCGAGGTACGCCTTGCCCTCGAAGTAGTCGACCTCGAAGAGCTCGGCGCGCGACTCGGAGGCGGAGGCCATGAGCTTCGGCGTCTGGATCTCGATGAGGCCCTTCTCGACCCAGACCCCGCGCAGCGCGTGCAGGAAGGTGGTCTGGATGCGGAAGATGAGCGCCTGCTTCGGGTTGCGCAGGTCGAGGAAGCGCCAGTCCATGCGCTTGTCGAGGCTCGAGTCGGCCGCGATCGGCGTCTCGGGGTTGGCCTCGGAGACGACCTCGAGTGACGCGAGCTTGACCTCGAGGCCGCCGAGCTTCACGCGCTCGTCGTGCTTGAGCTCGCCGCTGACGCGGATGAACGAGCCGTGCGCGAGCGCCGAGATGGCCTCGGTCGTCGCGAGGCGAGCGGATGCCGCGTCGTCGGCGCCCTCCTCGAGCTCGCGGGTCGCGGGGTTCACGACCTGCACGGCGCCGGACTCGTCGCGGAGGATGACGAACTGCACCTTCTTCTGATCGCGGACGGTTTCGACCCATCCGGCGATCGTGACGGGGCCGTCGGGGAGGGCGGCGAGGTTCTTGACCAGGGTGCGTTCGTTCACGAGGGTCAATCCTACTGGGGCGGGAGGGGGACGAACGGGCTAACCGGTCAATGCGGTACCCCTGGCCCGACGCGGCGCCGCCGGATGCGGTCCGGGAGGCCGAACGCTCGGCGATTTCAAAGGATCGCGCTCCCTAGACTGGAGACCGTGCCTGCCGAGCAGATCCATCTCGTGCGCCATGGCGAGGTCTTCAACCCCCAGGGCGTGCTCTACGGGCGACTCCCCGGGTACGGCCTCTCCGATCTCGGGCGCAAGATGGCGCAGTCCGCCGCAGACCTGCTCCTCGCGGCCGAGCGCCCCGTGACCTCGCTGATCGCGTCGCCGCTGCAGCGCACCCAGCAGTCCGCCGAGCCGGTGGCCGCCGCGTTCGGCCTCGAGCCCACGCTCGACGAGCGCGTGATCGAGCCCGAGAACCGCTTCGAGGGCAAGCGCATGACCGGCCCCGGCGGCGCCCTCGGCGACCTCCGCAACTGGCGCTTCCTCATCAACCCGTGGGAGCCGAGCTGGGGCGAGGCCTTCGGCTCGATCGCGACCCGCATGCTCGTCGCGATCGACGAGGCCTGGCACGGCGTCGACTCGGGCGACGTCGTCGTCGTCAGCCACCAGCTCCCCATCTGGATGGTGCATCGCAGGCTCGCGGGCGAATCGCTCGCGCACGACCCGCGCCGCCGTCGCTGCGCGCTCTCGAGCATCACCACGCTCGAGCGTCGCGGCGACCGCTTCGTCGAGGTCGACTACCGTGACCCCGCCTCCGGCCTCGCCGCGCAGGCCACCGACGTGGGAGCCGTGTGATGCGCCGAACCACCCGCGGGCGCGGGCCCGCAGCCGCCGTCGCCGCGCTCGTCGCGGCATCCGCCCTGCTCCTGACCGGCTGCACGAGCGATCCGCTCGCCGACCAGTTCCGCGAGGGCAGCGGCAAGAACTACATCGCCGGCGACGGCAGCATCTCCGAGTACGCGGCCGACGACCGCGGCGAGACGATCTCGTTCTCGGGTGAGACCGTCGAGGGCGACACGTTCGACTCCGCCGACACGCTCGGCGAGGTCACGGTCGTGAACTTCTGGTACGCCGGCTGCGCCCCCTGCCGGGTCGAGTCGCCCATCCTCGAAGAGGTGCACCAGGGCTACGACGAGGCCGACGTCGCGTTCATCGGCGTGAACGTGCGCGACCAGGCCGACACCGCGGCATCCTTCGAGAAGACCTACGGCGTGACGTACCCGTCGATCATCGACGTCGAGTCGGGCGAGGCGCAGCTCGCGTTCGCCGGCCCCGTGCCGCCCGCCGCGGTGCCAACGACGATCGTGCTCGACCAGGAGGGGCGCGTCGCCGCCCGCGTGCTCGGCCAGCTCACCGACGCCTCGATCCTCTCGTCGATCGTCGACCGCGTGCTCGACGAGCAGGCCTAGCGTGGGCGGCGTCGGAGAGGTCGTGCTCAACGGGCAGTTGCTCGCCGCCGTCCCCATCGCCCTCGCCGCGGGCATCGTCTCGTTCCTCTCGCCGTGCGTGCTGCCGCTCGTGCCCGGCTACCTGGGCTACATCGGCGGGTTCGTCGAGGCGTCGTCCGATGCCGCCGTGGAGCGCCGGTACCGTCGCCGGCTCGTGTTCGGCGTGCTGCTCTTCGTGGCGGGCTTCACGCTCGTGTTCGTCACGTTCAACCTGCTCGCCGGGGTCGCGGGCGCCTGGTTCAACGCGTACGGCGACGTGATCACGCGGTTCCTCGGGGTCGTCCTCATCGTCATGGGGCTCGTGTTCATCGGGCAGTTCACGTTCCTGCAGCGCACGATCAAGCCGTCGTGGCGCCCCGCGACCGGGCTCGCCGGTGCTCCGCTGCTCGGCGTCGTCTTCGGTCTCGGGTGGACGCCCTGCATCGGTCCGACGCTCGCGGTCGTCCTCTCGCTCAGCGCCGATTCGGGCTCGGTGTGGCGCAGCGTGCTGCTCGGCCTCGCGTACTGCCTCGGCCTCGGCATCCCGTTCCTGCTCGTCGCCCTCGGCTTCGGATGGGTGACCGGCTCGCTCGCGTTCCTGCGCCGCCACATCCGCGCGATCAACATCATCGGCGGGTCGCTGCTCATCGCGATCGGCGTGCTCATGCTCTCCGGTCTCTGGACCATCTGGATGTACGAACTGCAGGCGGTGATCTCCGGCTTTGTCCCCGCGATCTGACCCGGGTGCGCTCTCGCGCCCCGACGACCACATCGATTCGCCCGAACCCTCGGTCGACGCATCCGTCGCCCAGCCGAAGCTCGGCTTCGTCGGGTGGATGCGCTTCGCCTGGCGGCAGCTGACGAGCATGCGCACGGCGCTGCTGCTGCTGCTGCTGCTCGCGATCGCGGCCGTGCCCGGCTCGCTCGTGCCGCAGCGCTCGAGCGACCCGAACGGCGTCACGCAGTACTTCTCCGACAACCCGAACCTCGCGCCCGTGCTCGACGGGTTCCAGATGTTCGACGTGTACACGTCGGCGTGGTTCTCGGCCGTGTACCTGCTGCTGTTCGTGTCGCTGATCGGATGCATCATCCCGCGCACGAAGCACCACTTCGACGCGTTGCGGGCCCGGCCCCCTCGCACGCCGGCGCGGCTCGCGAGGCTCGGCGGCTACACCGAGCGCGCCCTTCCCGACGGCGAGACGGCGGATGCCGCGATCGAGCGCGCCGCCGCGGACCTGAAGCGGGCCGGCTACCGCATCGAGCGGTACGACCTGCGCGGCGAGCCCTCGGTCTCCGCCGAGCGCGGCTACCTCCGGGAGACCGGCAACCTCGTGTTCCACACCGCGCTGCTCGGCGTGCTGGTCACGGTGGCGATCGGCGGCGGCTTCGGCTTCGCGGGCCAGCGCGTGGTGGTCGAGGGGCAGTCCTTCGTGAACACGCTCGCGGCCTACGACTCGTTCAACCCGGGTCGCTTCTTCAACGACGCCACCCTCGACCCGTACAAGCTCACGCTCGAAGACCTCGACGCCGTCTACGAGACCCAGAACCAGGACGCCCTCGGGCAGCCGGTCGACTTCACGGCCGAGGTCGGCATCACGGGCCGCGATGGCGAGGGCGTCGCCGAGGGCGAGGTCAAGGTCAACCACCCCCTGCGCGTGCACGGCACCGACGTGTACCTGCTCGGCAACGGTTACGCGCCGACGATCACCGTGACGAACGCCGACGGCGAGGTCGTCTTCACCGACGCGATCCCGTTCCTGCCGCAGGACGCGAACCTCACCTCCATCGGCGTCGTCAAGGTGCCCGACGGCATGCCCGAGCAGCTCGGCATGATCGGGTTCCTCTACCCGACGCAGACCACGCTGGACTCGGGCGCGTTCGCGTCCACCTACCCCGACCTCGTCTATCCCGTGCTGACCCTCAACGTCTACGCCGGCGACCTCGGCATCGACGAGGGCACGCCGACCTCGGTCTACACGCTCGACCCGTCGACCATGGAGCAGCTCACCGGCGGCAAGACGGGTGTCGACTCGATCGAGCTCATGCCCGGCGAGACGCAGGAGCTGCCGAACGGGCTCGGCACGGTCACCTTCGAGGATGCGACGCCCGACGGGCTCCCGAACGCCGAGGACGGCGACTACTCGCACAGCGTCGACCGCTTCGCGAGCTTCGACATCCATCGCGATCCCTCGCAGGGCTGGGTGCTCGTCTTCGCGATCCTCATCATCGCGGGCCTGCTCGTGTCGCTGTTCATCCCGCGCCGCCGCGTGTGGGTCAAGGCCGCGACGCGCCCCGACGGTTCGGTCGTGCTCGAGTACGCCGGCCTCGCCCGCGGCGAGGATCCCGGGCTCGACGACGCCGTGAGCTCGTTCGCCGACCGCCATGGTGGGCCGGCACCCGAGGACGCCCCCGAAACCGCCGGTGATCCGGCGAAACCCACGACGTAAGGTTGTAGCGTGACGCTCGACGACATCTCCATCACGCTCGTGTACTCGGCCATGGCCGTCTACGCGATCGCCTTCATCGCCTACGCGATCGACCTCGCGCGCCGCTCGGCGGCCGCGACCGCGGCCGCGGATGCCGCGTCGGGCGCCCCGGTCTCCGCGGGCGTCGCCGCACCTGCGGCGGTCGGCGCCGCCGCGAAGGGCGCCTCGGGCTCGGCGACGACGGCCGGTGCCGCGACGCCCGCCGCGGCCGCTCGAGGGGTCGACGGAGCGAGCGTCGCCTACGGTCGCTCGCCGTCGCTGCGCGTGGGCGTCGCCATGACCGTGCTGGCGTGGGCGCTGCACCTGGCCGCCGACATCACGCGCGGGCTCGCCGCCGGCCGCGTGCCGTGGGCCAACATGTACGAGTTCGCGCTCACCGGCACGCTCGTCATCACGACCGTCTACCTGCTCGTGCTCGTGGTCTCCAAGCACGACCTGCGCTTCCTCGGCACGTTCATCACGGGCCTCGTGCTCGTGCTGCTCGGCATCGCGACGGTGAACTTCTACGTCAGCGTCGTGCCGCTGCCGCCGGCACTGCAGTCGGCCTGGCTCGTGATCCACGTGTTCGTCGCGACCTCGGCCGTGGGCTTCCTCGCGCTCGGCTTCGCCCTCTCGGTCGTGCAGCTCATGCAGGCCAGGCGAGAGGCCATCGTCGCGAGCGCGAAGGCCGCGAAGCGCTCGTTCCTGGCGACCCTGCCCGACTCCGCGACGCTCGAGAACCTCGCGTACCGGGTCATCATCATCGGCTTCATCCTCTGGACGTTCACCCTCATGGCCGGCGCCATCTGGGCCGAGGCTGCGTGGGGCCGCTATTGGGGCTGGGACACCAAGGAGGTGTGGACCTTCATCATCTGGGTGGTCTACGCCGGGTACATCCACGCGCGGGCCACGCGCGGCTGGCGCGGTTCGCGTTCGGCGTGGCTGGCGATCATCGGCTTCTCGACCGTGATGTTCAACTTCACCGTCGTCAACCTGTTCTTCAAGGGACTGCACGCCTACTCGGGCCTCTGATCCGCGACGGGCGCAGCCCCCGGGCATTGCGCGCCCGCCCTCGCGGGAGCACCATCGCTGTATGGAGCTGCTGGAGCGCGGCCGCGAGCTCGGCGAGCTCGCCGCCTCCGCGCGTTCGGCGCTCCACGGACGCGGCGAGGTGCTGCTCGTGCACGGCGAGGCCGGCATCGGCAAGTCGAGCCTCGTCTCAGCGCTGAAGGCCGACCCGCCGGACGGATGCCGCGTGCTGGTCGGAGCGTGCGACGCCCTCGCCACGCCGCGAACGCTGGGGCCGCTGCGCGACCTGACGCCGTTCGTCGGACCGAGGCTGGCCGCGGCACTCCGCGCCGGTGACCGCGAGGAGGTCTTCGACGCGCTCTGGGAGGAGCTCTCGTCGGCGCCCGGCACGGTGCTCGTCATCGAGGACCTGCACTGGTCGGACGAGGCCACGCTCGACGCGATGAGCTTCCTGGCGCGGCGCATCGACGCGCTCCCCGTGCTCATCGTGCTGACGTATCGCGACGACGAGGTCGATCAGGGGCATCCGCTCGCCCGGTTGCTCGGCGACCTGCACGTGAACGTGCGGCACCTCGCGATCGCGCGCCTGTCGCCCGACGCCGTGCGCGAGATCTCGGCCGAGCGCGGCCTCGACCCGGGGCAGGTGTTCGACCTCACGCAGGGCAACCCGTACTTCGTCGGCGAACTGGTGGCGTCGGCGGATGCCGCGCACGTGCCGCGCTCGGTCGTCGACGCCGTGACGGGTCGGGTGCACCGCCTCCCCGACGAGGCCCGGGCGCAGGTCGAGCAGCTCGCCGTCATCCCGTCGGCGGTGTCCGCCCCGGAGGTCGCGGCCCTGGTGCCCGGCGGAACGGGGGCGCTCGTCGCGGCCGAGGAGCGTGGACTGCTCACCGTGCGTCCCGAGGGGGTCGCGTTCCGGCACGAGCTCACCCGGCGCGCGATCGTCGACGCGATGCCGGCCGCGCGACGAATCGAGCTGAACGCCCGCGTGCTGGCCGTGCTGCTCGACCTCGACGCGGATCCCGCGCGCATCGTGTCGCACGCCCTGGCGGCGGGCGACGCCGAGGTCGTCGCGGCGTGGGCGCCGCGCGCCGCCCGCGACGCCTCGGTGAACGGCGCGCATCGGCAGGCCGTCGTGCACTACCGGGCCGCGCTCGAGCATGCCGACGCCTTCGAACCGGCTGAGCGCGTCGACCTCATGCAGGCGTACGCGATCGAGCTCTACGTGCTCGGGTACGACCAGGAGGCGGTCGCGGTGCAGGAGGAGGTCCTCCGCGCGCGGCGAGTGGCGGGCGATGCGACCGCCCTCGGGGCGAGCCTCCGGTGGGCGTCGCGCTTCCACTGGCTGGCGGGGCAGCGACCCGAGGCCGAGGCCGCGGCGCGGGAGGCATCCGACTGCCTCGTGGATTCGAGCGACCGAGCGCTGTTCGCCCTCGCGTTGAGCAACGAGGCGCAGTTGGCGATGCTCGCGCACGACCTCGCGCGCACGCTCGAGCTCGCGCCCAGGGCGGTCGCGATCGCGCGGGAGACGGGCGATCGGCGGGCGCTCTCGCACTCGCTCAACAACCTCGGCACGGCGCACCTGCTGCTGAACCGCGACGAGGGCATCGCCGAACTCGTCGAGGCGGGCGCCGTCGCGGCCGAGGGCAACCTCATGGACGACGCTGCCCGCGCCCACGTCAACCTGGTGTGGAGCCTGCTCGACCAGTACCGCCTCGAGTTCGCCGAGCGGCACCTCGAAGCGGCGCTCGAGTTCTCGTCGCGCGCCGAGGTGATGGGGCTCTGGACCTACCAGCAGGTCGAACGGGCGCGGCTCCATCTCGCGAGGGGCGAGTGGGACGACGCCGTCGCCGCGGCCGGGCACGGGCGCGAGGCGCTTCCGCACGCGCACTGCGTCGCGCTCACGGTGATCGGCACGGCGCAGGTCAGGCGGGGGGATCCGCAGGGCGACGAGACGCTCGACGAGGCTCGAGCCGTCGCGACCCGGCTCGGCGAATGGCAGCGCACCGGGCCTGTGGCGATCGCCCGCGCCGAGTCGGCGCTCCTCCGCGGCGACGCATCGGAGGCGATCGCCATCGCGGCGCCGGCCCACGCGGAGGCCGCGCGACTGGGCGCCGTGAACCAGCAGGCCGAGCTCGCGGCACTGCTGCGACACGCGGGCGTCGACGTCGGCGCGCCCGACGTCGACCACCCGTTCGCGGTGCAGGCTCAGGGCGACTGGCGAGGCGCCGCCGACCGGTGGCGGGAGGTCGGCGCGCCGTACCACGAGGCGGCAGCCCTCGCGGAGAGCCCGCACGACGCCGACCTCGTCGCCGCGCTCGGAATCCTCGACCGGCTCGGAGCGGTGCCGCTCGCGCGCCGGGTCCGGGCCGAGCTGCGCTCCCGCGGCGTGCGCAGCATCCCGCGCGGGCCGACGAGCCCGACCCGCCGCAACCCCGAGGGCCTGACCGATCGCCAGGTCGGCGTGCTCGCCCTGCTGGGCGAGGGGCTGACCAACGTCGAGATCGCCGAGCGGCTCGTGGTCTCGGTGCGCACGGTCGACAGCCACGTCGCGGCGATCCTCGCGAAGCTCGAGGCACCGTCCCGTCAGGAGGCCGTGCGCACGGCGCGGCGGCTCGGCGTGCTCCCGGCGTGACGCCGGGCAGATCTCGGTAGGTACTCGGTGAGATCTCGGTAGTCGTCGCCGATGAGCGGTACGACCGCCCGGCCGTAGAACTGAGGTGTGCTCATCAACCGGGGCGCACCGAGGGAATCGAGGACATCATGAACACCGCACTCGTCGGAACCGGGCAGGCATCCATCGGCCCGATCGCACCCCGCACCATGCTGCGGCGGATGTCGCGCCGCGCCGGGCTCGCCCTGACGGCGTGGGGCGACACGCGCCCGCGGCGCCGCGAGCTGAGCCGCGAGGAGCTCGCCGAACGGCACGAGCGCCGCCAGGTCGCCGCGCAGCTGCAGGAGGAGCGGTTCCGCACGGTCGCGGTCGGTCGCATGCTGTGATCGGGCCACGGGATCGAGCACGGGTGAAGCACGTCACAGGGCGGCACCGGATCGCTCCGGTGCCGCCCCGTTCCCGGCTCGCGGCGCCGAAGGGCTCGGCAGCCGCGAGGTCTCTCAGCTACACGGGTCGCCGGCGGTGACGGTGCCGTTCGACACCTTCACCGGGCCTGATCCGATCGCGTAGTCGTTGCCGCCGTTGTTGTCCCAGGTGCCCGATCCGTTGTTGAAGGCCGCCGTGATGCCGGTGGACCCGGCGAGCTCGATCGTCTTCACCTTCCAGCCGGTGCAGGCGGCGGCCATCGCGGCACCGGGCACCGCGGTCCACGATCCGGTGCCGACGCGGTAGTGGATGTTCGCGGCGGCCCATCCGGTCGCGTAGTACACGGTGGTCGTCGTGGTCGGCGGCGTGCCGCCGCACGGATTCGCCGACCCGACGACGCCGCCGTTCACGGTCGCGATCGTGCCGCTCAGCGCGTAGTCGTTGCCGCCGTTGTTGTCCCAGGTGCCGGATCCGTTGTTGAACGCGGCCGTGACCCCGGAGGCGCCACCGGTGATCGTCTTGGACACCCAGCCCGCGCACGCGGCGGTCAGGCCGACGCCGGGAGCGGTCGTCCAGGCGCCCGACCCGACCCGGTAGTGCACGTTGTACGCGCTCCACCCCTTCGAGGTCGAGTAGTACACCGTGAGGTCGCCCGCGCCGGGATTCGTGCCGGGATCGGTCCCGGGGTCCGTGCCGCCCTGGCCGGCCTTCGCACCGATGTGCAGGGCGAGCGCCTGGTTGCCGTCGACGGTCGCGGTGAACTGGCCGGCGGCGTTCACGGTCACGACACCTCCCGCGGAGCATCCGCTCGAGGTCGGCAGGCCCACGACGACGTTGCAGTAGGCGCCGGCCGGCAGGGAGGTCTGGAACGTCCGCGTGAGCGATCCGCCGCGGTTGATCGCGACGAATCCCTTGTCGCCGCGGCCGAATGCGATGGCGGAGGACCCGTTGTCCCATCGGTTCGTGACCGCCGTGCCGTACGTGGCGACCCGGAAGCCGACCATGTTCTCGATCGAGGTCTGCGCGTGCTTGCAGGTCCAGCCGTTCTGCCCGCAGACGGCGTCGACGACCTCGCCGTTGCCGGCGAGCGCGGGCCCGGCCTCCTTGTTCGAGAACTCGTAGCCGGAGTGGATCGAGGGGGAGCCGTAGTTCCACGCGAGCGTGAAGATCTGCGCGAGGTCGTAGCTCGCGCCGTCCTTGTAGCTCAGGGTCTCGCCGTTGCGCTCGGTGTCGTGGTTGTCGACGAACACGGCCGCGTTCTGGTTCGGCAGGAAGCCGGCCCAGCTCGGCCCGATGCCGTTGCCGGTGACGAGCCAGTTGATCGTGCCGCCGCCGAAGGCCTCCTTGAGCTTGCGCGCGAAGGCGAATTCGTGGATGTCGCCGTACGAGGTGTACTCCTCGGGCTGGATCGGCTCGTTGGCGCGGATCACCTCCTGCACGACGTAGAGCCTGGCGCGGTCGTTCACCTTCGACAGGATGCCCTGCATGTCGCTCGCGGCGATGTGCTTGACGGCGTCGATGCGGAAGCCGTCGACGCCGAGCGAGACGAGGTCGTTCAGGTAGCCGGCGATCCTGCCCTGCACGTACGACGATGACGTGTTCAGGTCGGAGAGGTTGACGAGGTTGCACTCCTGCACCTCGGTTCGGTTCTGGTAGTTCGCGATGTCGCGCCGGCAGGAGTGGAAGTCCTGCGACTGGTAGATGCCCGGGTAGTCGTAGTGCTGGAACGACGAACCCGCCCAGCCGGTGCCGCCTGCGCTCTTCCCGCTCATGTGGTTGATGACGGCGTCGGCGATGACCTTCACGCCCGCGGCGTGGCACGTGTCGACCATCGCCTTGAACTCGGCGCGGGTGCCGAGGCGCGACTCGATGCGGTAGCTGACGGGCTGGTAGTACGTCCACCACTCGGAGCCCTGCACGTGCTCCTGCGGCGGCGAGGTCTGCACGTACCCGTAGCCCGCCGGTCCGAGGTTGTCCGTGCACTCGCGGGCGATGGCGTTCCACGTCCAGGAGAAGAGCACGGCCGTGGTGTCACGCGGTCCGGGTGCGGCGGCGTCGGCGGTCTCGTCGGCGGGCGACGGCACGGTGGCGAGGAGCGTCGCGATGAGCGCCCCCAGAAGGATCGTTGCGAGGAATCGCAAGCGTTTGCGGGATTCGACAACGCCGGAGGCGTGGTCGATCGGATGGTCTGACATGGGACTGAATCCTTTGCAGATCAGCGATTCTCCGGCCGGGAGTCCGGGCGATTCGCGCCGCCGCCGCGTCGATGCGGCGGCCGCGTCACGACGACGACTGCCCCCAAAGATAGGCACAGGCTGGAATCCACCGCAAGCGGTTCACCAGAATTCTGCAAGCGCTTGCATTAACCTTCCGGCCACTGCTAGCTTCGGCACCAATGTCGGTGGCACGCAGTCGTGCCCGGAATCGGGAGTCAAGGATGACGCAACAGGCACGTGCTCGAAGCTGGTTCGCACTCGCCGTCTCGACCGCACTCGCGGCATCCGCCCTGGCCGTCGTGCCGGGCATCGCCGCCGCGGCCGAGGAGCCCCGCACGTTCGCCCTCGTCGGGTCGCTCCAGGACGAGCTCGGCTGCGCCGCGGACTGGGCGCCCGACTGCGCCGAGACCGAGCTGCTGGCCACCGCGACGCCCGGCGTCTACGCCGCCGAGTTCACGCTCCCGGCCGGCACCTACGAGTACAAGGTCGCCGTGAACGACGCCTGGGACGAGTCCTACGGCCTGAACGGCGGCGGCGACAACATCCCGCTGACCGTCGCGGGCGACACCCCGGTGCGGGTCGTCTTCGACGACACCCTGAAGCGGGTCGGGCTCGAGGCGACGGGACTCCGCGGCGCCTACTCCGAGGCCGACGACGCGGCGCTCGCCGTCGACCCCGTGCGACAGCCGGGCAGCGACGAGAGCTTCTACTTCGTGATGACCGACCGCTTCGCCAACGGCGACCCCTCGAACGACGAGGGCGGGCTCACGGGCGACGCGCTGACCACGGGCTTCGACCCCTCCCACAAGGGCTTCTACAACGGCGGCGACCTGCAGGGCCTGCGCGACCGGCTCGACTACATCGACGGGCTCGGCACGACGGCCATCTGGCTCACCCCGAGCTTCAAGAACCGGCCGGTGCAGGGCGAGGGCGCGAACGCGAGCGCCGGCTACCACGGCTACTGGGTCACCGACTTCACGCAGATCGACCCCCACCTCGGCACCAATGCCGAGCTCGAGGCGCTCATCGCCGAGGCGCACGCCAAGGGCATCAAGGTCTACTTCGACATCATCACGAACCACACGGCCGACGTCATCGACTACGAGGAGCAGCAGTACTCCTACATCGACCAGGCGACGAGCCCCTACACGGATGCCGCCGGCGACGAGATCGACCTCGCCGACTACGCCGACGGCCAGACGCCGTTCCCGACGCTCGACGCCGCGACGAGCTTCCCGTACACGCCGACCATCCGCCCCGAGGACCAGGACCTCAAGGTCCCGGCGTGGCTGAACGACCCCACGCTCTACCACAACCGCGGCGACTCGACGTGGGAGGGCGAGTCGGTCACGTACGGCGACTTCGTGGGCCTCGACGACCTCATGACCGAGCACCCGACGGTCGTGAACGGCTTCGTCGACGTGTACGACCAGTGGATCGACCTCGGCATCGACGGGTTCCGCATCGACACGGCCAAGCACGTCAACTTCGAGTTCTGGGAGCAGTGGTCGACGCAGGTGCTCGACTACGCGCACGAGCAGGGCAAGGACGACTTCTTCATGTTCGGCGAGGTCTACGACGCCGACCCGCAGAAGCTCTCGCCGTACGTGCGCAAGACCGACATGAACTCGGTGCTCGACTTCACGTTCCAGTCGCAGGCGGTGAGCTTCGCCGCAGGCAACTCGGCGAAGAACCTGCAGTCGCTGTTCGCAGGCGACGACTACTACACGACGGCCGACTCGTCGGCGACGGCGCTGCCGACCTTCCTCGGCAACCACGACATGGGTCGCGTGGGTTACTTCCTGCAGTCGACGGATGCCCCGCTGCAGCGCGACGAGCTCGCGCACGAACTGCTCTTCCTCACGCGCGGCCAGCCCGTCGTGTACTACGGCGACGAGCAGGGCTTCGCCGGCATCGGCGGCGACCAGAGCGCCCGTCAGACGCTGTTCGCGAGCCAGGTCGACGAGTACGAGAACCAGGAGCTCGTGACCGGCGAGACGGCCGGCAGCGTCGACCGCTACGACACGGATGCCCCGCTCTACGAGCACATCGCCGCGCTCTCGGAGCTGCGCCAGGCGCACCCCGCCCTCGCGACCGGTGCCCAGATCGAGCGCTACGTCGACAACGGCGCGGGCGTCTACGCGTTCAGTCGCGTCGACCGCACCGAGAAGGTCGAGTACCTCGTCGCGGCGAACAACGCGAACGAGCCGCGCACCGTCGAGGTGCCGACGCTGACGAAGGACGGCGCGTTCACGGTGCTGTCGGGCGACGGTGCCGCCGTCACTGCGGACGCCGACGGCGTGGCATCCATCACCGTGCCGGCGCTCGGCGCCGTGGTGTGGAAGGCGGACCGCACGGTGAGCGCCCCCGACGCGGCATCCGCCATCACCGTCTCGACCCCGGCGGCGGGCGCCGGCGTCTCGGGCATCGCCCCCGTCGTCGCCGACGTCGACGACGCGACCTGGCAGGAGACGAGCTTCGCGTGGCGCGTCGCGGGTGCGACCGGCGATGACGCCTGGAACGTGCTCGGCACCGCCGAGGACACCAGCCCCCGCGTCTTCCACGACACGGCCGGCCTCGACGACGGCACGCTCATCGAGTACCGCGCGGTGTCCACGGATGCCGCGGGCCAGCGCTCGGCGGCCAGCACCTACGCGAGCGTGGGCAACGCCGTGAACCTCGTCGAGGAGGAGGAGCCCGAGCAGCCGATCGACCTCGTGACGGTGCCCGGCAGCCACAACTCCGAGATGGGCTGCGCGGGCGACTGGGCTCCGGGCTGCGAGGTCGCGAAGCTGACGCTCCGCGCCGACGGCATCTACGAGGGCACCTTCGCCATCCCGGCGGGCGACTACGAGTACAAGGTCGCGATCAACGGCAGCTGGGACCTCAACTACGGGGTGAACGGCGAGCCGAACGGCGGCAACGCCTCGTACTCGACCGACGGCACCAGCCCGATCACGTTCTTCTGGAACCCGACGACGCATGTCTTCTCCTCGACGGCCGAGGGCCCGGTGGTGACCCTGCCCGGCAGCCTGCAGTCCGAGGTCGGTTGCCCCGGCGACTGGCAGCCCGAATGCCTCGCGACCCTCATGCAGGACGGCGAGGGCGACGGCGTGTACACGTACTCGACCTCGGCGCTGCCGACCGGGTCGTACGAGGTGAAGGTCGCGCACGGCCGCAGCTGGGACGAGAACTACGGCGTCGGCGGCGCCCCCGGCGGCGCGAACCACACCTTCTCCACGAATGACGGCGAGCTCGTGCAGTTCCGCTACACGATCGCGACGCACGTGCTCGAGATCGTCGTGAGCGACCCGCCGCTGGCCGGCAGCGGCCAGTCCCGCGCGCACTGGGTGAGCGAGGACACGCTGGCCTGGCCGGCCGAACTCCTCGGCGCGGCATCCGCCGACGACGCCGAGTTCACCCTCCAGCACTCGGTCGAGGCGACCCTCGCGGTCGCCGACGGCGCGGTCACGGGCGGCGGCGGCGCCGTGGAGCTCGAGGTCGACCCCGACGGGCTCACCGACGAGCAGCTCGCCACGTTCCCCGCGCTCGAGGGCTTCGTCGCCCTGCACCCGGTCGGACTCGACCGGGCCGACGTCGAGCAGCTCCTCACGGAGCAGCTCGCGGTCGCGCAGGTGACGGGCGGCGAGCTGAGCGCCTTCACCGGGGTGCAGCTGCCCGGCGTGCTCGACCACGTCTACGGCGGCGCCGTGGCGACGGCCACGCTCGGCCTCGAGTGGAACGACGCCGGCACGAGCGCGACGGCACGCGTCTGGGCGCCGACCGCGCAGTCGGTGTCGATCCAGCGCTGGGATGCCGGCGCCACGGGCGACCCCGAGGTCCTCGCCGCCGAACGCGACGACGAGGACGGCACCTGGTCGGTCGCCGGCCTCGTCGCGGGCGACGAGTACCGCTGGAGCGTCGATGTGTTCGCCCCGTCCACCGGCGCGATCGAGACGAACTCGGTGACCGACCCGTACTCGGTCGCGCTGACCACGAACTCGGCGCGCACCGTCGTGGTCGACCTCGACGACGACGCGCTGGCGCCCGCCCAATGGGCCGATACGGCGGCGCCCGTCGTCGACCGGCCCGTCGACCGTGCGATCTACGAGCTCCACGTGCGCGACTTCTCGATCGGCGACGAGAGCGTGCCCGAGGCCGAGCGCGGCACGTACAAGGCGTTCACCGCCGACTCGGCGGGCACGGCGCAGCTCGAGCAGCTCGCCGACGCCGGCATCAACACCGTGCACCTGCTGCCCACCTTCGACCTCGCGACGATCGAGGAGGAGCGGGCGGCGCAGGCGACGCCCGACTGCGACCTCGCGTCGCTCGGGCCGGCCTCGCCGGAGCAGCAGGCCTGCATCGCCGGCATCCGCGACCTCGACGGCTTCAACTGGGGGTACGACCCGTTCCACTTCCAGGCGCCCGAGGGCTCCTACGCGGTCGACGCCGACGGCGGCGCCCGCGTGAGCGAGTTCCGCGAGATGGTCGGCGCCCTGCACGGCATGGGCCTGCAGGTCGTGCTCGACGAGGTGTACAACCACACCGCCGAGGCGGGCCAGGGCCAGAAGTCGGTCCTCGACCGCATCGTGCCCGGCTACTACCAGCGGCTCAACACGTACGGCGCGGTCGAGACCTCGACCTGCTGCCAGAACGTGGCGACCGAGCACGAGGTCGCACAGAAGCTCATGGTCGACTCGGTCGTGCTCTGGGCGAAGCAGTACAAGGTCGACGGCTTCCGCTTCGACCTCATGGGACACCACTCGAAGGAGAACCTGCTCGCGGTCCGCGCCGCGCTCGACGAGCTCACGCTCGCCGCAGACGGCGTCGACGGCAAGGCCGTCTACCTCTACGGCGAGGGCTGGAACTTCGGCGAGGTCGCGGACAACGCCCTCTTCGAGCAGGCCACGCAGGGCCAGCTCGGCGGCACGGGCATCGGCACGTTCAACGACCGGCTGCGCGACGCCGTGCACGGCGGCAGCCCCGTCGACGGCACGTCGACCTTCCAGCAGGGCTTCGGCACCGGCCTCGGCACCGATCCCAACGAGCAGCCCGGCACGCCGTCGCAGGCCGACCAGCTCGCCGACCTCGGGCACCAGACCGACCTGGTGAAGCTCGGCCTCGCGGGCAACCTCCGCGGGTACGAGCTGACGGATGCCGCGGGCGAGACCGTGCGCGGCGACGAGCTCGACTACCGAGGGGCGCCCGCCGGCTACGCCGACCAGCCCGACGAGGTCATCAACTACGTCGACGCGCACGACAACGAGACGCTCTACGACCTCTCGGTGTTCAAGCTCCCGCGCGATACGTCGATGGCCGACCGCGTGCGCATGAACACGCTGTCGCTCGCGACCGTGACGCTCTCGCAGTCGCCCTCCTTCTGGCACGCCGGCACGGAGCTGCTGCGCTCGAAGTCGCTCGATCGCAACAGCTACAACTCGGGCGACTGGTTCAACCGCATCGACTGGACCGGGCAGGAGTCGACGTTCGGCTCCGGCCTGCCGATGGAGGCCGACAACGGCGAGAAGTGGTCGATCATGGAGCCACTGCTGGCCGACCCCGCGCTGAAGCCGGCGGCGGCGGACATCGCCGCGGCCGAGGCATCCGCCCTCGACCTGCTGCGCGTGCGCTCGTCGGTCGACCTGCTGCAGCTCGGCTCGGCCGAACTCATCGACGAGAAGCTGTCGTTCCCGAACAGCGGCGCCGACGCGACGCCGGGCGTGATCACGATGCTCGTCGACGACCTCGTCGGCAGCGACGTCGACCCGGAGCTCGACGGAGCACTCGTCGTGTTCAACGCCTCGCCCGAGGCGGTCACCGAGCAGGTCGACGGGCTCGCGGGTCGCGGATTCGCGCTCGCCGAGGCGCAGGCATCCGGTTCCGACGCGGTCGTGAAGACGACGACGTGGGATGCCGCGACCGGCACGGTCACGGTGCCCGCGCGTTCGGTCGCCGTGCTCGTCGACGAGCAGCCGCCGCCCGCGGTCGCGACCGTCACCGTCGCGGCGCCCAACAAGCTGCTCGTCAAGGCAGGCTCGGCCGTGAAGGTCGTCGGCCAGACGTTCGCGGTCGACGGCGGGCGCCCGGTCGGCACGATCACCGTCTTCGACGGCGGGAAGGCGATCGCCACGGTCGAGGTCGCGGCGAAGGATCGCGGGCGGTTCCAGGTGCAGCTGCCGAAGCTCGCCCGCGGCGTGCACCTGATCCGCACGTCGTTCGACGCAGGCGAGGGCTTCGCCGACTCGCGGTCGCTGCCCATCCCGCTCGTCGTCTGGTGATGCGCAGGAGATGAGGCGGCATCCGGCCGGTGGGCATGGATGCCGCCTCATCTCCTGCAATTCGGCGGCCGGGGCGCCACCTCGACCGGCGGGCCGGTGCGGCGCGGTCATCGACACGGGGGCTGGCGAGGCTATAGCGTCCGGTGTGGAGAAGAGAGGGACGACATGACCATCGAACTCACGAGATTCCGCGCCGCCGACGCGCTCGCCCTGCTGGCGACCAGGTCGGAGATGCTCGCCGACTTCCGCGCCGACCGCGACGGCTTCGTCGACGCGCGCCTCGTGCAGCTGGCCGACGGCGAATGGCTCGACATCGTCGAGTGGCGCAGCGAGGACGACTTCGCGGCATCCCGTGCCAAGGGCGCGAACCGCCCCGGCATCGCCCGGTTCTTCGCCGCGATCGACGAGCTCGTCTCGTCGGAGCAGGGCGAGCTCGCCTGATGCCGACCGACTCGGCCGGCAGTCGGGGCGGCTAGCCGCGCGACAGCGTGAGCGGCACCGAGCTGGCGCCGGTCGAGAAGTGGATCACGGGCGTCTCGCCCGAGCAGTCGTAAGGCGCCGACATGATCGGCGACGCGAGGATCTGCTCGGTCACGGCCGTGCCGTCCATCGCCTCGCCGTCGACCGTGACGTCCATCGAGAGGTCGTTGGTGTCGTTGCTCGTGCGCACGGTCTCGCCGTCGACGGCGTACTCGCCCGAGAGGGTTCCGCCGAGCGTCGCCTCGGCGGGCAGGCCGGCGATGTCGACGGTGAGCGAGAGCGAGGGCGTGTACGCGTAGGTGCCGTCTTCGGCGAAGGACAGTCCCGAGGTGCCGGACGGGTCGTAGACGATCGCGTACTCCGCGAGGTCGGTGTTGACCTGGTCGTAGTACTTCTGCATCTGGTCGTCGGCGAGCACCCAGTCGCCGACGAGGCAGTTGGACGCCTCGGCCTCGGCGTCGTCGCCCGCGTCGTCGCCGGCTTCGTCGGTCGCCGGGGCGCTCGCCGTCGCATCGGCGGTCGAGGTCGGGCCCGCGGATGCCGCATCGCTCGCGGAGGCGTCGTCGGGTGAGCCGCTGCACCCGGCGAGGGTCAGGGCCGCGAGTGCGACGATCGAGCCGGTCAGTGCGAGGCGAGCGCGAGGCTGCATGGAACCCTCCATGGTGGTGTCCCCGGCGGGCCGGGTCGGTGACGGTCGAGTCCGAGCATTCTCGCACCCGGGCGAGTGGCGGCGCCGCACGAGGCCGGGAACGATGACGGACCGTGATCCTCAGGCGTCGCCGGGTGCCTCGCCGTCGGCGGATGCGACGCGCTCGAGCACGGCGTGGCACCGGCCGAGTCGCTCGAGCCACCAGTCGGCGCGCTCCTCGGATGCGGCGAAGCGGTCGAGCAGCTCGGCGTCGACCTGCACGCGGCCGACGGGGATGGCCCCGTCGACGGGCACCAGGGGCGACGCCGTGACATCCGCGGCGAGCAGCGAGGCCGTGCCGAGGCCGCAGTCGAACTCGAGGTCGGCGACGGATGCCGCGAGCGCGGCGCCCATCGCGATGCCGACGCTCGTGTCGAGTGCGCTCGACACCACGACGGGCAGGCCGGCCCGCTCGATGACCGCCAACGCCCGGCGGATGCCGCCGAGCGGCTGCGCCTTGATGACGAGGAGGTCCGCGGCCTCGGCCTCGGCGACCGCGAGGGGGTCGTCGGCCCGGCGCACGCTCTCGTCGGCGGCGATCGGGATGCCCATGTACGCCGTGCGGCGCCGGATCTCGGCGAGCTCCTCGACGGTCGCGCACGGCTGCTCGACGTACTCGAGGTCGAACTCCGCGAGCGCGTGGATGGCGTGCTCGGCCTCGTCGACGTTCCAGCCGGCGTTCGCGTCGATGCGGATGCGTCCCTCGGGGCCGAGGACGGTGCGAACGGCGCGCACGCGGGCGACGTCCTGGGCCAGGTCCTGGTCGCTCGCGGCCACCTTCACCTTCGCGGTGCGACATCCGGGGAAGCGGGCGAGCACCGCGGCGACGCTGTCGGGGTCGACGGCGGGCACGGTCGCGTTCACCGGGATCGAGGTGCGCAGCGGCGCCGGCGTCGGCGTCCAGCCGTAGTCGATCGCCGCGGCGAGCCACGCCGATGCCTCCTGGTCGTCGTACTCGACGAAGGGCGAGAACTCCGTCCAGCCCTCGGGCCCCCGCATGAGCAGTGCCTCGCGCACGTCGATGCCGCGGAACCGCGTCACCAGGGGCAGCGCGACGACGCGAGCGGTCGCGAGCAGGTCGTCGAGCGGGGGGAGCGTCATCATGTCCTCATCATGGCAAAGGACCCGTGAGCGCTCAGTAGACTCGCGCGAGTGACCGGTCAGTCGAACCTCCTCCGCCACCCCCTCGACCTCGACGGGGTCGCCAGGCCGTCGCGCGCGCAGGCGCTCCTCGACGCCGTGCAGTCGGGCGTGGTGATCGCCGACGGCGCCATGGGCACGATGCTGCAGCGGCACGAGCCGACGCTCGACGACTACCGCCAGCTCGAGGGCTGCAACGAGATCCTCAACGTGAGCCGGCCCGACATGATCGCCGACATCCACGACGAGTACCTCGCCGTCGGCATCGACGCGATCGAGACGAACACGTTCGGCGCGAACTGGTCGAACCTCTCCGACTACGGCATCGACGATCGCATCCACGAGCTCGCCGAGGCCGGCGCGCGCATCGCGCGCGAGCGCGTCGAGGCGGCCGAGGCATCCGACGGCCGCATGCGGTGGGTGCTCGGGTCGATGGGCCCCGGCACCAAGCTGCCGAGCCTCCTGCACACGACGTACGACCACCTCAAGCAGACCTTCGCGCTGCAGGCCGAGGGGCTCATCGACGGCGGGGCCGACGCCTTCCTCATCGAGACCTCGCAGGACCTGCTGCAGACGAAGGCCGCCGTCAACGGCTGCAAGCAGGCGATCGTCAGCCGCGGCATCCGCCTGCCGATCTTCGTCGAGGTGACCGTCGAGACCACCGGCACCATGCTCATGGGCAGCGAGATCGGCGCAGCCCTCACGGCGCTCGAGCCGCTCGGCGTCGACGCGATCGGCCTGAACTGCGCCACCGGCCCGGCCGAGATGAGCGAGCACCTGCGCCATCTGTCCAAGCACTCGCGCGTGCCGGTGGCGTGCATGCCGAATGCGGGCCTGCCCGTGCTCGGCGCGAACGGGGCGCACTACCCGCTCGAACCCGCGGAGCTGGCCACCGCGCACGAGCAGTTCGTGCGCGAGTTCGGCCTGGGCCTCATCGGCGGATGCTGCGGCACGACGCCCGAGCACATGCAGGCCGTCGTCGACCGGCTGCGCCCGCTGCGCGACTCGCTCGGCGCGGATGCGGCGCGGCATCCCCAGCCCGAGGCCGGCGTCGCGAGCCTGTACCAGCACGTGCCGTTCCACCAGGACGCCTCGTACCTCGCGATCGGCGAGCGCACGAACGCCAACGGATCCAAGGCGTTCCGCGAGGCGATGCTCGACGGCAACTGGGACGAGTGCGTCGAGATCGCGCGAAACCAGATCCGCGTGGGCGCGCACCTGCTCGACGTCTGCGTCGACTACGTCGGCCGCGACGGCGTCGCCGACGTCCGCGAGGTCGTGTCGCGCTTCGCGAGCGCCTCGACGCTGCCGCTCGTCATCGACTCCACGGAGCCCGCGGTCATCGCCGCCGGCCTCGAGCTCATCGGCGGCCGCCCCGTCGTGAACTCGGTGAACTATGAAGACGGCGACGGCCCCACGAGCCGCTTCGGGCGCATCATGCCGCTCGTCAAGGAGCACGGCACCGCGGTCATCGCGCTCACGATCGACGAGGAGGGCCAGGCCCGCACGGCCGAGCACAAGCTGCGCATCGCCTCGCGGCTCGTCGACGCGCTCGTCGGCGACTGGGGCATGCGCGTCGAGGACATCATCGTCGACTGCCTCACCTTCCCGATCGCCACCGGCCAGGAGGAGACCCGGCGCGACGCGATCGAGACGATCGACGCGATCCGGCGCCTGAACGAGAAGTACCCCGGCATCCACACGACGCTCGGCGTCTCGAACGTCTCGTTCGGGCTCAACCCGGCCGCGCGGAGCGTGCTCAACTCGGTGTTCCTGCACGAGGCGGTCGAGGCCGGTCTCGACTCCGGCATCATCGACGCCGCGAAGATCGTGCCGCTCGCCTCGCTCTCGGAGGAGCAGCGCAAGGTCGCGCTCGACCTCGTCTGGGACCGGCGCGAGTACGACGCCGAGGGCAACACCACCTACGACCCGCTGGCGAGCATGCTCGACCTCTTCGCCGGCGTCGACACCGCGGCCCTCCGCGACCAGCGGGCCGCCGAGCTCGAGGCCCTCCCGGTGGGCGAGCGGCTGGAGCGGCGCATCATCGACGGCGCGTCGAAGGGCCTCGAGGCCGACCTCGACCTCGCGCGGGCCGGCGGCCTGAGCGCGCTGCAGATCATCAACGACCACCTGCTCGAGGGCATGAAGGTCGTCGGCGAGCGCTTCGGCTCGGGCGAGATGCAGCTGCCGTTCGTGCTGCAGTCGGCCGAGGTGATGAAGAGCGCCGTCGCGCTGCTCGAACCGCACATGGAGAAGTCCTCGGCGGGCGGCAAGGGCAAGATGGTCATCGCCACGGTGCGCGGCGACGTGCACGACATCGGCAAGAACCTCGTCGACATCATCCTCTCCAACAACGGCTACGAGGTGATCAACCTCGGCATCAAGCAGCCCATCGCCGACATCATCAAGGCGGCCGAGGAGCACGACGCCGACGTCATCGGCATGTCCGGCCTGCTCGTGAAGTCCACCGTCGTGATGAAGGAGAACCTGCAGGAGCTGCAGTCGCGGGGCCTCGCGAAGAAGTGGCCGATCATCCTCGGCGGCGCCGCCCTCACCCGCGCCTACGTCGAGGACGACCTCGCGAGCCTCTTCGACGGCGAGGTGCGCTATGCCCGCGACGCGTTCGAGGGCCTCACGCTCATGGAGCCGCTCGTGAAGATCGCGCGCGGCGCCGACCCGGCCGAGGTCGGGCTGCCGGCGCTGAAGAAGCGCATCCACTCCGCGGGCTCGAAGCTCACCCTCACCGAACCCGAGGAGATGCCCGGCCGTTCGGATGTCGCCTCCGACAACCCGATCCCGGTGCCGCCGTTCTGGGGCACGCGCATCGTCAAGGGCATCGCGCTCGCCGACTACAGCGCCTTCCTCGACGAGCGGGCCACGTTCATGGGCCAGTGGGGCCTGAAGCCGGGTCGCGGCGAGGACGGCCTGTCCTACGAGCAGCTCGTCGAGACCGAGGGGCGCCCGCGCCTGCGCTACTGGCTCGACCGCATCCTCGCCGAGGGCATGCTCGACGCCTCGGTCGCCTACGGCTACTTCCCGGTCGTGAGCGAGGGCGACGACCTCATCGTGCTGCACCACGGCGACGACCCGACCGGTGCGTTCGGCCAGGCCGGACTGCTCGCGCCCGACGGCGGCTCGGGCGGCGTGCCGGGCGAGGAGCGCCTGCGCTTCCACTTCCCGCGCCAGCGTCGCGACCGGCACCTGTGCCTCGCCGACTTCGTGGCCGCGAAGGACTCGGGCCGGGTCGACGTACTGCCCGTGCAGCTCGTCACGGCGGGCGCCCACATCGACCAGGTCACCGCGAAGCTCTTCTCAGAAGACCGCTACCGCGATTACTACGAGCTCAACGGGCTCGTCATGCAGCTCACCGAATCGCTCGCCGAGTACTGGCACGCCCGCATCCGCTCCGAGCTCGGGTTCGCCGCCGAGGACCCGACCGACACGGCGGGGCTCTTCAAGCTCGAGTACCGTGGGGCGCGCTTCTCGCTCGGCTACCCCGCCTGCCCCGACATGGAGGACCGCCGCAAGGTCGTCGAGCTGCTGAAGCCCGAGCGCATGGGCGTCGAACTCAGCGAGGAGCTGCAGCTGCATCCCGAGCAGTCGACGGACGCGTTCGTGTTCCACCACCCCGCGGCGAAGTACTTCTCGGTCTGACGGGTGCGGCGCCGCTCGTCGCGGCGCTCGGCACGGGCTTGGCCCGGCGGAAGGCTGCGAGCACGGCGGCGCCGATCGTGACGACGCCGATGACCGTCGTGACGGCGCGGAGCGTGTCCCACGTGATCGACGAGGTGACCAGCGAGTACAGCAGGAAGCTCGAGAGGTTCTGCCCGATGGGCGCGCCCGCCTCGTACGAGATGTCGGAGCCGCTGCCGATCGCGAACGGCCAGAACCAGAGGTTCATGATGAGGCCGAAGGCGTACGACGCCACCACGCCGTAGACGCAGAGCATCGCGATCTCGACGCGTCGCGGCATCCGCCGTGGCAGGAGGCCCGCGCCGGCGCCGACCCAGGCGCAGGCGAACATCTGGAACGGCGTCCAGGGCCCGAAGGTTCCTGTCACCACCGTCGAGAGGGCGATCGTGACGAGGCCGAGCAGCAGGCCGAAACGTGCGCCGAACGCCCGGCCGGCGAGGATCAGCAGGATGAACACCGCCTCGACCCCGCCGACGCCCGTGCCGACGATGCGCACGGCCGCGCCGATCGCGGCGAGCGTGCCGAGCAGGGCGAGCGTGTGCGCGCTGCGCACCGTGCCGTCGAGGGCGGCGAGCACCACGAGCGCCGCCACCGGGGCGAGGGCGAGGGCCGCCGCGGGGGCGGCGGCGGTGGCCTGCGATGGCAGCGCGTAGGCGGCGAGCGGCCATGTGAACGAGGCGAGGGCGACGAGGTTCGCGACGATCAGGGCGGCGGTGCCCGGGCGGATGCCGCGGGCGTGCAGGGCGCGCGGGGCGGGCGTGCGAGCGTGGGGAGCGCCTGGTGCCGCCGCCGGTGCGCGTGAGGTGTCGGCCGGACGCGCGGCTGACGGGCCCGCCGGACCGACGACCGGATCGGGGCGCGGTGCGGCGGTCGTGGTGGCGGGCACCGAGAGGGAAGGCATCGCACCGGCGTCGCTCGCGCCGGCGCCCCCGACGCCCCCTGCGGCCCGGGGTGGCGCGAACGGCTCGCCCAGGACGCCCGCGCGCATCGGCACGACCCGATCGGCGAGCTCGGCGACGAAGTCGGCGTCGTGCGTCGCCACGAGCACGGCCGCGCCGCGTTCGGCCGCGCGGGAGAGTGCCGCGGCGACGAGGCTCCGCGCCGCGGGGTCGAGTCCGCGCGTCGGCTCGTCGACCAGCAGCACCCGTGGCAGCCGCGCCGACTGGATCGCGATCGCGAGGCACCGGCGCTCGCCGAGCGAGAGGTCCCGCGGATGCCGCTGCAGGCGTTGCTCGAAGGCCGCCCCGCGGGCGTCGAGGCCGAGGAACTCCGCGAGGCGCGCCGCCGTGCTGCCGTGGGGGAGTCGGGCGCGACGATCGGTGCGGGCGCATTCGGCGGCGACCGTCGTGCGGGCGAAAAGGTCGTCCGAGGCATCCGGAACCAGCGCGACGCCGTCGACGGCCCTCGACGAGCCGGGCCGTCGGCCGGCCGAGGCCTCGTCGCCGCCGGTCGTGGCGAGGGCGACGAGCAGGCTCGACTTACCGGCTCCGTTGGGCCCCGTGATCGCCACGATCTCGCCGGCCCGCACGGTGAGGCTCGCGGCGTCGACGGCGAGCGTGTCGCCGTGGCGGACCGTCAGGTCCTCGGCGCGCAGGGCCGTCTCGTCGCGGGCGGTGGACGTGCGGATCGCGGGCGCGGTGCCCGCGACACGCGTGGCTCGGGCGACGGGCGCGTCATCTCCGAGGTCGATCCCGGCCACCCCGTCGCAGAGGTCGATGCGGCCGTCGGCGACGGCGTCGAACTCGGCGCGGCGGTGCTCGGCGACGACCACGCAGATGCCGGCCTCGTGCGCGAGCGCGCCGAGCAGGTCGACGATGCGCGCCCGGAACGCGGTGTCGAGGTCGGCGAGCGGCTCGTCGACGAGCAGCAGGATCGGATGCTCGGCGATGGCCGCCGCGATCGCGACGAGCGTGGCCTCGCCCGCGGAGAGTCCGTCGAGGTCGCGTTCGAGGAGCGCCTCGATGCCGACCCGACGGGCGATCTCCTCGACCCGCGCCCGCACGAGCACCACGTCGACCCGGCGCAGCTCCAGCGTGAGGCCGATCTCGTCGGCGACCCGTTCGGTCGCGAAGCCCTCGCGCGGGTTCTGCAGCACGACGCCGACGAGTCGCGCGGTGTCGCGCGGCGGCGTGGCGACGCGGTCGTGTCCGACCGCGAACAGCTCGCCCGAGGCGGTGCCGCCGTCGAGGTGCGTGTGCAGCCCGGCGAGCGCCCGGAGCAGGGTCGACTTGCCGCTGCCGGTCGCGCCCGTCACGAGCGTGAGGGTTCCGGGTTCGAGGTCGAGCCCGTCGATCCTCACGGCGGATGTCGCGCCGCCGCGATGCCCGAGCTCGAGCGCCCGGATCTCGACGGGCCGCTCGCACGCCCCGTCGACGGGGCGGCCGGCGAGGCCGCGCAGCTCGAACGCGGCGGCGACCGCGGTCGCTCGCTCCAGCGTGCGCTCGAGCACGGGGGCGAGCAGGCGCGCGCCGCCGCGCTCGCCGCGGAGCCGCTGCGCGAACCGCACGCGGCGTACGGCATCGGCGAGCGCCGGGAGGCCGGCCCACGCCACGGCGAGGGTTCTGGCGACCCCGCGCAGCGGGCCGCGCCGGGCCCCTCGCGCGAAGATCCGCGGCACGTCGACCATCGCGTTGAGCAGGCCGAACGCGAGGATCGTGAGCGCGATGGGCACGGCGCTCGTCGCGGCATCCCACAGGCCCCCGGTCGTGACCGGGCCGAACAGCACGACGTGGGCGAACGGCGGCGGCAGCGGGATCTCGGGCAGCGCGAGCACGACCGGCCCCGCGGCATCCGCCCCGTGGAAGAGGATGCGGTAGAGGACCCGCACCACCACGAAGCCCGCGGCGACGGCGGCGGCGGCTCGGAGCGGTGCGGGTCGGATGCTCATCGGGTGGTGCGAGCGATCAGGCGCTCGGGGCGGCGGGCTCGTCGTTCACGGTGAAGAGGAGCGCCAGGCCCTCGCCCGGCTGCAGCTGGAGGGTCGAGAGGCCCTCCTGCGCGTAGCCCCACTCGCCGTCGACGGGCTTGGTCCAGAGCCCCCAGTAGGCGAACGCGGCGGGCATCGACTCGCAGGTCTCGAAGTAGTCGGAGCCGTCGTCGGCGGTGAGGGCGAAGTCCTCGGCCGGCACGCCGTTGACGCGGCAGACGACCTGGTCGCCGTACTCCGTCGTGCCCTCGGTGGTGATGCCGGCCTCGGCGAGGGCCTCGCTCGCGGCGATCGGGGCGTCGGTCTCGACGCAGGTGGTGCCCGCGGGGGAGTCGGGCAGGTCGAGCTCGGCGAGTTCGACGACGACCTCGACGCCGGCGCAGGCGCCGGAGTCGGTGCCGGCCTCGGCGGTCGGGGAGGCGCTCGTCGCCTCGGTGGGGGCGGGGGCGGATGCCGCGCAGGCGGTCAGGGTCAGCAGGAGGGCGGCGGCGGCAGTGGCGGCGAAGGTCCGCAGAGTCGTGGTCACGGTCCAAGGGTAGGCGGCGTGCCGTCCGGCGGTCGTGCATGTGTCGTCGCGGGTACGCCCGCGGGCGCACGCGCGGTCGCGCTCGCGAGCACGAACGCACGCACGATCGCGCCCACGGGGAGGGGCCGTAGGCTGGCACGGTGAGCGTTTCCGAACTGTTCGATGCGAGCGAGTGGGTCGACGCGGCATCAGCCGTCGCAGGCGCCGCGGGGCTCAGCGACATCACCTACCACCACTCGAGCGACGGGCGCATCGCGCGCATCGCGTTCCACCGGCCCGAGGTGCGCAACGCCTTCCGTCCGCACACGGTCGACGAGCTCTACCGGGCCCTCGAGGACGCGCGCACGAACCCGCGCATCGGCGTCGTGCTGCTCACCGGCAACGGCCCGAGCGCGAAGGACGGCGGCTGGGCGTTCTGCTCGGGCGGCGACCAGCGCATCCGCGGTCGCGACGGCTACCAGTACTCCGCCGACGAGGCCGAGGTCGTGCGCGATCCCGCCGCCGCGGCGAGCACGGGTCGCCTGCACATCCTCGAGGTGCAGCGGCTCATCCGCTTCATGCCGAAGGTCGTCATCGCGGTCGTGCCCGGGTGGGCGGCCGGCGGCGGGCACTCGCTGCACGTCGTCTGCGACCTCACCATCGCGAGCCGCGAGCACGGCCGGTTCAAGCAGACCGATGCGGATGTCGGCAGCTTCGACGCCGGCTACGGCTCGGCGTACTTCGCCCGCCAGATCGGGCAGAAGTTCGCCCGCGAGGTGTTCTTCCTCGCCGAGGAGTACTCGGCCGACCGCGCCTACGAGATGGGCGCCGTCAACCGTGTCGTGCCGCACGCCGACCTCGAGCGCGAGGCGCTCGACATGGCGCGCACGATCCTCACGAAGTCGCCCACGGCGATCCGCATGCTGAAGTTCGCGTTCAACGCGGTCGACGACGGCATGGTCGGCCAGCAGGTCTTCGCGGGCGAGGCCACGCGCCTCGCCTACGGCACCGACGAGGCCGTCGAGGGCCGCGACGCGTTCCTCGAGAAGCGCGACCCCGACTGGGGCCCCTACCCCTGGCACTACTGATGCCGGTTACGAGACACCGGCTGGGCCGGTTGCCGTGACCGAGCGGAAACCCCTCATCCGGGTTGCGGCCGGCGACATCCCGGCGATGCTCCGGCAGCTGCGCGAGGCCGTGCTCTTCGACGAGGCGGCGCTCGCGATGCTGCCCGTGCCGGGCGACATCGAACCCTCCGGCGACGACCTCGTGGCCGCGCACGTGCCGCGCGAGGTCGCCGTCGTCGTCGAGACGAGCGGGTCGACGGATGCCCCGAAGCGCGTCATGCTCTCGGGCCGCGCCCTGCGGGCGAGCGCCTACGCGACCGAACGGTTCTTCGGCGGGCAGCACGGCCAGTGGCTGCTGGCCCTGCCCGCCACCTACATCGCCGGCGTGCAGGTGCTCGTGCGGTCGATCGTCGCGGGCACCGAGCCCGTCGTGCTGCCGCAGGGCGGGTTCACGCCGGCCGCGTTCGTCGAGGCCGCGCGCGGGCTCGATCCCGACCGGCCGTGGTTCACCTCGCTCGTCCCGGTGCAGCTCGCCCGCCTGGTCGACGCCGCCGCGCACGACCGCGCGGTCGGCACGGCGCTCGGCTCGTTCGACCGCATCCTGCTCGGCGGCCAGGCCGCGCCCGCGGGCCTCGTCGAGCGCGCCGCCGCCCTCGGGGCCCGCGTGCACCGCACCTACGGGGCGAGCGAGACCGCCGGCGGCTGCGTCTACGACGGCCTGCCGTTGCCGGGCGTGGGCGTGCGCATCGTCGACGCGTCGCCCGAGGCCGGCCGTGGCGAGGTGCAGCTGAGCGGTGCGATGCTCGCGAGCGGATACCTCGACGACCCTGTGCGCACCGAGTCGGCCTTCACGACCGACGCCGACGGCACCCGCTGGTACCGCACGGGCGACCTGGGCGAGCTGGTCGATCCCGAGGAGCCGGGCGGGCCGCGCCGACTCCGCATCTCGGGCCGCGCCGACGACGTCATCATCTCGGGCGGGGTCAAGGTGTCGCTCGGCGAGGTCGAGCGCGCCGTGCGCGGCGTCGCCGGGTTCGCGGGAGCGGTCGTGCTGCCCGTCGCCGACGCGACCTGGGGCGAGCGCCCGGCCGTCGTGGTCGAGCGAGCGGATGCCGCGGCATCCGCCACCCTCGACGACCTCGCCGCGGCGACCGATGCCGCGGGCCTGCCGCCCGCCGGACGCCCCGTCCGGCTCGTCGAGGTCGGGCGCATGGCCCATCTCGCCTCGGGCAAGCCCGACCGCCGCGCGCTGGCCGCCCTGCTCGCCGGCGACGCCTGACCGCTCGCGTCGTCGCTCGGCGCCCGTGCAGCCTGCACGAAGCGGGGTCATAGGAACCGCGAACTAGCATGATCGTGTGGCACGCCCGAAACCCCAGCGCTCGAACCAGCCCGACCCCAAGCGACGCCCGACCCCGGTCGGCCGCTCCGGCAATCCCGCGAAGGCGGCCGCGGCCGCGAAGGCCGGCCCCGCGCAGGCCGGTCGCACCCGCCTGACCGCCGGCGACTGGATCGCCGGCGCGCGCCTGCGCACCCTGCCCCTCGCGATCGCCCCCGTGGCCCTCGGCACGGGCGCCGGCGTCGTCGCGATCGCCGAGGGGCCGTGGCATCCGACCCGCTTCGCACTCGCGCTCATCGTCGCGCTCGCGCTGCAGATCGGCGTGAACTACGCCAACGACTACTCCGACGGCATCCGCGGCACCGACGACCACCGGGTCGGCCCGGCGCGGCTCACCGCGTCGGGGCTCGTGAACCCGAAGGCCGTGCTGTACGTCGCGCTCGCGTTCTTCGCCGTGGCGGCGCTCGCCGGCCTCGCGCTCACGATCATCACCCAGCAGTGGTGGCTCCTCGCGGTCGGCGCGGTCGCGATCGTCGCCGCCTGGTTCTACACGGGCGGCAAGCACCCCTACGGCTACTACGGCCTCGGCGAGGTCTTCGTGTTCGTGTTCTTCGGACTCGTCGCGACCGCCGGTTCGGCCTTCGTGCAGGCGCTCGCGGTGAACTTCGAGGCGTGGATCGGCGGCGTCGGCGTGGGCCTGCTCGCCTGCGCGGTGCTCATGGCCAACAACCTGCGCGACGTCGTGCAGGACCGCACGGCGGGCAAGCGCACGCTCGCGGTGCTCGTCGGGCCGGTCGCCGGTCGCATCCTGTTCACGGTCTTCATGCTCGTGCCGTTCCTGATCGTCGGCCTGCTGTCGCTGTTCTACCCGGCCGCGGTGCTCGTGTTCTTCGCACTGCTGCTCGCGCTGCCGGCCTGCGTCATCGTGCTCACGGCCCGAACCCCGCGCGAACTGATCCTCGCGCTGCAGCTCACGAGCTTCACGGCGCTCGCCTACGGCATCGGCCTGGGGCTCGCGATCGCGCTCTGAACCGCGGATGCCGCGTGGGCGGCGTCACACGGGACGGATGCCGCTGGGCGGCGGTCTGACCAGGGGCGCTCAGTCGCGCTTGGCGCCGTCGGCGTCGGCTGCGGGGCTGGCCGCGTCGATCGCGGCATCCTCGTCGGCGTCGTCCTCGTGCACGGCGGGAGTCTCGCGGTGGCGCACGGCGTAGAGGTCGGAGGCCATGGACTCGCGGGGGCGACGCAGGAAGATGAGCGACGCGCTGAGGCCGAACACGGCGGCGACGAGGGCCGCGATCCAGCCGGGGACGCCGGCGATGAGGAGCACGGCGAGCGGCACCGCGAACACCAGGATGCGCAACGCGGTGAACCAGATCCAGACGGGCACGGACTTCACCCTGCAAGTGTAGGTCGGCGAGCCTGTGCGCACTCCCAGCCCGGATTGCGCTGGACGCGCCTAGACTGACGGCATGGTACGGGTCTGGTTCGTCGTCGGCATCGCGGCCGTGATCTTCTGGATCTACGCGATCGCCGACTGCGCGTTCTTCGATCGATCCCGCATCCGCGGAGTGAGCCGCGGCTGGTGGGTGGCGATCGTGGTGCTCCTGCCCGTGCTGGGCGGCATCCTCTGGTTCCTCATCGGCCGTGGTCGCGCCTACCGCGCGGGCGGCAAGGGGCCCCTCGCCCCCGATGACGACGTCGAGTTCCTCCGCGGCCTCGGCAACGACGCCGCGCAAGACGAGCGCATCCGCCGCCTCGAGCAGGAGCTCGCCGACCTCGACACCACCGAGCCGCCCGAACCCGACGCGGGCGACGTGCCGCACCCCGATTCGAAGCGCCACGACGGGCCAGACGCCACCGGCGAGGCTGGAGCATCCGGCCGGCCGAATGGCTGACGCGTCCACCGTGCCGTCCGCGCCGTTCGACGGGCGCAGCCCTGCGTCCGACGCGGCGCTCGCCCTGCTCTCCGGGTTCGTGCGCGCGGGCGTGCGCGACGTGGTCGTGGCACCCGGGTCCCGGTCGCAGGCGCTCGCGCTCGCGGCGGCCGAACTCGAACGCCTCGGGGCGATCCGCCTGCACGTGCGCATCGACGAACGCGGCGCCGGCTTCCTCGCGCTCGGCCTCGCGGTCGAGTCCGGCCGCCCGGCGGTCGTGGTCGTCACGTCGGGCACCGCCGTCGCGAACCTGCATCCCGCGGTCCTCGAGGCCCATCACTCGGGCGTGCCGCTCATCGTGTGCGCCGCCGACCGCCCCGCGACGATGCGCGGCATCCGGGCGAACCAGACCACGCTGCAGCCCGGCATCTTCGGCGGGTCCGTGCGGCTCGAGCGCGACGTGCCTGCGCCCGTCGGCGACCCCGCCGAGACGGATGCCGCGGCGCGCCTGGCCCGCACGGCGGTCGCCGTCTCGCTCGGCCGCGATGACCGCGGCGAGCCGTCCGCGCATCCCGGACCGGGGCCCGTGCACCTGAACCTGCAGTTCACCGAGCCGTTGTCGTCGGCCGTCGCGCTCGAGTCGGCGCCCGTCGTCGACGAGGCCGACCCGGTCGTCGCGGCGATGTCCGCAGCGGCATCCGGCTCGCCGGCGGCATCCGCCTCGCCCGATGCGCCGCACGGCGCGATCATCGCCCGCGGGCCCCGCACGGTCGTCGTGGCCGGGGCGGGAGCCGGGCCCGGCGCCGAGCAGTTCGCGCGCGACGGCGGATGGCCGCTCATCGCCGAGGTCACGAGCGGGGCGCACTTCGGGCCGAACCTGGTCGTCGCCTACCGCGAGCTGCTGCACGAGCCCGACTTCGGCGACCGCGTCGAGCGGGTCGTCGTCTTCGGGCATCCGACCCTGTCGCGCGAGGTGCCCGCGCTCATGCAGCGGTCCGGGGTCGAGGCGATCGTCGTCGCCCCGTCGGGCATCGAGTGGTTCAACCCCGGGCGGAGGGTGCGCCGCTTCGAACGCGCGGTGCGCGCCGAACCGCAGCCGCCCACGCCCGAGGCCCGCGAATGGCTCGGCCGCTGGGTGCACGCCAGCCGGTCGATCGTCGACGCCGGACTGCCGCAGGCGGTGGGCCTGCAGAGCGGCATCGACGAGACCGGACACGTGTCCGACTACGCCGCCCAGCGCGAGTACATGCGCGCGCAGCTCGCCGCCGTGCGCGCGCCCGTGACGCGCCGCATGCTCGTCGACGCCGTGTGGGCCGCGACCTGGCCGCACGACCGGCTGGTGTTCGGGGCGTCGCGCCTCATCCGCGACGCCGACCGCGCCGTGCCCGGGCGCCGCATCACGGTGCACGCCAACCGCGGACTCGCGGGCATCGACGGCACCGTGGCGACCGCGCTCGGCGTGGCCGTCGCCAGCGGGGCGGTCACGCGTGCCGTGATCGGCGACCTCACGCTGCTGCACGACGTCGGGTCGCTGCTGCTCGACGCCGGCGAGACCCGTCCGCGCCTGCAGGTCGTGGTCGGCAACGACGGCGGCGGCACGATCTTCGACTCGCTCGAGGTCGCAGGCTCCGCCGCCGAGACGGCCTTCGACCGGGTGCAGTACACGCCGCAGGCCGTCGACCTCTCGGCGCTCGCGACCGCGTACGGCTGGGGCTACGCCCGCGCCACGACGCGCGGCGAGCTGAGCGATGCGCTGGGCGCGCCCGTCGAGGGGCCGTGCCTACTCGAGGTGCCGCTGCCGCGCTAGCCCTTGCCGCGGCATCCGCTCGCTCGACAGGATGGAGCCCTGCGCGACGCCGCGTCGCGCGAAGGGGAGCCCGACATGAACCGCGCATCGCACTGGACCGCCGACCCGATCGAGTTGCTCAGGGTCGGTGAGGGCTTCCGGCTCGCCGACGTCGACCCGGCGTCGAGCCCCGGCATCGAGGGCGGCAAGAAGGCGGGTGCCGCGGCGCTCGCCGCCGGGTTGGAGCGACTCACCGACCTGCAGGTGCAGTTGTTCGCCGGCAGCCGCATGGGCGGCGACCAGCGGCGCATCCTCCTCGTGCTGCAGGCCATGGACACCGCGGGCAAGGGCGGCATCGTCAAGCACGTCATGGGAGCCGTCGATCCGCAGGGCGTGCAGCTCGTGGCATTCAAGAAGCCCACCGAGGAGGAGCTCGCCCACGACTTCCTCTGGCGCATCCACAAGGAGGTGCCCGGGCCGGGCCAGATCGGCGTCTTCGACCGGTCGCACTACGAGGACGTGCTCATCGCGCGCGTGCGCGAGCTCGCGCCGCCCGCCGAGCTCGAGCGCCGCTACGGCGCCATCAACGACTTCGAGCGCCAGCTCGCCGCGACCGGCACCACGATCATCAAGGTCATGCTGCACATCTCGGCCGACGAGCAGAAGGCGCGGCTGGCCGATCGGCTCGAGCGGCCCGACAAGCACTGGAAGTTCAACCCCGGCGACATCGACGAGCGCCTGCATGGGCCGAAGTACCAGGAGGCCTACCAGCGCGTCTTCGATCTCACCACGACGCCGGATGCCCCGTGGTACGTCGTACCGGCCGACCACAAGTGGTACGCGCGGCTCGTCGTGCAGCACCTGCTGACCGATGCGCTCGAGCGGATGCGGCTCGACTGGCCGAAGGCCGACTACGACGTCGAGGAGCAGAAGGCCAGGCTCGCGGCGAGCTGACGGCCGACGGGCGGGGTCAGCCGCCGAACGCCTCGACGATCGGGCGGAACTTCATATCGGTCTCGGCGAGCTCGTCGGCCGGCACCGAGTCGTGCACGATGCCGCAGCCCGCGTAGGCGCGCACCGTGCCGTCGGCTTCGACCTGCGCGCAGCGCAGCGCGATCGCCCACTCGCCGTCGCCGTCGCCGTCGATCCAGCCGACCGGCCCCGCGTAGCGCCCGCGGTCGAATCCCTCGAGCTCGGCGAGCACCGACAGCGCGACCCGCCGCGGCGTGCCCGCGACGGCCGCCGTCGGGTGCACGGCGCGCACGAGGTCGAGCGAGGTCGAGCCGTCGCCGAGGGTGCCCTTGAGGTCGGTCGCGAGGTGCCAGAGGTTCGGCAGCTGCAGCGTGAAGGGCTCGGGGCTCGTGTCGAGGCGGGCCGTGTGCGGCTCGAGCCGCTTCACGGCGCTCGCGACGGCGAGGGCGTGCTCCGCGCGGTCCTTGGCCGACTCGGTGAGCGCGGTCGCGCGTTCGCGGTCGGATGCCTCGCCCGCGCCGCGCGCGGTCGTGCCGGCCAGCACGCGGGCCGAGACCGTGCCGTGGTCGACGCGCACGAGCGTCTCAGGGCTCGCGCCGATGAGGCCGTCGACCGCGAACACCCAGGTGTCGGGGTAGTCCTCGGCGAGCCGTCCGATGGTCGCGCGGAGCCCGTCCTCCTCGTGCAGCTCGCCCACGAGCTCGCGCGCGAGCACGACCTTGGCGAACTCGCCGCCGTCGATGCGCCGCACGGCCTCGGCGACGGCTTCCTCGTACCGCTCGGGCGGCACCGCGCCGGGCGTGAACGAGACGCGCGGAATCCGTCGGCGGGGCGCGGGCTCGGGGATCGCCAGCTCGTCGGGCGCGGCGGCATCCGCTCGTCCGTGCTCGTCGTCGCCGGCGGGGGCGTCGGTCGCGGCATCCGCGAGGGCGATGCGCGTCACCCAGGCGCGGCCGTCGCGGCGTCCGAGCACGAGTTCGGGCACGACCAGCACGCTCGTCGACGCGGACTCGTCGGCGAACGCGAATGCGCCGAACGCGACGAGCCCGGTGCCGGGCAGCCCGACGCGGTCGTCGATGTCGGCGTCGGCCGCGAGCTCGGTCCAGATGACGGCCGCGTCGTCGACGCGGTCGGCGCCGGACGTCTCGATGCGCAGCGTCTCGCCGAGTCCGACGATGCCCTCGCCGCGCCGCATCCAGAGCAGCGGATGCCGCGGGTCGGCCCTCGGGATGAGCGGTGCGAGTTCGTCGACCGGTTCCGTTCGCACCACGAGGCGCGGTCTGGGGCGCTCGCTGGCGGCATCCGTCTGTGTCACCGGATCAGCCTACGACTCGCGCCTGCGGGGTCTCGATACGGCGCTGGCGCGCCACTCGACCGCCGGTGGGCCCGGCCTGTCGACGACGCACGACGAGGGGTCTCAGGCCTCGACGACCTCGACGCCACGCCAGAACGCGACGTGACCGGCGATCTCGGACGCCGCGCTCGACGGGGTGGGGTACGTCCACGCCGCGTTCGGGTTGCGGGTGCCGTCGACCTCGAGGTGGAAGTAGCTCGCCGTGCCCTTCCAGTGGCAGAGGCTCCGGTTCTCGCTCGGCGAGAAGTGGGTGTCGACGATCGACTCCCGCGGGAAGTAGTGGTTGCCCTCCACGACGACCGTGTCGTCGGACTCGGCGATGACGGTGCCGTTCCAGATGGCCTTCATGCGTGCTCCTCTCGGCGGGCGGCGATCGCCGGCCCGCTCCAAGGCCCAACGCGTCGCGCGCCCGCGGCATTCCGTCGCCCGGCCGCTGCATGCCTCCCAGCGCATGCACCGGTTGTGCGGCCTAGGATCGAAGGATGACGCGTGCAGACCTCGGCAAGGATCCGAGCCAGGTGTCGGCGATGTTCGACCGGGTCGCCGCCCGGTACGACCGCACCAACACCGTGCTCTCCATGGGCAACGCCCCGCTGTGGCGCGTGTCCACGACGCGGGCCGTCGCCCCGAAGCCGGGCGAGCGCATCCTCGATGTCGCGGCGGGCACGGGCACCTCGAGCGCCAGCCTCGCGGCATCCGGCGCCTCGGTCGTGGCCGCCGACTTCTCGCCGGGAATGATCGAGGTCGGCCGTCGACGCCAGGCCCACGTGCCCAACATCGTGTTCGTCGAGGCCGACGCCACCGCGCTGCCCTTCGACGACGACCAGTTCGACGCCGTGACGATCTCGTTCGGCCTGCGCAACGTCAACGAGCCCGACAAGGCGCTCGCGGAGTTCCTCCGGGTCACCCGGCCCGGCGGCCGACTCGTCGTGTGCGAGTTCTCTGAGCCGCCCGCGCCGATCATCCGCCTCGGCTACCACGCGTACCAGCGCTACGTCATGCCGACGCTCGTGCGCCTGTCGAGCTCGAACAACGACGCGTACGACTACCTCAACGAGTCGATCGAGGCGTGGCCCGCCCAGGGCGAGCTCGCGGAGAAGATCCGCAGTGTCGGCTACACGGATGTCGCGTGGCGCAACCTCACGGGCGGCATCGTCGCCCTGCACCGGGGGCGCAAGCCCCTGATCTGAGCGCCTCCCGAGCGCCTGCGAAGCGGCCGATCGCGTGCAATCGCCACGGTGTCGACCCGCGGGGCGCGCCGACGCCCCTCCGGCGAGGGCCTCGCAGGTTCGCCCCGATAGACTCGAACACGTGAATCCGAGCCATCCGGTCGCCCGACGCGGCTCAGCGCTCGCTGCGAACCTCGGTCTGAGCGAGCGTCTCTTCGCGTCATCCGCCGACAAGGCGATGGCGAAGGCGATCGACGCCGGAATCGAGCGCGTCGAGGCGGGCCTGATCCGAGAGGTCAGCTTCGCCGACTCCATCGCGGATGCCTCGACCAGGTACCTGCTCCAGGCGGGGGGCAAGCGCGTCCGGCCGATGCTGACGCTGCTCACCGCGCAGCTCGGCGCCGGCATCACCGACGACGTCGTGACCGCCGCCGAGGCCATCGAGATCACCCACCTCGGGTCGCTCTACCACGACGACGTCATGGACGAGTCCGAGCGTCGTCGCGGGGTCCCGAGCGCGCAGACCGTCTGGGGCAACTCGGTCGCGATCCTCACGGGCGACCTGCTGTTCGCCCGCGCCAGCCAGCTCATGGCCACGCTCGGCGAGCGCGCCATCCGCATGCAGGCCGGCACCTTCGAGCGACTCGTGCTCGGGCAGCTGCACGAGACCGTCGGGCCGGTCGAGGGCGACGACCCCATCGAGCACTACATCCAGGTGCTCGCCGACAAGACCGGCTCGCTCATCGCGGCGGCCGCCCAGTCGGGCCTCGTGTTCTCGGGCGCCGACCCCGCCTACGAGGCGCCCGTCGTCGAGTTCGGCGAGAAGATCGGCATCGCGTTCCAGCTCATCGACGACGTGATCGACCTGTCGCCGCAGCCCGAGACGACCGGCAAGGTGCCCGGCACCGACCTGCGCGCCGGCGTCGTGACGCTGCCCGTGCTGCGCCTCATGGAGCTCGCCAAGACCGATCCGGCCTCGGCCGACCTGCTGCTGCGCATCCAGCGCGACGTGATGTCGCTCGCCGACGGCGGAGACCCGCACGACACCAACACGCTGGCGTCGCGCATCGTGCCCTCCCGCGAGACGGTCGACGCGATCGTCGCCGAACTGCGCGAGCACGAGGTGACGACCGCGACGTTCGACGAGGCCCGACGCTGGGCGAGCGAGGCCGTCGACGCCCTCGCGCCGCTGCCCGAGGGCACCGTGAAGAAGGCGCTGACCCGGTTCGCCGAGTCGGTCGTCGACCGGGCGAGCTGACGCGGGCTCGCGGCATCCGGAGCAATCTCGAAGCTGACGATGGAGGACCGACGGTGACCAGGAACAAGCTGCGGCTCGCGATCATCGGAGCCGGCCCGGCCGGCATCTACGCGGCCGACATCCTGCTGAAGGCGGAGCGCAACTTCGACGTCTCGATCGACCTGTTCGACCACCTGCCGGCGCCGTACGGGCTCGTGCGCTACGGCGTCGCGCCCGACCACCCGCGCATCAAGGGCATCATCACGGCGCTCCGCGAGGTGCTCGACCGCGGCGACATCCGCATCTTCGGCAACGTTCGCTTCGGCGAGGACATCACCCTCGACGACCTGAAGAAGCACTACAACGCGGTCATCTTCGCGACCGGCGCCGTGAAGGACGCCTCGCTCAAGCTGCCGGGCGTCGAGCTCGAGGGCTCCTACGGCGCGGCCGAGTTCGTGAGCTGGTTCGACGGGCACCCCGACGTACCCCGCACCTGGCCGCTCGAGGCGAGGGAGGTCGCGGTCATCGGAAACGGCAACGTGGCGCTCGACGTGTCGCGCATCCTCGCGAAGCACGTCGAAGACCTGATGGTGACCGAGATCCCGGCGAACGTCGCCGCGGGCCTCGCCGAGTCGCCCGTCACCGACGTGCACGTGTTCGGGCGCCGCGGACCGACCTCCGTGAAGTTCACGCCCCTCGAGCTCCGCGAGCTCGGTGAGCTGCGCGACGTCGACATGATCGTCTACGACGAGGACTTCGACTACGACGACGCGGCCCGTGCGGCGGTCGCCGGCAACAAGCAGGTCCTCGTCATCGACAAGGTGCTGCAGCAGTGGCGGGCGCGCACGGTCGGGCAGGCGTCGCGGCGGCTGCACCTGCACTTCTTCGCCAAGCCGATCGAGATCGTCGACGACGGCACCGGCCGGGTCGGCGCCATCCGCTGGGAGCGCACCGCGCCCGACGGCGAGGGCGGCGTCGTCGGCACGGGCGAGATCCGCGAACTGCCCGTGCAGGCGCTGTACCGCGCCGTCGGGTACTTCGGGTCGCAGCTGCCCGGCATCCCCTTCGACGAGAGTTTCGGCGTGATCCCGAACCACGAGGGCCAGGTGCTGACGCGCGACAAGCTCACGGGTGAGGCGCGCCAGATGTACGGCGTGTACGCCACCGGCTGGATCAAGCGCGGCCCCGTCGGCCTCATCGGCCACACCAAGTCCGACGCCATGGAGACGATCAAGCACGTCATCAACGATCTCGGCAACTGGTGGACCCCCGAGTCGCCCTCCGAGGAGTCGGTGCTCGAACTGCTCGACTCCCGGGGCATCGCCTACACCGACCTCGACGGCTGGCACCGCCTCGACCAGCACGAGCAGTCGCTGGGCGAGGCCGAGGCGCGCAAGCGCGTCAAGGTCGTGCCGCGCGACGACATGGTGCAGATCTCTCGGGGCGAGGCGTAGGCGCAGGCGTTTTGCGGTCCTGCGGGCGCTGAGGGTCGCTGCTGGGCGGCTGCGGCCTGTGCTGCGGCCTGCTGCGGCCGCTCGGCGCCCGTAGCGGGCCCGTGAGCCGCATGCTGTGGGATCGCGACCTGCGGATGCCGGCGCTGCCGCTACGCTTCACCACATGCCGCTCGAGACCCTGACCACCGCCGTCGTGGCGTTCGTCGTCGGGGGAGTGCTCGGCTGGTGGCCGCTCGCCGCATGGACGCGGCGTTCGATGACGACCGAGCGGATGCCGCAGCGCACCGTTCGCGTCGCCGGTGCCGCGATCACCGCCGTGACGTTCGCCGCGCTGGCGTGGCGGTTCGGCCCGACGTGGATCCTCCCGGCGTTGCTCGTGTTCGCGGCATCCGCCACGGTGCTCGCGCTCGTCGACCTCGCCGAGAAGCGCCTGCCGAACGCCGTGACCTTCCCGACGCTCGGCGTCGTGGCCGCGCTGCTGGTGCCCGCGACCTGGGCCACCGGCGACTGGATGGCGCTCGTCTGGGCCGTCGTCGGCGCCGCGGCGATGTTCGCGGTGTACTTCCTGCTCGCCCTCATCTCGCCGTCGTCGATGGGCATGGGCGACGTGAAGCTCGCGCTGCTGCTCGGCCTCGTGCTCGGCTGGTTCGGCCTCTCGGCCTGGGTGATCGGCCTCCTCGCCGCGTTCGTGGTGGGCGGCGTCGTGTCGATCGTGGCGCTCGCGATGCGCCGCGTGACGCTGCGCGGATCGATCCCGTTCGGGCCGTCGATGCTCGCCGGCGCGATGCTCGCGCTGCTGTTCGTCGGCCCGTAGGGCCCGCGGCCCGGCTTCCTCCACACCCCAGTGCGGGGGACGGAAACTGCGCGAACTTGCGCGGAATTCCGGGGTTTTCGTGTGTGCGGTGCGTCGAAAACGCTTGCAACCCCCGAAAGGGGGCGTTGGTCGACGAGAAGCGGACAGTTACGTTCGATCATCCGCTGGTACCCGCCAGCGGAGACGCACCACCGATACCCGTCGGTGGAGCACCCACATCGCCGGTACCCGCCGTCGGTGGACATCGCCGGTACCCGCCGGCGGTGGATATCCATACCCGAAGGATCCTGAAATGCTGAAGGCATACTCGCGCATTGCTGCGCGCATCAACTCCGTCCGCTCCGAAGAGGAAGGTGCGACCGCGGTCGAGTACGGCCTCATCGTTGCGCTCATCGCCGCCGTGATCGTTGGCATCGTGGCGACGCTCGGTGGCCAGATCAGCGACGCATTCACCACCATCTCCGAGCAGCTCCCGGACTAATGCGTGCACTCGCGGTGCGGCCCAAGTCATAACTCAAGGCTGCACCGCGGACGCGCTGTGCGGCCCCATAACGTCGTGGGGCCGCACCGCATCCGCACCACCCGACCCCATCCCACCCGAAGGATGCACCGGTGCTCCACCACCCTCTCCGGCCCGAAGACGGTCGTCGTCGCCTCAAGGTCGAGCGCGGCGCCACGGCCGTCGAGTACGGACTGGTCCTTGCGTTCATCGCCGCGATGATCGTCGGCACCATCACGGCGCTCGGCCTGACGCTCGGCGAGTCCTTCGGCGATTTCGTCACCGCCTGGGGTGCCGCATGATGCGCTCGCGAGGTGCAAGATCCGAACGCGGCGCCGCCGCGGTCGAGTTCGCACTCGTCGCGCTCCCACTCGTGATGCTGCTGCTCGGCATCCTGGACTTCGGCTGGATCTTCAACCAGCAGGTCTCTCTCACCAACGCGGCTCGGGAGTCCGCCCGGTACTACGCCGTGCGCGAGCACGATGGCGCCACTATCGGGCAGGCCGTCACCTGGGGCATGGATGCCGCACCGACCGTCAACACCGCGGCGTGGTCGGCCACCGGCGCCGGCATCGTGATGCTCCAGGGCTGCGACAGTGCGAAGCCCAACTACAGTGCGGCGATCGGCGAGGCCGTCACCGCCACGGCCACCATACCCATGCCCTCGCTCACCGGGTTCTACACGGCGATCCTCGGGCCGACGCTCTCCGGAAAGGCGAAGACCGTATGCGGTGGATGACTCGTCGAATGCGTGACGACAGCGGCGCGAGTGCCGTGCTCGTCGCCATCTGCCTGCTCGTGCTCGTGGGTTTCGGCGCGCTCGCGGTCGACGTGGGCGCGATGTACTCCGAACGCGCGCAGCTGCAGAACGCCGCCGACGCCGGAGCCCTCGCCGCCGCGGAGTACTGCGGCGGACACGGCGGCTGCGCGACGACCACGTCCAAGAGCGGTGCTGCCACGGCGGCGTCCGCGGTCACCGGCGGCAACATGCTCGATGGCAGTGCGACTCTGCCGCCACTCACGTTCACGGCTGACACCGTGACCGTGAAGGCCACGACTCCGGGCATGGAGCATCCGCTCGCCGCCGCCATCGGCGTCGCCTCATCGGATGTCGGCGCGGCCGGGACGGCGCAGTGGATCGCGGCCGGCGCGAGTGTTGTGCCGTTCGCCATCGGCTCCTGCAAGGAGTCGACTCTCACGCCCGGAACGGTCGCCTACATCCCCATCGACAATGCTCCGTGCGCCGGTTCGGTGCCGGGTGCGTTCGGCTGGCTCGACGACGGCACCACCTCGTGCGTCAAGGACGTGCGCATCGGCGAGTTCACCACGGTCACCACGGGTGACACCGGCAAGTGCGAGCTCAGCACCGCCGAGCTCGCCGCCGCCGCCGCCCAGATGGGGTGCAACCTCGCGACCATCCCGCACAAGTACGGCACGACCGTCGAGAAGATGTTCTACTGCTTCGTCGGCCGCACCGTGCTCGTGCCCGTGTACAACCTCGCCTCCAAGTGCCCCGGAACGCCGCCGGCCGGCAAGGCCTACTGCATCGAGAAGTTCGCGGCCTTCGACATCTACGGCATCCACGTCAAGACGACCACGGGCAACAAGGTCGACGAGTGCAAGCCGAGCGTCACCTGCCACCTTCCCGGCAGCTGGGGCGCCCTCGGCTTCGAGGGCCGATTCGTCAGCTACGTCACCGCCGCCGACTCCTGGATGCTCGGACCGCCGAACCCTTCGGTCCGCCTCGTGCAGTAACCCAGCTGCACATCCCTGATCCCGAACCGAGCCCTGCTCTCGCCCTGAGGAAGTACCCATGAAGACCCGAATCCTGGGCGCCGTCGTCGCCCTCGTCATCGCCGCCGTCGGCGCGTACCTGCTCGTCACGTACGTGCAGGGCGCCGACGCCCGCGCCGCCGACGGAGCGTCGCTCGCCGAGGTCTACCTCGTCGACACGGAGATCCCCGAAGGCACGTCGGGCGAAGACCTCTCCGAGTACATTGCGGTCGCGACCGTTCCCGAGCGAAACCTGGTCGACGGCTACGTCACCGACCTCGCCGATCTCGAGGGCCTCGTCGCGACCGCCGCGATCCTCCCCGGCGAACAGCTGGTCGCCGCCAGATTCACCTCGCCCGAGGAGGCCGCCGCGGCCGGCGACGTCGCCGTGCCGGCTGGCATGCAGCTCGTCTCGTTCACCCTTCCGGCCGACCGTGTGGTCGGCGGCGAGGTCGGTGCGGGCGACCACATCGGCCTGGTCGGCACGGTCGACCCCGACGAGGTGGGCGACACCGAGGATGTGATCAACCCGATCACGAGCTTCGCGTTCCACGGCGTGCTCGTCACGAAGGTGCAGGGCGTCGTCACTCCAGATCCCGAGACCGGTGAGGAACCCGACCAGGGCGCGGGGGACTCGATCATGGTCACCATCGCGCTCTCGGCGCACGACGTCGAGCGTTGGGTCTGGTTCAGCGAGGGTGAGGCCGCCGACTACGCGCAGATGTGGCTGACCCTGGAGAACGCGCAGACCGACAACGACGGAACGTCGCCGGTCGATGGAAGCAGCGCATTCGGATGACTCCGTTCACCCTCGTCAGCCGTTCGGTCGAGTACGAGTCGCGTCTGCGGTTCCTGCTCGGCGAACGGCTGCGCGTCGTCCCGGGCGAATACATGCTGCTCGGCTCCGAGACCGTCGCCGATCGCGCGGGCGAACCCCGCATCGTTGTCCTCGGCCCCGTGCTCAACTTCGAGGAGACGCGGCAGCTGATCCGAGAGCTCACGCAGCGCAATCCCAACGTCGTGCTGGTCGTCGTCCGCGAGCAGCGGTCGGAGCTCGAGGACTGGGTCGACCAGCTCGACCTGCACGCGGTGCTCAGCCCCGACGCGAGCGACGAGGTCACGCTCGAGCTGTTCGAGCGGCTGATGCGCTGGATGGTCACGACCGGCCGCGCGGAGGCCGCCGACTTCGAGGTGCCGACGCCGACGCCCGACGAGGTCCGCGCGATCGTCGAGGGGCCGTTCGTGCCGCGTGTCGACGAGGCCGAGGCCGAGGATGCGCCGGTCGAATCCGACGAGACCGCCGAGGCCGTGCCGGCTGGCCCGCGGTGGGAGTTCCCGCCGCTGCCGTCGGACACGCCGAGCGAAGCGCTCGCCGTGGTCGCGCCGAAGGGCGGCCAGGGCAAGACGACGATGTCGATCAACCTCGCGAGCGGACTTGCCGAGGTCGCGCCGAACTCGGTCGTGCTCGTCGACGCCGACCTGCAGTTCGGCGACATCACGGCCGCGCTCGCGCTGCAGCCCGAGCACACGATCGTCGACGCCGTGGCCGCCGTCGACGACGAACTCGTGCTGAAGACCATGCTCACCCACCACCGCGACGGGTTCTTCGTGATCGCGAGCGCGCCCTCGCCGGAGTTCGCCGACCAGGTGCCGGCCGCCGCGCTCGGCGTGCTGATCGAGCGGCTGCGCAAGCTCTTCCGTTACGTCATCATCGACACGACCCCGGGCCTCGGCGAGCACTCGCTCGTCGTGCTCGAGCACGTGACCGATGCCGTCTTCGTGATGAACATGGGCGTGCCGAGCCTCCGCGCGGTGCGCACCGAGTTCGAACTGCTGCGCACCGTCGGCCTGATGCCGGCGAACCGGCACATCGTCGTCAACTTCGCCGACAAGCAGAGCGGCCTGACGGTGCGCGACGTCGAGCACATCATCGGCGCCCCGGTCGACGTCGAGGTGCCGCGCTCCTCGGCGGTGCTCCTCGCGTCGAACCGAGGCGTGCCCCTCATCCACGACGACGTGCGCGACCCGGCGGCGCGAGGCATCCGCTCGCTCGTCATGCGCATCGCCCCCGAGGCCTTCCCGAAGCGAACCTGGATCCACAGAAAGCGACCCGCTCATGAACCTCAATGACCGGTTGAACGCCGCTCGCCACCTCGCGGGCGACGACGACACCCAGCAGTTCCACACGCGTCCGGTGTCCGCGTATCCGGCGAGTGCCACGCTCGACGACGTCGCGCCGCTGGGCGCGACGACGGAGGTCCCGATCGACGGTTCCGCATCCGCTCAACAGGACGCGGAGACCCTCGTGCTGTCGACCGCAGATGCCGCGACCGAGCCGGTGCAGCAGGCCGAGCCGACCCGCACCGTGCGTGCCCTGCGCGAGGCGCAGGCCGTGGACCCGCTCGCCTCGGTCAAGGAGAAGGCGGCGCAGGAGCTCTTCGGTCGCATCGGTTCGCGTCTCAACGACTCGACGCTCACCGAGGAGCAGCTGCACGTCATCGCGCGCGGCGAGCTCGCCGAGATCGTCGCTGCTGAGCAGCTCGCGCTCTCGACGGTCGAGCGCACGCGGCTCATCGACGAGATCGGCGCCGACGTGCTCGGCTACGGTCCGCTCGAGGTGCTGCTCGCCGACCCGAGCGTCACCGAGATCATGGTCAACCGGTTCGATCGCGTCTACGTGGAGCGCGCCGGTCGGCTGATCGAGACGCCGCTGCGTTTCACCGGTGAGCCGCAGCTGCGCCGGGTCATCGAACGCATCGTCTCCCGGGTCGGCCGTCGCGTCGACGAGTCCTCTCCGCTGGTCGACGCCAGGCTCGAAGACGGCTCCCGCGTGAACGCGATCATCCCGCCGCTCGCCGTGAACGGGTCCTCGCTCACCATCCGAAAGTTCGCGGGCACTCCGTACACGATCGACGACCTCATCGCCTCCGGTTCGGTCACGCCCGAGGCCGCCGCGGTCCTCGACGCGGCGGTGCAGGCGAAGATGAACATCATCGTCTCGGGCGGCACCGGCACCGGCAAGACGACCCTGCTCAACGTGCTCTCGGGCTTCATCCCGAGCGACGAGCGCATCATCACCATCGAGGACGCCGTCGAGCTGCAACTCCAGCAGGAGCACGTCGTGCGCCTCGAATCGCGGCCGCCGAACATCGAGGGCCGAGGCGAGATCACCATTCGCGAGCTCGTGCGCAACTCGCTCCGCATGCGCCCCGACCGCATCGTGGTCGGCGAGGTGCGCGGTGCCGAGTCGCTCGACATGCTGCAGGCCATGAACACGGGTCACGAGGGGTCGATCTCGACCATCCACGCGAACTCGCCGCGCGACGCGGTGGCCCGCATGGAGACGCTCGTGCTCATGGCCGGCATGGACCTGCCGCTCCGTGCCATCCGCGAGCAGATCGCGTCGGCCGTCGACATCATCGTGCAGATCAGCCGGCACCGCGACGGCGGTCGGCGCGTCACGCGCATCACCGAGGTGCACGGCATGGAGGGAGAGGTCGTCACGCTCCAGGACGCGTTCGACTTCGACTACAGCGCCGGCTACGACGAGGACGGACAGGTGCTCGGACGTCTGCAGGCGACCGGCGTGCGTCCGCGGTTCGCCGAGCGCATCGCCGACCACGGCATCGCGCTGCCCGTCTCGCTCTTCCACCGTGCGGATGCCGCGACGGCGGGACTCCGTCGATGAGCCCGCTGCTGCTCGTCGCGGGCCTCGCCTTCGGCCTGCTCGCGCTCTTCGTGCTGATCTTCCTCGTGATCGCGGCACCCGCGCCGCGAGTCGCCAAGGATCGCCGTCGGGCACCCGGCGTCGAGGAGGTGTCGGCGCTCACCAAGCTCACCGAACGCACGACCGAGGTCATCGAGCGGGTCTCCGCGCGACGCTCGAGGCGGCTCTTCGGAGCCGAGGAGCTCGAGCTCGCCGGCGTCAAGACAGAGCCGAGCGGATTCATCGTGCTCGTCGCCGCCGCGTCGGGCGCGCTCGCCGTGCTCGGAGCGCTGTTGGGCCTCGCCAACGGGTCGGCGTTCCTGCTCGCGATGCTCTTCGCCCTGCTCGGCCCCGTCGGCGCCAAGGTCGTGTTGATCATGCGCACGTCGAAGCGCCGTGCGAAGTTCGCCGACCAGATCGACGACACCGTGCAGCTCATGGCTGGCAGCCTTCGGGCGGGGCACGGCCTCACGCGATCGCTCGTGAGCGTGGCGAACGACGCCGACTCGCCCATGCGCGAGGAGCTCGCGCGGGTCGTCAACGAGACGAGGCTCGGCCGTGACCTGGCCTCCTCCCTTGCGTTCACCGCCCAGCGCATGCACAGCGCGGACTTCGAGTGGGTGGCCCAGGCCATCGCGATCAACCAGGAGACCGGCGGCAACCTCGCCGAGGTGCTCGACCAGGTCGGACGCACCATTCGCGAGCGTTCGGAGATCCGCCGTCATGTCGCCGGGCTGAGCGCCGAAGGTCGCCTCTCCGGCGTCATCCTCATCGTGCTGCCGATCGGCGTCGCGCTCTTCATCGGGGTCACGCAGCCGGGGTACTTCGCCGCGTTCTTCGAGAGCATCATCGGCATCGCCGCCCTCGTCGTGGCCGCGATCCTCCTGGTCGTCGGCAGCGTCTGGATGTCGTTCGCAGTGAAGGTGAAGTTCTGATGCAGTTCACGCTCGCCACCGCCTACATCGCCGTCGGACTCGTCGCGGGTGCCGTCGCCCTGCTCGTGTTCGTCCTCATCCCCGGTCGTCGGGCGAAGACCGAGACGCCCGAGGGGGCCGAAGTGCACCCGACGCTCGGCGTCGTGCAGCAGCGGCCGTCGCTCGTGCAGAACCTGATCACGGCCGCCCCGGCCGGGTACATCGCCTGGCTCGAGGCGCAGATCGTCTACGCCGGGCGCCCCGCCGGCTGGGCCGCCGGACGCATCGCCACGTGGAAGATCGTGGGACTCGTCGTCGGCGCGGTCGGGGGCACGCTCTACGTGTTCGCGGGCGGCGTGCAGCCGCTCGAGGTGCTGCTCGCCGTCTTCGTCACCGTGCTCCTCTTCTTCCTGCCCGACGTGCTCATCAACAGCCGCGCGCACGACCGGCAGGAGGCGATCAAGGTCGCGCTTCCCGACACGCTCGACCAGATGACCATCGCCGTCGAGGCGGGCCTCGGCTTCGACGCCGCCATGGCGACCGCTGCACGCGGGGGCAAGGGACCGTTGGCCGAGGAGCTCATCCGCGTGCTCCAGGACATGAGCATCGGGCGCACGAGGCGCGACTCGTTCCACGAACTCGAACGCCGCACGAGCGTCGAGGACCTGCGGCGCTTCGTGCGCGCGGTCGTGCAGGCCGACGCGCACGGCGTGGCCATCGGCGACGTGCTGCGCGTGCAGGCCGGCGAAATGCGGCTGAAGCGCCGCCAGCGTGCTGAGGAGCAGGCGCAGAAGGTCACGGTCAAGGTGCTCTTCCCACTCGTGTTCTGCCTGCTGCCTGTGCTCTTCATCGTCGTCATGACGCCGGCCGTCATCGGCATCATTGGAGCGTTCTCCGGTATGGAGTGAGCTCGCGCTGAGGCCAACGCCAGGCCTCGCCCGCGCCATCCGCTGCCAACCTCGAGGGCTCGCCGCTAGGCTGACCTCACGAGCGCGGGGGAGGTGGCGTGTCCGAGTCGGAGCACGCAGATCGGCCCGAGGCGTGGCGCCCCGACCTGCTCGGGCCCGGGTTCGAGCAGCGCACGCTGCCGCTCGGCACCGATGACGAGGGCGAGGTCGTCGCCACGCTCGTGCGCTACACGCCGGCCGGATTCCGGTGGCCGATGCGGCGCGGCGCGGCATCCGGAACCGACGTGCTCTACGTGCACGGCTGGAGCGACTACTTCTTCAACACCGAGCTCGCACGGTTCTGGTCGGATGCCGGTGCGCGGTTCTTCGCGCTCGACCTGCGCAAGTACGGCCGCAGCCTCCGCCCCGGCCAGACGCCCGGGTACGTCACCGACCTCGCCACCTACGACGGCGACATCGGGGCTGCTCTCGAGGTCATGGGGCACGGCGAGGGCGCGGATGCGGCATCCGCTCGGCCCTTGCTCCTCGTCGGGCACTCGACCGGCGGGCTCACCCTCAGCCTCTGGGCCTCGCGTCACCCCGGCCGCGCCGCCGGGCTCGTGCTCAACAGCCCGTGGCTGGAATTCCAGCTCAGCCGCACCGGCCGCCAGGCCCTCGCGCCCGTGATCGGATGGGGCGCGCGGGTGAACCCGCTCGGCCCGATGCCGAACGTCGACCTCGGGTTCTACACCCGCGCCGTGGCGAAGTCGCACGGCGGCGAGTGGGACTACTCGTTCGACTGGCGCCCCGAGCGCGGCTTCACGGTGCATCCGGCCTGGCTCACGGGCGTGCTCGCCGGGCACGCCGCCGTCGCCGCGGGCATCGACGTCGGAGCCCCGGCGCTGACGCTGCTCTCGAAGCGGTCGACGCTGCTGCCGAGGTGGGACGAGGCAATGCGCGCGAGCGACGGCGTGCTCGTCGTCGACGAGATCGCCGAACGGGCCACGCGGCTCGGCCCCGACATCGCCGTGTCGCGCATCGACGGCGCCCTGCACGACGTGTTCCTCTCGCGCGAGCCCGCGAGGGCTGCCGCCTACGCCGCGATCACGCGGTGGCTGCGCGGCTACGCGCCTCGCCGCTGACGCGCGTCCCGCTCGCCCCCGCCTCGCCCGCCCCCCGTCGCTCGCCCCCGCCTCGCTCGCCCCGCCTCGCCCACCTCGCCCACCTCGCCCGCCTCACCTCGCTCGCCGGCTCCCCGCGGAACACCGTTCTGACACGCGAACACATGCGCGACGGTGTTCTCGTCGGGTGACTGTGTTCCTGCGCGACGGGCGCTCCGGTCCTCCACAGGTGGTCGCGGGAGGCGCGCCTCACCCGGGCACGCCGACCGCACCCGCCGAGCCGGGCCGGTCGCCAGACTCGAGCGATGGACTTTCCGACGCTTCCGTCAGGTTTGGTGAGGGCAGACGACGCATTAACCGCCGGCCTGAGCGCGGCGCTTGCCGATGCGGTCGCCGCCGGTCGGATGCATCGCGTGCGGCGCGGTGTCTACGCCGCGGCGGCTCGTCCGCGGGAGCCGGAATGGCTCGTCGACGAGCGACGACATCTGCACCTCGTGCATGCCGTCGGCGAGACGATGTCCGCCCCCATCTTCACCGGGTTCTCTGCGCTGGCGCTCCACGGCCTCCCGACCTTCGGGCGCTGGCCGGCGCAGGTCTCCGTCGTATCCGGCACGGGTCACGGACGCCGGCGGAACGGAATCGTCTGGGTTGCGGCGTGCTCCGAGCCTCCGCTCGCCGTGGCCTCGGGCCGTCGTGTGACATCCGTCGAATTCACGCTCATCCAGGTGTGTCGTGCCGGAACACTGGCCGCAGGCCTTGCAGCGGTCGACGCAGCGCTCTGGGTGCCGCGTCACGGCGACCGCTCGCCTCGCACGACCCTCGAGCGTCTCCGGGCGGAGCACGAACGACTTCTGCCGTACCCAGGTAGTCGGCGCGTCGAGGCGGTGCTCTCACGCGCGACCTCGAGGTCGGAGACCGTGCTCGAGACGGCGAGCCGGCTGGTCATCGAGGAGCTCGGATTCGCCGCGCCGGCGCTCCAGCACGAGTTCTGGTTGCCAGAACTCGGGATGACGGCATCCGTCGATTTCGCCTGGCCAGCGGTCGGCGCCGTCGCGGAGGCGGACGGTCGGGGAAAGTACGGCTCGGGGGAGGGCGCGAGCGCGGCGGCAGCATGGCGCCTGGTCATCGCGGAGAAGGACCGCGAGAACGCGATCCGCCGTCAGGTGCGCGGGTTCGATCGCTGGGACTGGAGCGACATGGCACGAAAGGTGCCGATCGAGCAGCGCCTCACGCGCATCGGCGTCCCGCGCGTACGCCGGCGTCGCTCGCTCATCGGCCGCCCGACGGATCCTGCGTTGCGTTCAACGCGAGCACCCGCGACCGGGGGAACACCCTTGTCCGAGACGAACACCTGACAACCGGTGTTCCGTTCGCGGATGTGTGTTCCGACGCGTGCGTGGGCGCGCGTGGGCGGGAGCGGGGGGAGACGCCCGGCAGGCTTGGGCGCGCGTGGGCGGGAGACGCCGGGCAGGCGGCGCCTCAGCGGAAGTTGACGAACTGCAGCGCGACGTCGAGGTCCTTCGACTTCAGCAGCGCCATCGTGGCCTGCAGGTCGTCGCGGCTCTTGGAGGAGACGCGCAGCTCGTCGCCCTGGATCTGGCTCTTGACCGACTTCGGCGCCTCGTCGCGGATGATCTTCGAGACCTTCTTCGCGTTGTCGCTGTCGATGCCGTTCTTCAGCGCGATCTCGATGCGGAACTCCTTGCCCGAGGGGTAGGGCTCACCGGTGTCGAGCGAGCGCAGCGTGATGCCGCGCTTGATGAACTTCGACTCGACGACCTCGAGCACGGCCTTGACGCGCTCGTCGGTCGCGGCCTTCAGCAGGACCTTCTCGCCGCTCCATTCGACCGAGGCGCCGACGTTCTTGAAGTCGTAGCGCTGCTCGACCTCTTTGCGCGCCTGGTTGACGGCGTTCTCCGCCTCCATCTTGTCGACCTTGGAGACGATGTCAAACGTGGAATCAGCCATGCGGGCAAGTCTACCGAGCGAGCGGATGCCGCGGCAGGGCGGATGCCGCAGTGCGTGTTCAGCCGTCGGACGAGCGGATGCCGCGGGCTGACGCCTACGCGTCGGTCGGCCGGGCCGTCGACGAGCGCACGCCCGGGCGAGCGGATGCCGCGAGGTGATGCCTACGCGTCGGCCGGCCGGGCCGTCGACGAGCGAACGCGCAGCTCGAACGGCAACGGGGTCGCGGCCGGCACCGGGGCATCCGTGCCGGGCTCGAGCTGCTCCATGAGGATCTCGACCGCCTTCTCGCCCTGCAGGCGCGGGAACTGCGCCACCGTCGAGAGGCCGAAGAAGTCGGCGAGGTCGTGGTCGTCGATGCCGATGATCGAGACGTCGCGGGGCACGATCATGCCGAGCTCGCGTGCGGCGAGGATGGAGCCGATGGCCATCTCGTCGGATGCCGCGAAGATCGCCGTGGGGCGGTCGTGAGGCACCCCGAGCAGCTGCTTCGCCGCGTGGAATCCGCCGCGGATGGTGAAGTCGGCGGGGGCGAAGAGCCGTGGATCGACCTCGATGCCCGCGTCGCGCAGCGCATGCTCGTAGCCGTGCCGGCGGTTGGTGGGCAGGTGGAAGTCGAGGTCGTTCTCGACGTCGCCGCCGATGTGGGCGATGCGGCGGTGCCCGAGCGCGAGGAGGTGCTCGGTGGCGAGGCGGGCGACCGCGACGTCGTCGATGGTGAGCGTGCGCACCCCGGTGATCGGGCCGCCGACGCCGACGAGCGGCTTGCCGAGCTCGTGGAGCCGCGTCACCTCGGGGCCGGTGAGCTCGAGCGACACGGCGATGACGGCGTCGACGCGCTGGCGCAGCAGGAAGTGCTCGAACACGCTCGTGCGCTCGCCGCTGTCGCCCGACAGGTTGTAGAGCGTGAGGTCGTATCCCTTGCGCAGGAGTGCGCCCTGCGCGCCCTCGAGCACCGAGGAGAAGAACCAGCGGTTGAGGAACGGGATCACGACGCCGATGTTGCGCGTGCGGCCCGACGCGAGGCTCGAGGCGTTCGAGCTGACGACGTAGCCGAGCTGCGCCGCGGCCTCGAGCACCTTCGACTTCGAGGTGGGGGAGACGTGCCCGCGCCCGCTCAGCGCGCGCGACACCGTGGCGGTGGACACGCCCGCGAGTCGTGCGACCTCTTCGATGCCGGCCATCGCGCCTGCCTTCCGGGCTTCGCTGAACCTCGTCATCCTATCGGCGTCGCCCTGCGTGGCGCGTTGGCCGGTGCACGTTCGTAGGGTAGAAATGCACGGTCGGCCCGCGTTCGGGGGAGTCGCGACCGACCCACCATCGCACTCGAAGGGAATCCCGTACGTGAAGTGGGTCAAACGAATCCTCCTCGCCGCCGTCGTCGTGTTCGCCGTGTTCTACGTGATCACCCGCCCGACTGACGCCGCGAACATCGTGCAGGGCGCATTCGGCGCCGTGTTCACCGCGACCGAGGCGATCGGTCAGTTCTTCAGCTCGCTCGCCTCGTAAGCCCATGGGCGTGCCCGGTCTCGACCCGCGCGTCGAACGTCACCTGATCGCCGACGAGGGCGAGTTCGTCGTCGACGAGGTGCGCAAGCACTGGGCCGCGGTGGCGGGGGCGATCCTCGAGGCGCTCGCGGCGATCCCCGTGCTGATGCTCATCGCGTTGGTGCCGTCGCAGATGTACTGGGTGCCGCTCTTCCTCGCGCTCGGGCTCGTGATCCACGCGTCGTGGCGCATCCTCGGCGCGCGCATGGACCGGTTCGTGATCACGAACATGCGGGTGTTCCGCGTGCACGGCATCCTGACGCAGAACATCGCGACGATGCCGCTCGCGCGAATCCTCGACATCTCGGTGCACCGCCCGCTGATCGGGCGCATCCTCGGGTACGGGCACTTCGTGTTCGAGTCCGCGGCGCAGGAGCAGGGGCTGCGCGACATCCGCTTCGTGCCGAAGCCGAACGAGCGGGGGCTCACGATCCAGCGGGTCATCCAGCGGGCGGGACTCCGCGGGTCGTCGAACGCCTGGCGGGCCGAGGACGAACGTCGCGAGCGCGAGGCGATGGCGCAGGCCGCCGCGGCGGCGCAGGCTGCTGCCGCGGCCGCTGCGGTGGCTTCCGGCCCGAAGTTCGAGACCGGTGACACCGCCGAGTTCCCCCTCGAGGACCAGAACAGCACGGCCGAGATGCCGTGGTGGCGCGCGCAGTAGCCGCCAGACTTCGCCCGACCCGCGCACCCGCCCGCGCCGACCCGCAATCGCAGGCGCGTTCGGCCGCCCGCCCGCACGGTCCCGGGACGCGAATCGGGGCGGTGCCGTGTTCCACCTCGGCACCGCCCCCTTCCTCACCGCACCGGGTGCACCACTACCCGGCGAGGACCTGCTGCGCCTGCGTCTCGGCGTCGGCGAGCAGCGCGTCGATGTCGGCGTTCTGATCGGTCAGCACCGCCTGCACGACGGGGTCGAGCAGCGCGTAGACCTCCTGCGTCGCGTGGCTCGGCTCGGGCAGGAGCGGCTGCTCGAAGATCTGGTCGGTGAACGAGGTCATCTGGTCGAGCGGCACGTTCACGAGGTCGGCGACCCAGGTCTGCGCCTCCTCGTAGGTGGCCTGGTCGAAGATCGGCATCTGCGGTGCGCCGACCGGTGCACCGGATGCTGCGAGCGCCTCGGCATCGGCGACGGCGGCGTCCTCGTCGGTGAGCTTCTCCATGTAGTAGAAGTCGATCCACTCGACGCCGGCCTTCTGGTGCGCCTCGTCGGCGGTGGCGCTGACGGCGGCGAGGGTGCCGCCGCCGAGCACGCCGGCGTCCGCGTCATCCGCGAGGGGCAGCACCGTGAGCCCGTAGTCGTCGGGGTTCATCTGGTTCTGCGTGAACAGGTTGCCGTAGTTGCCGCCGCCGGAGACGTACATGCCGATCTGGCCCGAGGCGAACGCCTGGTTGATGGTGCCCCAGTCGTAGATGAAGTTGGCGCCCATGGAGTTGTCGGTCCAGCGCATCTCCTTGAGGCGCTCGAGCACCTCGTGCATCTCGGGGGTGTCGAGGGTCGCCGTGACCTCGTCGCCGTCGACCTCCTCGGTGCGGCCGCCGAGTGCGTAGTCGAGGGTCGTGAGGATCCAGCCGCCGGTGTTCGACGAGGTCATCTGGGCGTAGCCGGCGACGCCCGTGGCATCCGCGATCTTCTTCGCGTCCTCGCGCACCTCGTCCCACGTGGTCGGGGGCGAATCGGGGTCGAGCCCGGCGGCCTCGAAGAGCGTGCGGTTGTAGTGCAGGCCCTGCCCGTAGGCGGCGATCGGCATGGCCCAGAGGTCGCCGTCCTCGTCTTCGCCGGCGACGGCGACGTTCGGGTTGAAGTCCGCGGCGTAGGGGAGTTCGGCGATCAGGGCGGAGACGTCCGCGATGCGCTCCGACGCGATGAGCCCCCGCCCGTCGGTGAACGGCAGGGTGAAGACGTCGGGCAGGGTCGCGCCGGCGAGCTGCGCCGAGAAGGTGGTGCCGTCCCAGGTGTATTCGACGGGCTCGATGGTGATGCCGGGGTGGGCCTCCTCGAACTGGTCGGCGCGCTCCTCGAAGGCGGCCGTGGCGCCCTCGTCGAGTCCGGCGTCGATGGCGACCTTCAGGGTGAGCGTGCCGTCGTCGGCCGCGTCAGGGGCCGTGCATCCGGCGAGGGGGATCGTGAGGGCGACCGCGGCGATCACGCCGAGGGTCGTGAGTGGTGACTTCATCGTCTTCCTGTCTCTGGTGCTGTGGGGCGCAGCACTGGGCTGCATGGATGATACGGATGCCGGCTGGACGTCAGAGCCTCAGCCAGGCGGATGTGTCGCGCGGGAGCTCCTCTCTCGTGATCGGGCCGCTCGCGAGCAGCAGTCGACGGTGTGCGGGGAGCGCGACGGCCTCGTCGCCGAGGTTCGTCACGTGGAGGAGGTCGCCGCGGCGGAACGCGATGACCTCGGGGGAGTCGTGCCCGGCCCAGTCGAATCCGGGGTCGAGGTCGCGCCGGAGGCGGATCATGGCGCGGTAGAGGCTCAGGGTCGAGCCGGGGTCGCCGGCCTGCGCCTCGACCGAGAGGTCGCCCCAGCCGGCGGGCTGCGGCAGCCACGGGGAGGCGGTGGCCGTGTCGGGCCCGAAGCCGAGCGAGGCGCCGTCGCGGCGCCAGGGCAGCGGCACGCGGCATCCGTCGCGCCCGGGGTCGACGCCGCCGGAGCGGAGGTGCATCGGGTCCTGCAGCACCTCGCGGGGCAGGTCGGCCTCGGGGAGCCCGAGCTCGTCGCCCTGGTAGACGTAGAGCGACCCCGGCAGCGCCGCGACGAGCATGGCGGCCGCGCGGGCGCGGGCGAGACCGCGCGAGTGGTCGGTCGCGAGGTCGAAGCGCTTGCGGTCGAACGAGAACCCGCTGTCGGCGCGGCCGTATCGCGTCGCCGGTCGCGTGAGGTCGTGGTTGGAGAGCGCCCAGGTCGGGGTCGCCTCGAGGTCGGCGTGCCAGGCGAGCGTCTGCTCGATGGAGGCCCGCAGGTCGCCCGCCGACCACGGCGTGGTCATGAAGTCGAAGTTGAACGCGCCGTGCATCTCGTCGGGCCGCAGGTACCTCGCGAACCGGTCGGGCTCCGAGAGCCACACCTCGCCGACGAGCATGCGCGGAGGGTCGTACGCATCGGCGACCGAGCGCCATGCGCGGTAGACCTCGTGGACGTCGTCGCGATCGAGGAAGGGGTGGTCGGCGCACCGGGCGCGGGGTCGGCGACGGGCAGTGCCGGATCCTTCGCGAGGAACGCGGCCGAGTCGATGCGGATGCCGGCCACGCCCCGGTCGAACCAGAACCGCAGCACGGCGAGGTGCTCGTCGCGCACGTCGGGGTGGTTCCAGTTCACGTCGGGCTGCTCGGGCGCGAACAGGTGCAGGTACCAGTCGCCGGGCTCGCCGTCGGCGCCCGTCGTGCGCGTCCACGCGGGCCCGCCGAAGCTCGAGGTCCAGTCGGTCGGCGGCAGCCCGCCGTCGGCACCGCGGCCCGGGCGGAACCAGAAGCGGTCGCGCTCGCCGCATCCGGCATCCGAGGCGAGGGCGGCTTCGAACCACGGATGCCGGTCGGAGACGTGGTTGGGAACCACGTCGACGATCGTCCGGATGCCGCGGGCCGCCGCCTCGGCGATGAGGGCCTCGGCGTCGCCGAGCGAACCGAACGCGGGGTCGATCGCCCGGTAGTCGGCGACGTCGTAGCCGCCGTCGGCGAGCGGCGAGGCGTACCAGGGCGTGAACCAGATCGCGTCGACGCCGAGGTCGACGAGGTGGTTGAGCCGCGCCCGGACGCCCCCGAGGTCGCCGGTGCCATCGCCGTTCGCGTCGGCGAAGCTGCGCACGTAGATCTCGTAGACGACGGCGTCGCGCCACCAGGCGTCGAGGGCGATCGGGTTCGCGACCGAGGTCGCCGGTGGCGCGGGTGCGGTGCTCGGCACTGAGCTCACGTGGTCCTCTCATGCGCTAGGTTTAGCGCTATACCAATTCGGGTGAGGCGAGCGTAGGGCGGGCTCCGTTCCGCTGTCAAGTCCGGCCCTACACTGAACGTCGGGAGGGATCCATGGCCGTCACCCTGCGCGACATCGCCGACGAGGCGGGCGTCAGCGTCATGACCGTCTCGAACGTCGTCAACGGCAAGAGCGCCCGCGTCTCGCAGGCCACGATCGACCGCGTGACCGGCATCATGCAGCGCCGCGGCTACGTGCCGAACGCGCCGGCCCGCAGCCTCGCCGCGCAGCGCTCGCACGTGGTCGGCGTGCTCGTGCCCGCCGACGAGGGCGACAGCCTGCTCATGAGTCCGCACCACACGGCCGTGATCGGCGGCGTCGAACGCCAGTTGCGGCGGCACGGCTACCACGTGCTGCTCCGCGGCATCGCCGACCCCGCCGAGGTCTCGGAAGCCGTGCGCGGCTGGTCGCTCGACGGCGTCATCCTCCTCGGGTTCCTCGACGAGGAGGTCGACGGCATCGCCATCGACGGCGTGCCGGTGGTCGCGGTCGACAGCTACTCCGACAACCCCGGCACCGTGGGCGTGCGATCCGACGACGTCGCCGGCGGATTCGCCGCCGGACGCCACCTCATCGAACTCGGCCACCGCGCGATCGCCTTCGCGGGACCGCACTTCAGCGACGTCGGCGTCGTGCGCCGACGCTTCGACGGGTTCCGCGCCGCGTTCGACGCCGCGGGCCTCGCCTTCGACGATCGCCGCATCCTCGAATCGCCCACGACCTACGCCGATGGCCGCAGGCTGGCGGAGACCCTCCGCACCGAGCATCCCGACGTCACGGCCGTGTTCGCGACCGCCGACATCCTCGCGATCGGCATGCTCGCCGGACTCGCCGATGCGGGCGTCGCCGTGCCCGGCGACGTCTCCGTCATCGGGTTCGACGACCTCGAGTTCGGCGGATTCGTCTCGCCCGGCCTCACGACCATCGGCCAGGACCTCACCGCGAAGGCCGCCGAGACCACCCGGATCCTGCTCGCCGAGATCGAGCGCGACGAGCGTCCGTCCGAGCCCGTCACCCTCGACGTCCGACTGGTCGAGCGTGGCTCCGTCGCGGCTCCGCGAAGCGCCCCGGGAATCGCCCGCTGACCTCGCCCGACGGCCGATCCGGGCTCGATTTCACGACTCGCCACCCGGCGGGTATCCTTGACAGGCCCCCGGTCGTGTGCAGAACGCGGTCGGGTGCGACTGGCGAGTTACCCAAGCGGCCAAAGGGATCTGACTGTAAATCAGCTGTCATCGACTTCGGGGGTTCGAATCCCTCACTCGCCACCATGAGCCCCGGCGGATCCACGGATCCGGCCGGGGCTTTCGCGTGTGCGGATGCGGCATGTGACGCCCGTGCACGCGACGCGTGACGGCCGTGCACACGCCGCGTAGCGTGGGGGCATGACCTCGCCCGCGGCATCCGCAGACCTGCTCGTCCTCGTTCGCGACATCGCGGTGCGCGCCTCCGAGTTCGCGCTCGAGGCGCGCCGGGCGGGGGTGAGCGTCGCCGCGACGAAGTCGACGCCGACCGACGTGGTGACCGCCGTCGACCGCGACACCGAGGAGCTCATCCGCTCGCTCATCCTCGAGGCTCGCCCCGACGACGGCATCGTGGGCGAGGAGGGCGCCGCCCACATCGGCACGAGCGGGCTCGACTGGATCGTCGACCCGATCGACGGCACCGTGAACTTCCTCTACGGCATCCCGGCGTGGTCCGTCAGCGTCGCCGTGGCCGAGCGGGCGGGGGCGGATGCCGCGCCCCGTGCCGGGGGCATCGACGGCGTCACCCTGGCCGGCGTGGTGGTGAACCCCGTGCACGGCGAGCTGTTCGAGGCGAATGTCGGCGGGGGAGCGCGGTTGCTGGGGCAGTCGCTCGCCGTGAACACGGGTGTGCCGCTCGGGCAGGCGCTCGTCGGCACCGGATTCGGGTACGCGGCCGACGTGCGACGCGCGCAGGCCGATGTGCTGCGCGGCGTGCTGCCCGAGGTGCGCGACATCCGCCGCATCGGTTCGGCGGCCCTCGACCTGGCCGCTCTCGCGGCGGGGCGCATCGACGCGTTCTACGAGCGCGGCCTCAACGCGTGGGACCACGCCGCCGGCGCGCTCATCGCCCGCGAGGCCGGCGCCCGGGTCGGCGGGGCGCGCGGCGGGCGCGAGGACTCCGAGCTCCTGATCGCTGCGGCGCCCGACCTCTACGACGCGTTCGCGGCGCTGCTCCGCGAGTCGGGCCTCGACGCGTGAGAGGCCGTGAGGCCGTGAGGCCGTGAGGCCCTCCCCCTGAAGCCCTCTCCGGGGCACCGGGGACGCCGGGTGCGGCGCTCGCGGCGTCGACGGACGCCGCGGGATCGAGCGCGCCCGAGGCCCCGGATTCGCAGGACTCTCTCAGGTCCGCGAGGCCGCCAGCGTCCGCCTGAGGATGCTGCGGAACACGTCGCACGGCGGGCTGCGAACGACGGATCCGTCCGTTTCGGCCATGGCATGAAGGTCGGGTTCGATATACGCTTTACCAATCCGTAATCCCGGCTGTTCAGGTCGGGATGCCACCTCATCTCCCCGTTCGTACGTCGAAGGTTCCCCCTGTGCTCGAGTCCCCCCTCGTGCCCGACGATTCCACGCCAGGCACTCAGGATCCCCTGCGGTCCGGGCGACCCCTGACCCGTCGGGAGCTTCGCGAGCGGGAGGCCGCCGAGTCACTGCGAACCGGTGCCTCGACGTCGATTCCGGATGCCGCGGCGCCGCCGCCCACGGCCCCGTCAGCGCCCGCCGTGGCCCCCGTGAGCCCGCCCGCGACGCGGGCCGCCGCTCGCCCCGCGTTCGACGACCTCTTCTGGGCTGCCGCTCCCGCCGCGACGCCCGCTTCGCCCGCCCGGCCGGCCGCCCAGTCCCGCGTCGCGCCCGCGGCTCCTGCCGCACCCGCCTCGCCCCTGACTCCGGTCGCGCCCGCCTCGGCCCCGGCCCTTCCGACCCCGGCCGACGACGCCCCGCGCCGCGCTCGTCGCGCGGCCTCGTCGCACGAGCCGACCGTCGTTCCGGTGCAGGTCGCCCCCGTGTCCATCCCGTCCGCGCCCCCCGAGCTGAACCTCGGCGGCGCTGAGGCGCTCGACATCTTCGGCGTCCTGTCCGGCGAGCCGGCCCGCGACGAGCGCACGCACGCCGTCACGGCGCACGAACCGGCCGCGGGCCTCCGCTCCTCGCGCCACGACCAGCGCGGCGACACGGGCGAGCACCCCGCGGCATCCGCTCGCTCCTCGCGTCGTGCCCCGAGCACGCCGCCCGGCCGACGTCGGGGACCGTCCGACCCAGGGGTGACGGCCGCCGCGAACGGCGGCGTGGCCCGCACGGTGAGCGCGCCGCGCGCCCGGCGCCGCGCCAGGGGCATCGCGAGCATCGTCGCCATGAGCTTCGTCGCCATGCTCGCAGTCACCACGACCATCCCCGCGCTGTCGCTGCTCAGCGAAGACGACGTGCAGGCGCTCGCCCTGTCGCAGGAGAACGGCGACTCGATCGACGGGCAGTCCCTGGCCATCGGCGACGTCACCGCACCATCCGTCGACCGCGAGGGCTACGCCTCGCAGACCATCGAGGAGTACGCGGAGGCGGCCGGCATCCGTGCCGAGGCGACCTTCACCAACAACCCCAACGGCACCATCCAGTGGCCGTTCGCGGTCGGCGTGCACATCGGCGACCGCTTCGGGTACCGCGACTGCGCCGGCTGCTCCGAAGACCACCACGGCCAGGACTTCAACCCCGGATTCGGCGCCCAGATCCAGGCGATCGCCGACGGCGTCGTCTCGGAGTCGACCGACGAGGGCGGCTCGCTCGGCGTGGTCACCATGATCGACCACCAGATCGACGGGCAGACCGTCACGAGCGTGTACGCGCACATGCAGTACGACTCGCGTCGCATGGAGATCGGCGACGTCATCAAGGTCGGCGACGTCGTCGGCCTCACGGGCACCACGGGCATGTCGACCGGCCCGCACCTGCACTTCGAGATCCGCATCGGCGGCATCGACGGCGAGTGGGTCGACCCGCTCGAATGGCTCTACGCCAACACGAACTGACGCGTCGCCTCTCGCCTCCAATGCGCTGTCGTGCAGGAAATCAGGCGCCATCCTCGCTGTGAGCGGCCAAGGGGCCCAATCTCCTGCAGTACCGCGTTCTCAGATCCGGCGGGGACCGGTCCTCCACAGTTGAGGCGGATGCCGCGGCTCCACGCGCAGCGGCACATCGAGCGGATGCCAGGTCCACGCCCTTGTGAACATGCTCGGATGACCTCACCACTCGAACGCATCCGGGCCAACGGCGGTGCGATCTCGGTCGCTCGTCTTCACGCTGACGGCGTCACCGCCGCCGACCTTCGGGCCTCAGCGCGCGACGGCCACGTCGTGCGCGTGCGTCCCGGCTGGGTCGCCATCCCCGATGCCCCGCCCGAGGTCATCCATGCGGTCAGGGTCGGCGGCGCCCTCACCGGCAACTCGGTCGCCCAGCTGCACGGTCTCTGGCTGCTCGACGACGACCGGCTCCACGTTCGGGTACCGCCCACGGCGTCGCGGCTGCGTTCGCCGAGCGACCGTACCGTGCCACTGGATGCGCGGGCGCACGGCGTCTGCGTGCACTACCGGGCCGTTGCCGGCAAGGATGAGCGCGGCATCCGCCCGGCGTGTGACGGACTGATCACCGCGATCGCCGAGATGTTCCAGTGCGCGGGGGCGGTGCCCGCAATGGTCGCCCTCGAGTCGGCGCTCAACCGGGGCGCCCTGCCGATGCAGGCGGTCGAGCGGCTTCGCCTTGCCCTGCCGGCGTGGGTCGGGCGCTGGCTCGACGAGGTGTCCTGCGACAGCGATTCCGGGCTCGAGACGATCGCGCGCATGCTCATGCGCAGACTCCGGGTCGGAGTGCGGGCGCAGGTCGAGATCCCGGGCGTCCGACGTGTCGACCTGCTCGTCGGCGACCGGCTGGTGGTCGAACTCGACGGGCGGGCGTTCCACTCGGGCGATGACTTCGATCGGGATCGTCGCCAAGATCTCGAACTCGCCTTGCGGGGCTACCTGGTCGTCCGAATCTCGTATCGCATGGTCATCGAGGACTGGGACATCACGCATCGGAGTCTTCGCGAACTCGTCTCGCGCGGGCTGCACCGATTCGGCCGAACGGGTCGACTGCTGCAGCCCTTCGGCGCGCCGAACGCGCCGCGCGCAAGCTCGGATGCAGGAGATGAGGCGCGATCCCCGCTGTGAGCGGGGACACGGCCTCATCTCCTGCACGGGAGACCGAGCGGACGCCGTGGCGCGTCGATGTGCGCAACGCGAACGGGCCGGCACCCGCGGAGTGCGGATGCCGGCCCGTTCGAGCGTGCGCGAGCCGTCTAGGCCGAGATCCAGACGGTCGTGTCGCCGGGCAGCGAACCCTCGGCGAGGGGGCCGCTCGCGAGCAGCACATCGCCGGCGGGCAGCGCGACCGTCGCCGAGCCGGTGTTCGCCACGACGATGACGTCGCCGTTGCGGAAGGCGATGACGGATGCCGCGTCGGAGCCGGCGAGTCCGTCGAGCTCGATCCACTCGAGGGAGCCCGCGCCGAGGCCGTGCTCGCGTCGGAGGCGCAGCGCGTCGCGGTAGAGCGAGAGCGTCGAGGACGGGTCCTCGCGCTGCACGTCGCGAGCGAGCTCGGCCCACAGGGCGGGCTGGGGGAGCCACGGCGTTCCGGCGGGACCGAAGCCGTAGTTCGCGGCATCCGCGGTCCAGGGCAGCGGCACGCGGCATCCGTCGCGACCGTAGCGCTCGCGGTTCGTGCGGAACCACGTCGGGTCCTGCCGGGCCTCGTCGGGAAGGTCGATGACCTCGGGGAGCCCGAGCTCCTCGCCCTGGTAGAGGTACGACGAGCCGGGCAGCGCGAGCATGAACGCGGTGGCCGCGCGTGCCCGGCGAACGCCGTCGGCGAAGACGGGGAGGCCCTTCGAGCGCGGCCCGAGGCCGTGGCCCTGGGGGTTCGGCTCGGTGACCGAGAGGCGCGTGGCGTGGCGCACGACGTCGTGGTTGGAGAGCACCCATGTCGAGGGCGCGCCGACTGCGCCGAACGCGGCGAGCGACGCGTCGACGACCTGGCGCAGCGCCGCGGCCTCCCACGGGGTCTCGAGGTATGCGAAGTTGAACGCCTGGTGCATCTCGTCGGGGCGGACCCACTTGGCCACGCGGGGGAGCGGGTCGACCCAGGCCTCGGCCGCGAGGATGCGCTCGCCGGGGTACTCGTCGAGGAGCGCCCGCCAGTCGCGGTAGATCTCGTGCACGCCGTCTTGACCCCAGTAGGGAGCGCCGTCGCCCTCGTCGCTGATCTCGGGCTCGAGCGGGACGCCCTCGCCGCCGACGCCGCCGGCGCCGCCCATGCTGCCGCCCTCGGCGGGCGGGGTGTAGTCGGGCAGACCCTCGGCCTTGATCATGCCGTGCGCGACGTCGACGCGGAATCCGTCGACCCCCCGGTCGAGCCAGAAGCGGAGGATGCCGCGGAACTCCTCGCGAACCTCCTCGTTCGTCCAGTCGAAGTCGGGCTGCGAGCTGTCGAAGAGGTGGAGGTACCACTGGCCGGCGCTGCCGTCGGCCTCGGTGACGCGCGTCCATGCGGGGCCGCCGAACACGGACTCCCAGTTGTTGGGCGGCTCGTCGCCGGCCGGGCCGCGGCCGTCGCGGAAGAGGTAGCGGGCGCGCTCGGCGCTGCCGGGCGCTGCCGCGAGGGCGGCCTGGAACCACACGTGCGCATCCGACGAGTGGTTCGGCACGAGGTCGACGATCACGCGGATGCCGCGCGCGTGGGCTTCGGCGCGCATCGCGTCGAAGTCGGCGAGGGTGCCGAAGAGCGGGTCGACGTCGCAGTAGTCGGCGACGTCGTACCCGGCATCGCGCTGGGGCGAGGTGTAGAACGGCGAGAGCCAGATGGCGTCGACGCCGAGCTCCTGCAGGTCGGCCAGGTGCGCGGTGATGCCGGCGAGGTCGCCCATGCCGTCGCCGTTCGCGTCGGCGAAGGAGCGGGGATAGATCTGGTAGATCGTGGCGGTGCGCCACCACTCGGAAGTCATGGCGACACTGTACGACATTCGTCAAGCGTATGGAAACGCTTGCATAACGCCGCGGAAACACGAATGGTCACAAACCCGTATCGATAGCCCCCTCCCGGTTTGGCGATTGACTTGGGGAAAGGTATACCTGTAATCGCTTGCATTTCTTGCGGGCATTTCATACGGAAGAACGGCCTTTCAGTCATGGGGCGTCTCCTTCCCCCGAACGGGGCACAGGAGCACGGCACCGGCGAAGGCGCCGATCTCACGCACACTGAGAAGGGCACACCAATGAGGGTGAACACGAAGAGCCTCCTCGCCGCAGGCGCTGTCGCGGTCGTCGCGACGCTCGGCCTCGCGAGCTGCGCCGGCGCCGACAGCGGCTCCGAGGGCGAAGCCTCGGCCAGCGGCACGCTGACCGTCTGGGTCGACGCCGAGCGCGTCGACGCACTGAAGGGCGCGGCCGAGGCCTACACGGAGAAGACCGGCGTCAAGGTCGACCTCGTCGGCAAGGACAACGCCGACATCAAGGACGACTTCATCCAGCAGGTGCCGACGGGCAAGGGCCCCGACATCACCATGGGCGCCCACGACTGGCTCGGCGAGCTCTCGACGAACGGCGTCGTGGCCCCGCTCGAGCTCGGCGACTCCGCCGCCAACTACCTCCCCGTCGCGATCGACGCGTCGACCTACGAGGGCACCGTCTACATGCTCCCCTACGCGGTCGAGAACATCGCGGTGCTCCGCAACGCCGACCTCATCCCCGAGGCCGCCACGAGCTTCGACGACATGATCGCGAAGGGCAAGGCCGCCGGCCTCGCCCAGCCGTTCGTCGTCGAGCAGGGCGCCGAGGGCAACCCGTACCACCTGTACCCGTTCCAGACCGCGTTCGGCGCCCCCGTCTTCGGCTCGGACGCCGAGGGCTACAACGCCGACGACCTGCAGCTCGGCAACGAGGGCGGCGACGCGTTCGCCACCTGGCTCGGCTCGCAGGGCAAGAACGGCACCGGCGTCTTCAACACCGACATCGACGGTGACATCGCCAAGCAGGCCTTCCTCGACGGCACGGCCGCCTTCTGGCTGACCGGCCCGTGGAACGTGGGCGCGGCCGTCGACGCCGGCATCAACGTCGCGGTCGACCCGACCCCGAGCCCGACCGCCGACCCGGCCCAGCCCTTCGCGGGCGTCAAGGGCTTCTTCATCTCCGCGGAGTCGAAGAACAAGGTCGCCGCGAACGACTTCCTGGTCAACTACCTCGGCAGCGAGGACACCCAGCTCGAGCTGTTCAAGGCCGGCAACGTCCTGCCCGCGAACGCCGCGGCCGCCGAGACCGCCTCGAGCGACCCGATCATCGAGGGCTTCGCCGCCGCCGGCGCCGACGCCGTGCCGATGCCCGCGATCCCGGCCATGGGCCAGGTCTGGCAGTACTGGGGCATCGCCGAGGCCGACATCATCAACGGTGCCGACCCGGTGGCGACCTGGCAGAAGCTCGCCGCCGACGTTCAGGCGGCGATCGGCTAGTCGACCGCGATCTCGCTCGGGGTCGGATGCCACGCGGCATCCGACCTCGAGCGGTTCTCCGTTTCCCCCGAGAAGAGCGAGCAGCATGAGCACCACGACCGAAGCGGCGGCCACGGCCGGCGATCCCACCACCGGTGGCCCGGGCGAGAAGCCCCCGACCCGGCGACAGCGGCAGGCCGCAGGCATCGCCGACGCGGCATCCGTCGGCATCAAGGTGCTGCTCGTGAAGATCCTCGGGCTCGGCATCGTCGATGCGCTCGCGATCTTCGGCCTCATCATCCTCGTCGGGGCGGGCCAGTGGCTCGTCGCGGCGATCGTCGCGGCCGTCGCGATCTTCGTCAACTGGATCTACTTCTCGCGCCGCAAGCTCCCCGCGAAGTACTTGACGCCCGGCGTGATCTTCCTCGTGGTCTTCCAGGTGTTCGTGCTCGTCTACACGGGCTACATCGCCTTCACCAACTACGGCACCGGCCACAACGGCTCGAAGGAGCAGGCGGTCTCCTCGCTCATGGCCTCCTCGCTCGAGCGCGTCGAGGACTCGGCCACCTACCCCGTGACCGTGGTCGATCGCGGCGGCGAGCTCGGCCTGCTCCTCACCGACCCCGAGGGCGACGCGCTCGTGGGCACCGCCGAGCAGCCGCTCGAGGCCGTCTCCGCGGAGTTCGACGGCTCGAAGGCCGTCGCCACCGACGGCTGGACCACCCTCAGCTTCGCCGAGGTGCTCGCGCGCACCGACGAGATCACCGCACTCGCGGTGCCCTTCTCCGACGACCCGAACGACGGCGCCGTGCGCACGCCCGACGGCTCCAGCGCGTACCTCTACGTCTCGACGCTCGAGTACGACGAGGCCGCCGGCACGATGACCGACCTGGACACCGGCACGGTGTACTCCGACATCGGCACGGGCGCCTTCACCTCCGAAGACGGCGAGGAGCTCCTGCCCGGCTGGCAGATCGTCATCGGCTTCGACAACTTCGTGCGCGCCGTCACCGACGCGCGCCTCGCCGGCCCGCTCGTCTACGTCACGCTCTGGACCTTCGCCTTCGCCCTCATCTCGGTGGCGTCGACCTTCTTCCTCGGCCTCTTCCTCGCGATCGTCTTCAACGACATGCGCATGCGCGGGCGCATGGGCTACCGCGTGCTGATGATCCTCCCGTACGCGATCCCGTCGTTCCTGTCGGCGCTGATCTGGGCCGGCATGATGAACGAGAGCTTCGGCTTCATCAACCAGGTGATCTTCGGCGGGGCATCCATCCCCTGGCTCACCGACCCGTGGCTCGCCAAGGTCTCGGTGCTCATCGTGAACCTCTGGCTCGGCTTCCCGTACATGTTCCTCGTGTGCATGGGCGCCCTGCAGTCCATCCCCGACGACATCCTCGAGGCCGCGAAGGTGGATGGCGCGAGGCCCTGGGCGATCTTCCGCCTGATCAAGCTCCCGTTGCTGCTCGTGAGCGTCGCGCCGCTGCTCATCGCGTCGTTCGCGTTCAACTTCAACAACTTCAACACCATCTACATGCTCACCGACGGCGGTCCGCGCGACTCGAACGCGCCCATCCCCGTCGGCTTCACCGACATCCTGATCACGATGGTCTACAAGGTCGCGTTCACCGGGCAGACCCGCGACTACGGTCTCGCCAGCGCCTACTCGATCCTCATCTTCATCATCGTCGCCGTGATCTCGATCATCGCGTTCCGCCGAACCAAGTCCCTCGAGGAGCTGAACTGATGGCCCGCAAGCCCGTTCCCGGTACCCAGGCCGGACTCGTCGTGGGCGAACTCGAGGAGTTCGACGACTCGACGCGCGCGCACACCACGCTCGCCGCCGGCCCGGTGCGCGACCTGCCCAAGCGTCCGTTCAACTTCCGGCGGTGGTTCGCGGCCACCGGATGGCGCCACATCGTCGGCATCGTCATGGTCGCGTTCTCGCTGTTCCCGATCGTGTTCGTCATCTCGTCGTCGCTGAACCCCAATGGCACGCTGACCGGCTCGAACGCCCTGTTCTCCCAGATCGGGCTCGACAGCTACGTGCGGATCCTCACCGACCCGCAGGTGCCGTTCACGACCTGGTTCGCGAACACGCTCATGATCTCCGGCATCACCGCACTGCTCACGGTGTTCCTGGGCGCGCTCGCCGCGTACTCCTTCTCGCGCATGCGCTTCACGGGCCGCCGGTTCGGCCTCATCGGCATCGTCGTCGTGCAGATGTTCCCGCAGCTGCTCGCGGTCGTCGCGATCTTCCTGCTCATGAGCGCGATCGGCGACCTGTTCCCGGCGATCGGCCTGAACACCCACATCGGCCTGATCATGGTCTACCTCGGCGGCGCGCTGGGCGTGAACACGTTCCTCATGTACGGGTTCTTCAACACGATCCCGGTCTCGATCGACGAGGCGGCCAAGATCGACGGCGCCGGGCATGCGCGCATCTTCTTCACGATCGTGCTGCGGCTCGTCGCGCCGATCCTCGCGGTCGTCGCGCTGCTCTCGTTCATCGCGTCCGTGAACGAGTTCGTCGTGGCATCCGTGCTGCTCATCGACACCGAGAAGCAGACGCTCGCCGTCGGCCTCACGAAGCTCGTCTCGAACCCGCGCTACGCGGACTGGAGCGCGTTCTCGGCCGGTGCGGTCATCGCCGCGCTGCCGGTCGTGGCGCTGTTCCTCTTCCTGCAGAAGTACATCGTGGGCGGACTGACGGCGGGCGCCGTCAAGTAGGGCGGATGCCGCGACCCGGCGTCGGCGGGCCCGGAGTCGAAGGCTCGGCGTTCATGCCGATGTCACACGCGAGTGGAAGGGTGAGCGCATGCCTGTTCAGCTGAGTGCCGGGTCGGATGTCGCGATGCGACCGCATCACGACGGGTCCCCGTTGCACGTCTCGGACCTCGCGCCGGCCCTCGGCGAGACCGTGCGCGTGCGGCTGCGCGTGCCCGTCGGCGCCGTCGCGGGCGACGGGTCGCCGCTCGGGGCGCTCGCGTGGGTCGGCACGCGCTCGAACCCGAACCGCGAGCCGCGGTTCAGCGAGGCATCCGTCATCGCCGCCGACGCGGGCGGGCAGTGGTGGGAGGCCGAGGTCGAGGTCGAGAACCCCGTGCACGGCTACCGGTGGCTGCTCGCCGGCGCCGACGGCCGCCAGCACTGGCTGAACCAGCTCGGGCTCCAGGCGACCGAGACGCGCGACCGCGACGACTTCCGGCTCGTCGCGCACGAGCCGGCGCCTGCATGGGCGGCGTCGAGCGTGATGTACCAGGTGTTCCCCGACCGGTTCGCGAGGTCGGCCGCCGCCGATGGGCGTCCGGCCCCCGACTGGGCGTACCCGGCCGAGTGGGGCGACCCGCAGCGCCTCGACCCGCCCTACCGCTCGGGCCAGTTCTACGGCGGCGACCTCGACGGCGTGCGCGAGAAGCTCGACCACCTCGCGTCGCTCGGCGTCGACCTGCTCTACCTGACGCCGGTCTTCCCGGCGCGATCGAACCACCGGTACGACGCATCGACGTTCGACCACGTCGACGACCTGCTCGGCGGCGACGAGGCGCTCGTGCGGCTCGTCGAGGCGGCGCACGCCCGCGGCATCCGGGTCATCGGCGACCTCACCTCGAACCACTCGGGCGACGCCCACGAGTGGTTCCGGGCGGCGCAGGCCGATCCCGCGGCATCCGAGCGCGACTTCTACTTCTTCCGCGACGAGGCCGACGGCGGAGGCTACGAGTCGTGGCTCGGCGTGCCCAGCCTGCCCAAGTTCGACTGGAGCTCCGCCGAGCTGCGGCGACGGTTCATCGAGGGGCCCGACTCGGTCGTGGCCAAGTACCTGCAGGCGCCGTTCGGCCTCGACGGCTGGCGCATCGACGTGGCGAACATGACCGGGCGCCTCGGCGCGGCCGACCTGAACGCCGAGGTGCGCCAGACCATCCGCCGCACGATGCTCGACGTGAACCCCGACACGATCCTGCTCGGCGAGTCGACGAACGACGCCGCGAGCGACTTCCAGGGCGACGCGTGGCACGGGGCGATGACGTACATGCCGTTCACGAGGCCGCTCTGGAGCTGGCTGCTCGAGCCGGGCAGCCCGGCCGGCGGGGGCATCGGCTTCGCCCTCGGCGCGGTGCCCACGGTCACGGGCCGCGAATTCCACGCCGCGCACCTGCGCTTCGCCGCGGAGTTCCCGTGGCGCACCCGCCTCGCGACCATGAACGCGCTCGACACGCACGACACCCCGCGCTTCGCGACGCACGCGCGCCCGGGCACGGTGCCCGCCGCGCTCGGCCTCGCGGTCGCGCTGCCCGGCATCCCGGTCGTCTGGGCGGGCGACGAGTTCGGCCTCACGGGCGAAGACGGCGAGGCGTCGCGCACGCCCATGCCCTGGGGCAGCGAGACCTCGCCCGAGGTCGCCCCCGTGCTCGAGACGTACCGCTCGCTCCTGCGGCTGCGGCGCGAGCACCCCGTGCTCTCGACCGGCGGCATCCGCTGGCTCGCCGTCGGCGACGACGCGCTCGCCTTCGTGCGCGAAGCTGCCGACGCCACGGTGCTCGTCTTCGCCGCGCGTTCGGCAGCGGCGCTCGAGTTCGATGCGGGCGCACTGCCCGGTGCGGATGCCGCGACGGTGCTCGTCGGCGACGGCCGGCTCGCGGCATCCGAGGGTCGCCTTCGGCTCGACGGCGATGCGCCCGGCTTCACCGCGTGGCTGCTGCCGGGGGTGGCCGCACCGGCCTGGTGAGCCGGCGCGAGCCCCGCCCGATGCCACGCCCGCTGCCCGCCCGATGATGTCCTCGGTGCCGGGCGAATCGTGAGGGTTTATCATGCCGAGTAACGATTCTCATATGGCTTGAGAGGGAGCGGGACGCCGAAGCCCGGCACTCGCGCAGCAGTCCGCCGTCATCCGCGGTGGATGCCGACCGAAGGAGGCCGGAGATGTGCCGATGGCTGGCGTATTCGGGCGAGGCGATCCATCCCGCCCTGCTCATCCTCGAACCGCGGCACTCACTCGTCGCGCAATCGCTGAACTCCCCGCTCGGCGCCGAGACCGTCAACGGCGACGGATTCGGCGTCGGCTGGTATCCGGCGACCGACGAGCTGATGCCCGAGCCCGCGCTCTTCCACAGCATCGAGCCCGCCTGGCATGACGAGAACCTGCGGGAGCTCACGCAGGCGATCCATTCGCCGCTGTTCTTCTCCCATGTCCGGGCGGCGGGCGGCCCGCCGATCCAGCAGACGAACTGCCATCCATTCCGGCACGGCCGCTGGATGTTCATGCACAACGGCGTGATCGTGGACCATCCGCGGCTGCGCCGCGACATGATGCTCGCGCTCGACCCCGAGCTCTTCCCGCTCGTGCACGGTACGACGGACTCCGAGGTGGTCTTCTACCTCGCGATCACGTACGGCCTGCAGGAGGACCCGATCCGGGGGCTCGGACGCGCCCTTCGCAGGATCGAGGAGATCGGCCTGGCGCACGGGGTGCCCGAAGTGGTGCAGGGCACGTTCGCGGTGTCCGACGGCGAGACGATCTGGGCCTTCCGCTACTCGTCGATGCACCGGTCGCGCACGCTCTACTACTCGGTCGACATGCCGACGCTGCAGGAGATGTATCCCGAGGTCGATCGCCTCCGCCTGTTCGGCGCCCGGGCGAGGGTCGTCGTCTCGGAACCGCTGACCGACCTGCCCGGCGCGTTCGTCGAGGTCGAGGAGTCGACGGTGGTCACCCTCGACGCCGACGGGTTCCGGGAGGCCGCCTTCCTGCGGGACTGATCGCCCGGTCGAGCGCCGCCCGGTCGAGCATCGCCCGGTCGAGAGCTCAGCCCCCGATGATGACCGTCGGGCAGCCGGGCCCGGGCACGATGGGCGAGCCGTGCATCGAGAGGTCGGCGAGCCTGGCGGCCGGGAAGTTGCCGATCATGACCGTCAGGCTTCCCATCGCGATGCCGTTCGGCGCAGGCGAGACGCACACGATGCCGCCCGGCAGGTTGTTCGCGACCGCCGCCGGCATGCCCCCGATGAGGACCGTCGGCACGGCCGCCGCGGGCGTGACCGCTCCGCCGACGTGCGGTTTCGGCCCATCAGACAACGGGCACATCGCCATGTCGCCGGCGCGGAGGGCCGGCCCGGTCGGCATGGTCACCCGCCCTCGGTCGTGAGGAGCATGCCGTTGATCAGCACGTCCGCACCGCAGGCCGTGTTCGGCGGGCCGGGCACCGAGGGGACGCACACGACCTTGATGAAGAGCTGGTCATCGCTCTGCAGTTCGATCGGCGTGACGAAGTGGAAGTCGATATCGCGGAAGTTCTCGAGCCCGGTGGTGATGATCGGCGCCTCGACGTCGGCGTTCTCGATGGTGAGGGTTCCGAGTGAGCCGGTCGGGTTCTGCATCACGATGTCGGTGATGCGGAGCTGCGCGTTCCCCGGAATCGGGAACCGCACGCTCTCGTCGGTCGCCCCGGGCCCGGCGGCGGCCGAGAACCGCAGATCGAGCTCGTTGCTCGTCACCGTCGGCCCGGGGGCGACGGGATCGACCGGTTCGGTCGGTTGGCCGACGGCCGCCTTCGCCTCGTTCGCGTTCTGCGCGGCCTCGTCGGCCTGTTTCGCCGCGGCATCCGCACGATCTGTGGCATCCGCGACCGGTCCCTCGATCGCCTCCTTCGCGGTCGCCTCGATGGCCGGCTTCAACACCAGGAACCAGAGCGCGATGAGGGCGAGCAGGAGGAGCAGCAAGGCGAGCAGCGCCTTCCAGAGCCACCTCGGGAAAACCCTCTGCTGCACGTACGTGCCGTCGAGCACGTGCGGTTCGAGGGTGTCCAGGCCCTCGGGGATCACGGTGAGCGTGAACGGATGCTGCACGTCCGCGCCTCGCCACACCCGCTTGCGGGGGTGCAGGTCGACGTCCACGAACAACGCGTGCCCGGGGTCGACGGCGATGTCGGGCGTCGGCGTGGTGATGGAGATCGCGTCGCCGGATGTCCCCGCGATCGACGCCTGCAGCGGGACATTGCCACGATTGTCGACCGCGAGGCGCACCCGCCGTCGCCCGCGTCCGCGGGAGATCCGCGGAACGAGCTCGGCGTCGAGATCCGAGAAGGGGAGGATCTCGAGCTCCGCTTCGGCGGATGCCGCGAACTCCGGCTGTTCGGCCGGCAGCACCCGCACGCCCACCGCGACGCGTCCCGGCAGCGCCTCGGGCGTGCGCGGCGGCGACACGGTGACCTGCGCCGTCGCATTCGTGCCCGGGTAGATCGTCAGCTGCTCGGGCGCGACGACCGTCCAGCCCGCGACCTGCCCCACCGGGGACAGCGCGTAGGACTCGACGAGCAGCGAGTCGTTCGCGACGGTCAGGGTGAACGTCGCGGACTCGCCGGGAAGGACGGACGCCGACGTCGGTTCGAGCGTCGCATTGGTCGCCATGACGCCACCGTATGGGCGGAGACCCAGCCGGCAGCAGGGCCGTGCGGACACCGGCTCGTGCAGATCCGTTGCCCGTTGAGTCCTTGTTTAGTGCGCGATAAGCACTCGGGAGGATGATGCATCCACTGCATCAACCCGATGACCAGGTGCGGCAGGAACAGATCTCAGAGGGGGAGATCATGACCCGAACCACCGTGCGCGTCTTCGCGCGCGATCCGATTTCCGAGGCCGGCGTCGCCAGCCAACTCCGCCCGCGGCCCGAGGTGCGCGTGGTCGCACCCGAGGAGGAGCCGCCCGACGTGGTGCTCGTCATCGTCGAGCGCGTCGACGAGGAGGCCGTCAACTCCATCCGATTCCTGCGGCGCAACGGCGACGCGCAGGTCGTGCTGGTGGTCTCCGATCTCGACGACCAGGGGCTCGTGCGCGCGGTCGAGAGCGGCGTCGTCGGGCTCGTGCGCCGCGCCGAGGCGACACCCGACAAGTTGACCCTCGCCATCGTCGGCGCGGGCCGCGGCGAGGGCAGCGTGCCGCCGGACCTGCTCGGCCGGCTCCTCGACCAGGTCGGACGACTCCAGCGGACCGTGCTGGACCCGCGCGGGCTGACCTTCACCGGACTGGCCGCACGCGAGGTCGAGGTGCTCCGCCTCGTCGCCGAAGGGTGCGACACCGCCCAGATCGCGAGCCAGCTCTCGTACTCCGAACGCACGGTCAAGAACGTGCTCCACGACGTCACCACACGTCTGCAGCTCCGCAACCGTTCGCACGCCGTCGCGTACGCCGTGCGGGAAGGACTGATCTGAGCGATGCCCGGTGCTGCCCGTGCGGGCAGCACCGCGTGCCCCGATCGATGCCCGGCGCTCCGCGGGAACGGCATCGGACCCGGCACAAGGTAGAACCGTGGCGAGAGGACCATCATGCGCATCGCGCGCTCGTTGATCGCGATCGTCGTCGCCGGCACGCTGGTGGCGACGGGGGCGATCGCGCCCGCGTGGGCGGATGGGGCCGCGACCCCGACTCGCATCGAGGATGGCTCGACCTTCGACGGGGAGGGTACGACCTCCGACGGGGAGGGAACGGCCCCCGATGGGGAAGGAACGACCTCCGACGGGGAGGGAACGACCTCCGACGGGGAGCCTGACCCCGCGTCCGATGGGGAAGGCCTCGACATCGCGATCACCGCCGATCCGGCCTCGGTCGCGACGGGCGAGACCGTCACCGTCTCCTTCACGGTCGTGAATCACGGCGTCTTCCTGCCGGAAGGGGCGGACGAGCTCCTCGTATCGCTCGACTGGGACCCGGAGGAATTCGAGTCGGTCGGCGATCCGGCAAGTGGTGGTCGATGGGCGGTTCCCGCAGCCGGAGATGTGGGCTACTACGTCTACGACTCGAGCCGGACCCCTGCCCCGGGCGCGATCTGCCTGCTCGGACTCGTGGCGCCCGGAGCGGATGCCGGAGCGTGCTCGGCGCAGTTCAGACGCATCGGCGACGCCGCGACGGCCGGCAGGTTCGATGTTGCCGTCGTCACGTGGGCGGACGGCGTGGTGCGTGAAGGGCCCGACGCGCTCTTCCCCCTCACGACCGACCCCGCAGCGCTCGTGTCCACCGCCGTCGACATCCCGACCGAGCCACCGGACACGCCCGACAACGGCGAGGGGTTCGACCTCGCGATCGAGGCCGAACCGGTCGGAGTGCCGCGGGGCGGCGAGTTCGAGGTGACCATCACGGTCGAGAACTTCGACGTCGAGCCGAGCGGGGACGCCGATGTGCTCCTGGTGTCGTTGGACTGGCCCGATGGGGCTCTCGCGCCCATCAGCGACCCCGACGGCTCGAACGCGTGGCGCCACCTCTCCGACGGCAGCTTCGATGAACGCTGGCCCGAGGCATCCGGCGACCAGTGCCTCGTCGAAGGCGTCACCGTGCCGGGGCCGGATGCCGTCGGCACGTGCACGGTGAGATTCCGGCAGTTGCTCGCCCCGCCCGGATCGGCGGTGCTCACCGCGAGTATCGACGCCTGGGCCCAGATCGGCGAGTACGGCGAGGAGCCCTTCCTCGAGTACATCGGGATCGGCGCCGACGTGCGGGTGAGTGCGACCGCCGTGGTCGTTCCCGGCCCCGTCGATCCGCCGGACGACGGCGCCGGGTTCGACGTCGTGATCGGGCACGTGCCCGACGACCTGCGGTGGGGGCATGAGTTCGAACTGCAGGTCACCGTGACGAACCACGGCGTCCAGCCACCCGACGAGGACCCGTTCGAGGACGAACCGATGATGGTCGCGGTGCGGCTGGACTGGGATCTCGACGCTGCTCGTCTGGAGGCGGATCCCGGCACCGACGGCTGCGAGTTCTGGAATGACTGGGACCTCGGCGACGAGCCCGTGGCCGGAATGGACTTCGACCGGTGCTATCTGGCGGGACTCACCGAGCCCGGGTCGTCGGTCACGTTCACGGTGCCGTTCCGGGTCGCGGGTCCGCGGCCGGCGACGAGCGAACTCGAGTTCACCGCGACCGTCGATGAATGGGCCTGGTACTGGGGCGACGGGTACGACTACGCGCCCATCAACCCCGCGACCGCGACGCACGACGCGCCGATCGCGCCGATCTACGACCTGGAGGTCGAGAACTTCGACTACCTCGGGCTCGGCGGCGTCGGCAGCACCGAGCCCGCGCACAGCCGATACAGCGTGTACAGCAGCGAGGCGCAACTCGACGGATGGGATGACGCCGAGCTCGTCGTGCGGCTCGGCTGGCCCGAGGGGCTCACCCTGCGGGATCCGCCGCCGACCGGATGCGTCTCGTCGGGGCCGCAGAGCCTGGACTGCACGATCGAGGACGCCCACGTCCTGCCGGGTGCGGATTCCGAGTCGGACGCCGACGACGAGTCGCAGCAGTACCTCGCCGAATGGGACCTCTTCTTCGTGCTCCCGACCTTCCAGGTCGAACGCGAGGCGCTCGGCGCGTTCACGATCGACTTCGTCAGCGGATGGACGTACAGCGCGCCGATCATCGAGATCGCCGCCGATCCCGGGCAGGTGCGACCGATCGGCGGGTTCGGACGCGGGGTCGGCCCGCGCGCTCCCGCGGTGGTGCCGCTCGCCTCCCCGACGCCACCCGGCGGGGTGACGATGGATGCGAGCTACACCGACTCCGACAGCACGCCCTTCGCGATCCTCGACCGCGTCTTCCCGACGGAGACGACGTCGTCGGTGACGAACGCCGTGCCGGGCGGTGACGACATCGTCGTCGTGTTCCGGGTGACCCACTCGCCCGAGGTCGCGACCGTGCTGCCCGGCGCGGAGGTGTCGGTCCGCCTCGACTGGCCGGCGTTCCTCGAGCCCACCGTGGCACCCGAGGAATGCGCCGACTACGAGGACCATGTCTGCATGATCGAGGGGCTGGACGAACCCGGCGCCACTGTCGACATCACGATGACCTTCCCCGTCCCGGAGGACGCCCAGGGGGCCGGATGGTTCGAGGTCTCGGGTGAACAGGTCGTCCTGCGGGAGGCGAACCCCGACGGCGACATCGAGCACGGATATCCGGCGTCGTGGGTCGAGTACTCCAACGCCCGCATCACGGTGCTCGCCGATGCCTTCGTGACGCAGGTCACGCTCGACCGGGACCGTACGTGGCCGGGCGGTGACGAGGTCCGCGTCACGGTGCGCGTGCAGTGGGCCAAGGCGCTGCCCGGCATCCGGTCGAGTCGGGTCTTCGTGAGCCTCGATCTGGGCTGGGACGAGGACATCGCCGACCTCGTCGACCCGCCGGGCATCGCGGGCTGCGACCCACTCGACGACGGGACCTGCACGCTGCAGGACTGGACGGGACCGGGCGACGTCAAGGAGGTGACCTTCCGGCTCGAACCACGCACGGTCGGCCCGCTCGACGTCACCGCGACGCCCGCGTTCGTCGGCGTCGGCGTGCCGACGGACACGAGCGAACTCCCGCTCGACTGGCTGACCGGCGACGAGGCATCCGCCACCGTGCTCGATGCGCGCTTCGACGTCGACCTGGTGCTGGACCGCAACCCGATCTATCACGGCGGCCTGCCGATGCGGGCGAACGCGACGCTCACGCGGTCGCCCGCGACCGCCGGCGGGCCCGGATACGACCCGACGCTGCCGAACGTCGACGCGGAACTCGTGTTCGAGTGGCCCGGCAGCGCACCGCCCGCCGCACCGACCCACCTCACCCTCGCCACGACGGAGAACTGCGCGGGGTTCGCCGTCGACACCTGCGTGAAGACGGGGCTCGACCCGGTCGACTCGACGGCGGACACAACGCTCGTGTTCGCGCCGCCGCCGCCCGGCACGGCGCACGACCCGCTGCCCGGCCAGGTGTCGGTGACCGTCGAACGCGCCTCGTTCGACGTGACGCGGTACGAGCTGCCGCCGCTGCCCGAGCCGCCGGACGAGCCGGACTGCGAGCCCTCGGAGGAGGACTGCTGCGAGCTCGGCACCTCCGATTGCCCGGTCGACCCGCTCTCCGAACCCATCGCGAGCACCGAGCGCGTCGACGTTCCCGAGGCCTGGCTCGGCGAGGACGACGAGCCGTACAGCCTGCTGCAGCCCGTGGCGTGGTTCTCGCCGGCGGTCGCGAATCCCGGCGAGGTGGTGACCGTCTTCGGGCGGTACTTCCCGCCCGGCGAGACCACGGACGTGAAATGGAAGCTGCAGCACGGGCAGGCGGCCCTCGTGGCCTTCCCAGCGTCGATCGTCGGCGGCACGCTCGGAACCGACGTGCGCCGCGATGTCGTGGTGTTCCGGCGCGCGCTGCAGGGTCTGCGATGGGCGGAGATCTCGAGCCCGTCGGGCACGTTCGGCACGATCGAGTCGAGCCGGGTGCTCATCGCCCCGCGATCGGGCGTCGCACCGGGTCTGGTGGGGAGGGGCGGATGATCGGCGAGATCGACGACGCGATGAAGTCGCTCGTGCGCGAGGCGCCCGGGATCGGCAAGGACATCGAGGTCGTGCTGGACGCCCCCACGAAGGATTGGGCGGCGAGGCGGAACGCGCCCACGGTCGACCTGTTCCTCTACGACATCCGCGAGGACCTCAAGCGCCGCGAGACCGGATTCATCGAGAAGCGCGACGAGAGCGGCATCGTGATCTCCCGTTCGCCCGCACCGCGCTACTTCAAGCTCTCGTACCTCGTCACGGCCTGGACGCAGCGACCCGACGACGAGCATCGCCTGCTCGACGCCCTCATGCGCTGCTTCCTCAGGTTCGACGCGATCCCGGAGGCGTTCATCGTCGACACCCTCGCCGAGACGGGGCTGCCCGCATGGTTGTCGGTCTCGCTGCCCCCTCCCGAGGACCGCGCGTTCGCGGACGTCTGGTCCTCCCTCGGCGGCGAGCTGAAGCCATCGCTGGACGTCGTGGTCTCCGCCCCGATCACGACCGGCGTCGAATACCGGATCGGTCCGCCCGTGACCGCGGGAATCCGCGGCGACTTCAGCTGGATCGGCGTCGGCGCAGCCGAGGACCGAACGCGCTCCGTCCCCGAACCGGCATCGGAATCGTGATGATCGAGGATCCGAACCTGACGCACGTCCTCGGCCGGCTCGGGGTCATCGAGGACCGCATCCGGCGGCTCGTCGCCGCCCGGCACACGTCCGACCCGCAGCCCGACGACCCGTTCCGCGGCCTGTACCTGAGCGACGAACTCATCGACCGACTCCTCGGCGAGGCGCGCGGGGTCCCGGACTGGTCGGATGCCTCGGCCCGACTGGCGGGCTGCGAACAGGATGCGGACCTCGCCGAGGCGGCCGGGCACCGGCTGCGGCTCCGAGAGGTCGCCGAGACGTTCGGCCTCAGCGATCTCGACGTCGACCTGCTCGTCGTGGGCCTCGCCGCGGATCTCGACCCGAGGTTCGAGCGGTTCTTCGGCTATCTCAACGACGACGTCAGCCGGCGCCGTCCCTCGGCGGCGCTCGCGATGGAGCTGTGCGGGGTCGCGCTCATCTCCGCCCGCGACCGGGCCCGGCTCGTGAGCGGACCGCTCATCACCGGCTCGCTGCTGACCCTCGACGACGCCGATCGGCCGCTGCCGACCCGGGCGCTGCGGGTGCCCGACCGTGTCGTCGGGCACCTGCTCGGCGACGACGTCGGCGACCGGGCCCTCGACGGCGTGCTGAACGACGCGGAGCCGATCGACTGGGGCGACGGCGCCGAGGTGGCACGGGCGCTCGGCGCCGGCATCCGCTCGGTGTACGTGCGCGAGCACACGACGAGTTCGGGGCGGGCGATCGCGTCCGACGGGTTGCGCGCGGCGGGGCTCGAACCCGTCGAGCTCGACCTCGCCCGGCTCGGCTCGGACGAGGCTGGTGTCCGGCTCGCGCGGCTCGCGGTGCGCGAGGCCCGGCTGCGGCGCGCGGGCCTGATCGCGGCCCCGGTGGCACTGGACCTGCCCGCCGCCGTCCTCGACGCGCTCGACGCATCGCCGCAGCCCACCGTGCTCGTCGGTGACGGCGTCTGGGATCCGGCCAGGGCATCCACGCAACCCGCCGTGGTGGAGGCGCGGGCGAGCACCACCGCCGAACGGGTCGCCCTCTGGCGCAGCGAGCTCGGCCGCGTCGGGACCCGGCTCGACGTGGCCGAGGCGACGGGGCAGTTCCGGCTGCGGCCCGAACAGGTGCGCCGGGCCGCCCGCACCGCGCGCACGCAGGCAGCGCTCTCGCACGACGGCGTCGTCACGACCGCCGACCTGACCGCCGGCGCGCGCGCGGAGAACGGGTCGGCGTTGGACCGCCTCGCACGTCGGGTCGAGCCCGAGGTCGGATGGACCGACCTCGTCCTCCCGCGCGCCACCCTCGCGGCGCTGCACGAGATCGAGTTGCGGGCCAGGTATCGCGAGCAGGTGCTGGGTGACTGGGGCATGCGGCCCGGCGGCGGCCGCGGACACGGCGTGGTGGCGCTGTTCGCCGGCGACTCCGGCACCGGCAAGACCATGTCGGCCGAGGTCGTCGCGCGCGAACTCGGCCTCGACCTCTACGTCGTCGACCTCTCGACCGTGGTCGACAAGTACATCGGCGAGACGGAGAAGAACCTCGACCGCATCTTCACGGCCGCGGCCGGCACGAACGCGGTGCTCCTCTTCGACGAGGCCGATGCCGTGTTCGGCAAGCGCAGCGAGGTGAAGGACGCGCATGACCGGTACGCGAACGTCGAGAGCGCGTACCTGCTGCAGCGCATGGAGACGTTCGACGGGCTCGCGGTGCTCGCCACCAACCTGCGCGCGAACATCGACGAGGCGTTCACCCGCCGCCTCGACGTGATCGTCGACTTCCCGATGCCGGATGCCGCGCAGCGCGCCGCGCTCTGGGACCGCTGCCTGGGCGACCTGGTGGTGCGATCCGACGACATCGACTTCCCGTTCCTCGGCGAATCGTTCGAGCTGGCGGGCGGGGCGATCCGCTCGGCGGCGGTGACCTCCGCATACCTCGCCGCGGCGGACGGCGGCTCGGTGAACATGCGCCACCTCGTGCTCGCCGTCGAACGCGAGTACCGGAAGCTCGGCCGGCTCGTGGTCGAGCGGGAGTTCGGTCGCTTCTGGCAGGAGGTGGCGGGGGCATGAGCGGCGTGGTCGCGCAGGCGACGCGAGCGCCGAGGTCATCCGGGGCGGCGACCGCGACGGCGCATCGCTCGCCACCGCGCGCGACCGCACGGGCGCCGACGTCGTTCGCCGCCGCCTCGACGATCTCGGGACGGCGTGCCGCTGCCGCATCCGACGGCCTGATCGCGCTGCAGGGCTCGGCGGGCAACGCGGCCGTCGTCGCGCTGCTCCAACGGCAGGTCGTCGCACCGCCCGTCGCACCGCCTGTGGCCGCACCGGTCGCGGGGGCGACGTTCCGCGACCCCGCCACGCTGACCTCCCTCACCCTCGGCGCCCTCGACGACTACGCGCGCGACCGGCCCGACTGGATGACCGATACGCGGATTCCCGCCGCGACCCGCACCCAGCTCATGGACCTGCTCCGTTGGGCGCGACGTGGCGCGCCCGCTCCACTCGACCCGTGCCGTCCGTTCACCTGCTCCGACCTCGTCGCGCTGTCGGCCTCGGACCGCCACGATGTGGAGGTGTTCGCACGGGCGAAGCAACGCGAGGACTCGGCCGTGCCGCCGGACGGGATCACGGCGCTCCCCGAGGCGCTCTCCCTCGGCAAGGCGGTGCGCGAACTCGAGGACCGGCTGCCGAAGGCGGACCTGCATCGCGGGCTCGGGCAGACGGACGCCGCCAAGGCCGAGCTGAAGGTCCTGGCCGACAGTGGCAAGGCCGCCGACCTCGGGACGTACTTCCGTCGCGCGCACGCGTTCCTCGAGGCCGACACGGGTCGCGACTCCGAGTCGTGGCGGCTCTGGGGCGCCGACCCGGCGTCGTACATCGGCCGAGTTCCCGACGTGCGCAACCTGCACCGGTTCCAGAAGGACCTGCTCGACGGGCTCATCGCGAACCGCGCGGACCGGAGCCGGTCGAAGCCCCTGGTCGTGATCCTGCACTCGGGGACCGACCACAACGGGGCCTTCCACGACGACGCCGGCATGACGGCGGTCGTCAAGCACGCCTCGAACCTCACGCTCATGGTCGAGGGCACGACGAGCCTGGAGGCGGGCGGTGGCCGGATCACCGCGCTCGCCCGGACCTACGGGCGAGGCGGGCGCATCCAGCAGGTCATGCTCGCGGGGCATGGCGGCCCCACCGGCATCGATCTCGCCGGACGGCCCGGCGCGTCGGACGCGGCCACGTCGGAGGGCGCCGGCCGACGACGGACCGAGCGGTTCATCCGCAACCTCGTCGCCGTCATGGCTCCCGGCCCGAACGCCCGCATCGTGCTGAACGCCTGCCTCACCGCCGCCGAACCCGTCTCCGACAGCCTCCCGGCCGATCCCGCGCTCGCCAGGGCCGCGATCCTCCACCGGCTCACCACCGATCCCAGCATCGCGACCCTGCTCCACAACATGGCCGGCGGGCGAACCGTCGAGGGCAACGTCGCCTCGGTCGGCGCCGGTTCGTACATCACGCCGAGCGGGGAGCTGCACCAGACGATCACCGGCGACGAGGCCGCGACGTCGACGAACCCCGCCGACTACGTCGAACGCGGCCACGAACCCGAGGGCGCCGCGCGCAGCCTCGTCGTGCTGTGGGCGAGGGATGCCACGGCCGCGACGGCCGCGATCGCCGCCCGCAGGGGGCATGGGTTCACCTCGTGGGGCGATCTCGTCATCACCGCGATGTTCGACGTGTTCGAGGCCGCGGGCGACATCTCGGGCCTGTCCCGGGTTGCCGAGCAGTCGGCGCGCGGCCTCAGCGAGTTCCACGACCCCGATCACCAGACCCCCGGGGAGGTGGCCGGACTGCAGAACCGCGCCCCGTTCGAGACGGACCTCACCGCGCGAGTCAGGGGCATCGCGTCGATCGGCGCGGGCGGACGGGTCGCGCTCGATCAGGTGCGGCTCCCGGCGGATCCCACGCGGGTCGCCGCGATCGCCGCCGGCGTCGAGGCGACCGCGTCGCTCGACGTGCTGCGCAAGCACCTCTCGACGCCGTGGCTGGCCGTGCGCATCACCGACCTGCTGCCGCTCGCGAGCGCGACCGCACCCACCCGCGCACAGGTCATGCTCGCGGGGGCGACCTGGCCTCACGCGCACACCGAGGCCTTCCTGCGGGCCAATGCCGGCGCCGGGACCCGCCTCGTGCCGCCCGCCGGCACCACGATCGACGTCCTCACCGACGCCGACCCGTCGGAGAACACCGTCCTCGCCGGCCTCGGGATCGTGCGTGCCGCGCCCGTGCCGAGCAGCGGCGGCGGCGCGACCGGGCCCGCGGTCGAATCCGTGTCGCTCGTCGGCACCACGGTCGACTGGCTCAACGTCCGCGAGGGGCCCGACCTGTCGGCGGCGCGCATCGACGTGCTGCGCCGTGGTGCACGAGTCGACGTCATCGGCCGGAGCGGGCGCTGGTTCGCCGTGCTCCACGCGGGGTCGATGCGGTACGTCATGGCACGGTTCGTTCGCGTCCGGCCGTAGCGACGCCGCGGCGTTGCCCGATCGGGCAGCATTCGGGGCCGTCGGGGACGAAAGCCCGCCATGACACCGCTCGGCGGCGTGCAATGGAAGGTGGCGAGGGAGGTACGCGATGCGCATCCATGACGAGGAACACGGCATCGACGTCGGGGTTCACGAACGGACCGAGCGGCAGCAGGAGCCGTCGCTCGCGGGACTCGCCGGCAGGCGGCCGGACGTGATGGGCCGCGATTCGCTGCTGCGGCTGCAGCGTGAGGCCGGCAACGGCGCCGTGACCGGATTCGTCGAGCAGGAGGACCAGCACGACGGCCATGACCGATCGCCGGTGCTCGACGTCGTGCAGTCCGGCGGTGGGTCCCCGCTGGACGGCGAGGTGCGCGGCGACATGGAGGCCCGCCTCGGCTCCGACTTCTCCGACGTGCGGGTGCACACCGGTGCCGATGCGCACGCGTCGGCGCAGTCGGTCGGGGCGCATGCGTACACGGTCGGCAACAACGTCGTCTTCCAACGCGACGCCTTCGACACGTCGTCGCAGGCGGGCCGCACGACGCTCGCGCACGAGCTCACGCATGTCGTGCAGCAGCGTTCCGGACCGGTCGACGGCACGCCCGCAGGGGGCGGCGTCAGCGTCAGCGACCCCGGCGACCGATTCGAGACCGCTGCGGCCGAGAACGCGTCGCGCGTGATGAGCGAACCCGCTCCGGTGCAGCGTCAGGCGGATGCCGCGGTCGCGGGCCAGCCCGCGACGGTCCAGCGTGAAGGCGAGGAGGAGGAGGAACCCGTGCAGGGTTCGTTCGTCCAGCGCGAGGAAGCGCCCGAGGAGGAGGCCGAGGAGGCCTGACGGTGCCGCTGCAGCAGGCCGAGCGAGTCCGCGGTCCCGCCTCGGCGGCGACGGCGAATCGCGTCGCGGGCGCGGGCGCGGCCGACCGGAGTGCGCGCGGGCAGGTGCTGCAGCTGCAGGCCGCCGCGGGAAACGCCGCCGTCGCCGCGATGCTCGGCGGTGAACCGACGCGGCATCCGGTGCAGCGCCTCGTACGCGGGGTCATCGCCGGGCCGCCGGTGCCGCCATCTCCGCCCGACCCGTCGCGGCATCCCGGTTTCGTCCACGCGAAGCGGTCCGCGAAGGCGGCGTCGGTGAAGATGACCCGGCATCCGTCCGTCGCGGCGAAGGTCGCCGCCGCCGCGAAGGCGGCCGAGCCACCGGCCGGCGACAAGGACGCGCAGGCGAAGGCCGTGAAGGCCGGCGAGATGGTCGCCGCACCGGCGGGCGGCTTCGACAAGGCCGCGTTCATCGCCTCGGTGAAGGCGGCGATCGACAAGCAGTCGCCGAAGACCCTCGAGGATGCCGACGAGTTCGGCCGTTCCGGACGGTCCGACGCGATCGCCGCCGACGTGCGCGGCCAGGTCGCCCACGGCAAGGACGGTGCGTCCAAGCCGATGGCCGAGGCATCCGCGAAGGCGCCCGATCAGTCGAAGGCCGTCGAGAAGCCGGTCGAGCCGATTCCCCCGGAAGCCGCGACCGCGTCGCCCCGCATCGATGCAGGGCAGGCCGCACCCGCACGTGCGCCACCTGAGCAGCTCGACCTCGCACACGGCCCCGCGCAGACGCAGCAGCAGATGGCGGATGCCGGCGTCACCGACGAGCAGCTCCGGAACTCGAACGAACCGGAGTTCGCAGGCGCGCTCGCCGCGAAGCAGGACGCCGAGCATCACGCCGCCACGGCGCCGGCCGCCGTGCGCGCCCAGGAGACGCAGGTGCTCGCGGGGGCACGACAGGACGCCGGTGCCCAAGGGGCGCAGGCGTCGATCGGCATGCTCGGCGCCCGCACCGGGGGCCAGGCGGGCGTCGCCGCGAAGCAGCAGCAGCAGCGCTCCAAGGACGAGCAGGAGCGCGCGGCCGTCACGGCGAACGTCACCCGCATGTTCGACGAGACGAAGACGGCCGTCGACGCCATCCTCACCGGCATCGACCCGCTCGTCGACGCTGCATTCAAGGCCGGTGAGGGCAACGCCAAGCAGGCGTTCACCGACCAGCACACGCGCGAGATGCGCGAGTTCAAGGACCGGCGCTACTCGGGCGTCGGCGGCGGGCTGCGCTGGACCGCGGACCTGCTCCTCGGGCCGGAGCCCGAGGTCGACGCGATCTTCCGGCGCGCCCGCGCGACCTACGAGCGCGAGATGACCACCACGATCAACGCGGTCGCCGACGTCGTCGGCCGCGAGCTCACCCGCGCCAAGGAGCGCGTCGCCGAGGGTCGGACGAAGATCGACACGTACGTCCGCGGGCTCTCGCCGGCACTGCGCAAGGTCGGTTCGGATGCTGCGAAGGAGGTCGGCGGCCGGTTCGACGAACTCGAGCAGTCGGTCGACGAGAAGGGCACCGCGCTCGCCGAGGACCTCGCCGCGAAGTACGTCGAGGCGCGCACCGCCGTCGACGACGAGATCACGAAGATGCAGGAGGAGCACAAGGGGCTCGTCGACAAGGCCAAGGATGCCGTCGGCGGGGCCGTGCAGACGATCCTCAAGCTCAAGGACATGCTGCTCGGCGTGCTCGCGCGTGCGGCGGGCGCCGTGGAGAAGATCATCAAGGACCCGATGCAGTTCCTCTCGAACTTCGTCGGCGCCGTCAAGGCCGGTGTGCAGGGCTTCCTCTCGAACATCGGCGAGCACCTCAAGAAGGGCCTGCAGGGCTGGCTGTTCGGGGCGCTCGGCGAGGCGGGCATCGAGCTGCCCGAGAAGTTCGACCTCAAGGGGATCATCAAGCTCGTGCTCTCCCTGCTGGGGCTCACCTGGGCGAATCTCCGTGCGCGGATCGTGCGCCAGGTGCCCGAGCCGGTGATGGAGAAGCTCGAGAAGACCGCCGAGGTCCTTCAGATCCTCCTGAGCGAGGGCGTCGGAGGCCTCTGGAAGTTCATCGCCGCCAAGCTCGCCGATCTCAAGGAGACGGTCATGGGCAAGGTGCGCGAGTTCGTGCAGTCGAAGATCATCACCGCCGGCATCACCTGGCTGATCTCGCTGCTCAACCCGGCCGCCGCGTTCGTGAAGGCCTGCAAGATGATCTACGACGCCGTCATGTGGTTCGTGGACAACGCCGAGCGCATGAAGGACTTCGTCGACTCCGTGCTCGAATCGGTCGAGTCGATCGCATCGGGCGGGGTCGGTCGCGTCGCCGGGCTGATCGAGTCGACCATGGCGCGCACGGTCCCGATGATCATCAGCGGACTCGCGTCGCTCCTCGGGCTCGGGGGCATCGGCGAGAAGGTGAAGGGCATCATCGAGAGCATCCAGAAGCCCATCAACAAGGTCGTCGACTCGATCATCGGCGGCGTGATCAAGGCTGCTGGGCCGCTCATCCGGGCCTTCAAGCGGGGCGCCGGATGGGCGAAGGGCAAGGTCGAGGCCGGCAAGGCCTGGGTGAAGGGGAAGGCTCGCCAGATCGGCGAGGCGCTCGGCATCATCCGGAAGCCGTTCGCGGCCGCGGGGGAGCAGCACACCCTGAGCTTCGATGCCCGCAACGGGAAGTTCATCTTGGCGTCGACTCCGACACCGCTCGAGGTCGCGCTGAAGCGGATGATCGGCGGGCGCGACACCGCCGCTCTTCGAGCGAGGGTCGCGGAGATCATCGCTGCGGCGACCCGTGTCGCGGGCATCGTCGCGAGGTCCGAACCCGACAAGGCGAAGGCCGCCGCGCTGGTCGCGGAGCTCGTGCCGACGATCGCCGGATTGATCGCGGATTCGAAGGAGGTCGGGCCAGTGGGGAAGGACGCATCGACGGAGCTGCAGTCCGCGAAGATCGTTGGGAACATCGCGCCGCACTCCAGTCAACCCGCGCCGCGTCCGCACCTCTGGTCGGAGCACGTCGTACCGGACGGGTACATCAGCGCCGTGCTGCTCGCTCATGGGGGTTCGGAGACTTCGGAAAATGAGTACAACCGCATGCCGACCGTGCTCCTCTGGCTCGGTGCGCGGCAGCAGAAGGACTTCAAGCGCCTTCAGCCGGGCGAGATCTCAGGCGATCTGACGCTGTCCAAGTCGGTGAAGGGGCGAGCCAAGTCCGGCCGTGGAGCCGGAGCGTCCGGTGCGAGCATGGCTCGCGCGTATTCACTTCTCGCCACAGGGGCGATCAAGCGCACGATTGCTGCGGTCGAGCGCGACCACGCGACGAACGGCGCGTCACGTAAGGCCAGGGGCGTCATCGATCAGATGAAGCCGGACGCGAACACGATCCGGCAGGCGGCGGCAGCGCAGCTCGCCGTCGCGGAGCAGATCTTCGCCAAACACGGCCATGACGCTTCTTTCATGGATTCCGCAGAATGGTGGCGCAAGTAACTCGAGGGCGTTGGGAGATGCTCGTGCGCAACCGGTGGCCGCCGGCATCCGCCTGCCCCTTCGCGCACCTTGCGCTTCCCGCGTGACCGCACGCGCAGACTCGCCGCCGACGGGGCATCCGTTCGATGCTGCCTGCATTGGCAGATCGCGAAGGAGACTCCGATGCCCACCTACCTCTCACCCGGCGTCTACGTCCAGGAGATCGACGCCGCGACGCGTCCGATCGAGGGCGTCGGCACCGCCGTCGCCGCATTCATCGGGCTCGCGCCGAAGGGCCCGGAGAATCAACCCACGCTCGTGTCGAACTGGACCCAGTTCGTCGACGAGTTCGGCGGGCTGTACCCGGGTTCGTACCTCGCGTACGCCGTGTACGGCTACTTCCTGAACGGTGGCGGCAACTGCTTCATCGTCCGCATCGGCACGTCGTCCGCCTCGAGCGGCAAGGGCCGGGGGCGCGATGCGAAGGAGGCGCCGAAGGAGCCGCAGGAGGTGACGCTCGGGGGCTATCGCGTGATCGCCAAGGGCGCCGCGAACAACAAGCCGGTCAAGGTCGAGGTCGGCCCCGCCGACGGCGAGAACCCGCCGGAGGACGAGTTCAAGCTCGTCATCCTGGTCGAGGGGCGCCAGCCGGAGGCCTACGGCAACGTCTCGACGAAGTCCGACCGCGACAACTACGTCGTGACGAAGGTCTCGGCGGAGTCCAAGACGGTGACCCTCGAGGAGGTCGCGTCGCCGCCGTCGTCGACGCCCGCGAAGCCCGCGATCGGCACGTTCGACCTCGCGGTGCCCGAGCCCGCCCCCGAACCGCTCGCGCTCGACCAGATCTCGGCGGCCAACTACGTCGGCGACGCCGCCGACCGCACCGGGTTCAGCGGCCTCGAGGAGGTCGAGGAGGTCACCATGGTGTCCGTTCCGGACCTGATGGCCGCGTACGAGCAGGGCGCGATCGACCTCGACACCGTCAAGGCGGTGCAGCTCGCGATCATCGCGCACTGCGAGCTCATGGGCGACCGGATGGCGATCCTCGACTCGCCGCCGGCGTTGAACGCGCAGGAGGTCGTCGACTGGCGACGCAACCAGGCCGGGTACGACTCGAAGTTCGCGACGCTCTACTACCCCTGGTTCCAGGTGATGGACCCGCTGACCGGCACGAACCGCTTCGTCCCGCCGTCGGGGCACATGGCCGGCGTGTGGGCGCGCAACGACAGCGAGCGCGGTGTGCACAAGGCTCCCGCGAACGAGGTGATCCGCGGTGCGGTCGCCGTGCAGACGCAGCTCACGCGCATCGAGCAGGAGCTGTTGAACCCGATCGGCATCAACGCGATCCGCAACTTCCCGGGACGCGGCATCCGCGTCTGGGGAGCACGCACCCTCTCGAGCGACGCGGCATGGCGGTACGTGAACGTGCGTCGACTGTTCAACTACCTCGAGAAGTCGATCCTGAATGCGACGCAGTTCGCCGTCTTCGAGCCGAACGACCCCGCACTGTGGGGCAAGCTGCGGCGTTCCATCTCGGCGTTCCTCATCGGCGAATGGCGCAAGGGCGCCCTGTTCGGCAACACGCCCGAGCAGGCCTTCTTCGTCAAGTGCGACGACGAGACCAACCCGGCCGACGTGATCGATGCGGGCCAGGTCGTCTGCCAGATCGGCGTCGCCCCCGTGAAGCCCGCGGAGTTCGTCATCTTCCAGCTGTCGCAGTTCTCCGGCGGTACGAGCCTCGTCGCCGAGTAGCGGCGCATCCGCTCGCTGAGCCATCCCACATCGAACACAGGAGGAAACCATGGGACTCGCCGACCCGCTCGATTCATCTCCGGCCAACGGATTCAAGGTCGTCGTCGACGGCATCGAGATCCCGAAGGTGATCGAGGTCTCCGGCCTCAAGTCCGAGGTCGACAAGATCGAGCTGAAGCAGAACACGAACGACGGCAAGTACGTCGTGCGCCAGTTGATCGGCCGCCCGAAGGCGGGGGAGTTCACCATCACGCGTGGCCTCACCGACTCGAAGACCGTCACCGACTGGCTCAAGATGGTCATGGACGGCGATGTCGCCGGCTCCCGCAAGACCGCGTCGGTCGAGCTCCTCGACTACAAGGGCGAGACCATCAAGACGTACTCGTTCCTGAACTGCTGGGTGCGCAGCGTCGAGCTGAACTCGCTGAAGGCGGGCGCGGCCGAGCAGGCGACCGAGAAGTTCACCGTCTGCTACGACGAGTCGAGCGTGAGCTGATGCAGCGCGTCATCTCCACGCGCGCGAGCACCGACGACGAGGGTCGTGCCGGGGTCGACGAGCCGATGCGCACGGAGTTCGCGTTCGAACTCCCGCGCGGCTTCGTCGATGCCGAGGGTCGGGTGCACCGCCGGGGGGTGATGCGCCTCGCCACGGCGCGGGACGAGCTGCTGCCGCTGTACGACGCGCGAGTGCAGGAGAACCCCGCGTACACGACGGTCGTGCTGCTCGGTCGCGTGATCTCGTCGCTCGGCGACCTGCCGAGCGTCGACAGCACGGTCGTCGAGAACATGTTCGCGTCGGATGTCGCGTTCCTGCAGGACTTCTACCGTCGCATCAACGCCGAGGGGCACACGCGCATCGCGGTGACCTGCCCCGCCTGCTCCCACCAGTTCACGGCCGACCTCGCGGGTGGGCGCCTGGGGGAATCATGACGTACGCGGCCGACCGGCTCCACGAGGAGGTCGCGTACGTCGCCTACCACTTCCACTGGTCGCTCGAGGAGATCCTCGACCTGGAGCATCCGCAGCGTCTGCGGTACGTGCGGGAGATCGCGGCGATCAACACCCGGATGAGCGAGGAGCGCTGAGGCGATGCGCTGGCCGTGGCAACAGGATCGCGGGCCGGCGTCGGAGCCGGCCCGATCCGTCGAGCCTGCGCCCGCGCCTGCGCCGAGTCCCGCCGGGTGGGCGTTCCTGCCGCCGCTGCAGCGGACCCTCTCCGCGCCCTCGTCGCTCGCGACCGCGACCTCCGCCTCAGGCGGGTTCGTCGCCGGGCTGCCGACGCGCGTCGACCCGTCCTTCATCGGCTCGATGGGGCACCTGCTCGATGCGGATGCCCCGGCGGGCACGGTCGCGGCCGAGACCGGAGCACTCGGGCGGCCCGTCGCGACGGCCGGGGCGGCCGACCTCGCGCTGCGTGCGCCGGACACGTCGATCCCGCCGACGTCGCGCACGACCGCGCAGCGAGCGGTGACGGCGGATGCCGCGACGGCGACGGCGTCGGCGTCGCGGTCGGCGACCGCGGGTCCCGCTCGCACGGCCGACCCGGCGCCCGCTCGAGCGGGTCACGAGGCGCCTGCCGACGAGGCACCCTCCCGAGCAGTCGACCCGACGGACGCTTCCGGAGCATCGCACGATGGGTCCGAGGCATCCGTCGTGGACGTCGCATCCGTCGACATCCCCCAGGCGCCCGCCTCGGATGCCGCGGTGGTCGACGATGCCGAGCAACAGGCGCCGTCCGAGCCGATCGCCGAAGCCGAAGCCGAAGCCGCGGAGCCTCCCCGGTCGCCGGTGCAGCGCTCCACGATCGGGGCCGAGCCCGCGAGTGCGGGACCCGTCGGCGCGTCATCGCTCGCGACGCCGGCGGGGCCCGTCACCGGGCCACGGCCGACGGACCCGCCATCCCTCCCGCTCGGCCCGGCACCCGCATCGCACCGCGAGCCCGTGGCGCCGGCCGAGGCGGCCGTCGCGTCCAGCGCGTCCGGCGGGTCCAGCACGTCCGGCGGGTCCGGCGAAGAGGCGGCGCCGGCACTCCAGCGCGCTCTTCCGCCGGAGCAGGAGGCACCGCGCCCGCAGCGGCGCGTCGGACTCGGGGCCCCGATGCCGACGGCGCAGCGGACGCCGCAGAACACCGTCCCGGAGCCGTCCGCGCGGTCGGCGCCCGAGCCCCCGACCGACCGCGGTGCTCCAGGGCTCGGCGCACCGCTGGACGCATCCGGCCCCGACGCGGACCGGTCGCCGACGCGCACCGCCCCGGACCCCGGCGGATTCGAGCCGGCCGAGCTCGCGGGCACGGCCGCCCTGACGCCATCCGAACCGTCGAGTGCGCCGCTGCTCGGCGACCGCCCCGGTGCCACCGCCCTCGGCGACGCGTCCGCGCCGGAGGTCGGCGGGATGCCCGTCGAGTCGGCGTCGCCAGACCTCGCGCTGCCCCTCCAACGAGCCCCGAGCGCGTCGTCGGCCGCAACGGACGCGCCAGTCGACTCGCCAGTCGACCCACCCGTCCCGGGAGACCCGTCGTCGGCATCCGCGGAGATGACCGGGCTCGGGCACGGCGTCGAGGCGGATGCCGCGGACACCGCCCGAGCGGATGGAGGCGCCCGGCCGTCGATCGGGGAACGGAACGCGCCGCAGGCCGTGAGCGTGCCGTTGGTCGCCTCGCGGACCCTGGAGCCGGCGATCGGACCGGCGATCGGAGCCCTGCCCCGGTCGCCGCGGCCCGGCGCCGGGCCGATCGGGACCATGGTCGCCGCGCGGGTCGTCGCGCCCGGCACCGCCGAGCCGGTTCGGCCGAGGCCGTCCGTCGAGTCCCGCCCACCGGCCGGCTCGGCCGGCTCGGCCGGAGCGGGCGATCGGCCGGTGCAGCGCGACCGCGCCGGGGTCGACGCGGCGCACGGCGGCACGTCCGGTTCGGCCGGCACGGCGGTCGCCGCTGAAGCGCCCGTCACGGAACGGCGACGCGGGCTGTGGGCGGCCGTGCAACGGTGGAACCCGTTCGACTCGGCGCCGGCGATGCCCGCGATGCCGTCGGCACCGGCGATGCCCGCCATGCCGTCGGCACCGGCGATGCCGTCCGTTCCGGAGCTGCCGTCCGCCCCGGGCATGGATGACCTGCCGATGCCATCGTCGATGCCGCCCTTGCCGGCGTTGCCGGGGGCGGACGACCTCCCCATCCCGTCGTCGATGCCGGCGTTGCCCGCCATCCCGCAGGGGTTGCCCGCCCTGCCGGAAGGGTTGCCCGCGATGCCGCAGGGATACCCCGCGATGCCGCCGTTGCCGGCGATTCCGCAGACGATCCCGCGTGGCCTCCCGTCACTCCCGTCCCTTCCGCAGGGGGTGCCCGCACTCCCATCCCTCCCGCAGGGGCTGCCCGCGCTGCCCTCCTCCCGGGGGCCGATGCGCTGCCGCTGCGTCGACTCCCGCAGGCTGTCCCCGACGCGTCCGCGCTCGGGGGGCTCGCCGAGTCGGCCGGTTCCGCGGCGGCGGCACTGACGGGCGGGCTCGGCGCCGCGGCATCCGACCTCGCGGGTCAGGCGACCGATGCGGTCGCGGGATCCGCCACGACGGCAGTCGAGGCCGCCTCCGCTGCGACGGCCGGTGCCGTGGGCGGCGTTCCCGGCGCCGGACCGACCTCGCAGGCCGACGTCGAGAAGCTCGCGGCCCGGCTCTACGCGCCCCTCGTGCGTCGGCTCAAGTCCGAGTTGCTGCTCGACCGCGAGCGAAGGGGCATCCGCATCGACGGACTGTGATCGAGAGGCAGCCGGTTGCCGAGACACCGGACGAACCGAACATGAGGAAGGCGGGGTGACGAGATGATCGACGACCTGAAGACCGCGGTCAGCGTGCGCTACGTGGTGCAACTCGACGAGTCGAACCTCGGGGAGTTCACCGGTTGCGAGGGCCTCGGCGTCGAGGTCGTGCTCGAGACCCGTGAGGAGGGCGGCAACAACACGTTCGTCTGGCAGTTCCCGACGAGGCTCAAGTACCCGAACATCAAGCTCTCCAGGCCCGTCTACGAAGGATCGAGCGACAAGGTCCTGAACTGGATCCTCTCGACGACGAGCGGTATGAAGCGCAGCACCGGCACGATCATCGCGAAGAACTCGAAGGGTGCCGTCGTCGCGACGTGGTCGATCAACGACGTGATCCCGGTGCGCTGGACGGGACCGGGGTTCAGCCCCGACCAGCCGAAGGTGCTCACCGAGACCCTCGAGATCGCCCACCACGGATTCATCTCCACCGGCGCGAAGTACTGACGCCCGAAGGACGAGGAGGACGCCATGCCGCTCACCCACACCGCCGACACGCGCAAGCTCACGCCGGCGAAGATCGAACTGCTCGAGCCAGGCCAGGCGGCCGGCCGGCCGGGTCCGCTCATCCGGGAGATCGCCTTCCAGCTCAACCCGAAGGAGCTCACCATGGCGAAGACGGCGAAGTGGGAGACGAAGAACCAGAAGAAGGCGTCGTCGGCGCCGCCGGCGAGCTATCAGGGGCCGGAACCGCAGAAGCTCACCGTGGAGATGTACTTCGACGCGTCGCTCTCCCGCAACTCGAGCGTGGTCGAGCACGTCGAGGACCTCTTCAAGGCGACCGCGCCGACCGAGAAGTCGAAGGGCACCAAGACGCCCTCGCCGCCATGGGTGAGGTTCATGTGGGGCGGGCTCTCGGGGTTCGTCGGGTACATCACGAGCGTGTCGGCGAAGTACACGCTGTTCGCGCCGTCGGGGATGCCGATCCGGGCCGTCTGCACCGTGTCGATGACCGAGCTCGCGACCGAGCAGGGCAAGCAGAACCCCACGTCCGGCGGACTCCAACCCCGTCGGCTGCACGTGGTGCGCGAGGGGGACACGCTCGCCGGCATCGCCTACCGCGAGTACGGTCGCTCCGTTCTGTGGCGCGCGCTCGCCGACGTGAACGGCATCGACGACCCGATGCGGCTCCGCCCGGGGCGGAGCATCCTGCTGCCTGTCGCCGAGGAGTTCGACCAGCCGCGTGAACCCATCCGCAAGGAGGTGGCCCGTGCCTTCGGTTGACGTCTTCACGAACGAACTGGTCGTCTCCGTCGAGGGTTCGCCGCTCGCCGCGGAGCAGTCGGCGCTGCTCATCCACGGTCGGGTGACGGATGCCGCGAGCCTGCCGGATTCGATCGAGCTCGAGTTCGCCGACACCGCCGGCGACCTGCTCGAGAAGGCGCGCATCCGGATCGGGGCGAAGCTGTCCGTCGCGGTCTCGCAGAACGGACCGGAGCCGACGGTCGTGCTCGTCGAGGGCGAGGTCACCGCGCTGGAACGCGAGGACCTCGGCGGCAGCCTCATCACGCGCGTGCGCGGCCTCGACCGGTCGCATCGGCTGTTCCGCGGCCGACGGGTTCGCGCCTTCGTCGACTCGAAGATCTCGGATGTCGTGACCAAGGTCGCCACCTCGGCGGGGCTGACCGCGCGGGTGAGCGAGACCCGCAGCGTGCATCCCAAGATCAGCCAGGACAACGTGGCCGACTGGGTGTTCCTGAAGCGCCTCGCCGACCGGGTCGGGTACTCCTTCTCGGTCGAACGCGGTCAGCTCGTCTTCGAGGCGCCGACCGAGGCCGGCACCGCAGCGGGTGGCTCGACGTCGGCGCGGAGCGACGCCGTCGTGATCGAGCACGGCCTGAACACCCTGTACCTGCGATCCACCGTGACCAGCAGCGAGCAGGTGCCCGAAGTCGAGGTGCGCGGCTGGGACCAGGCGGCGAAGAAGTCGGTGATCTCGAAGGCGCCCGCGAAGACGCGCAGCGCCCAGATCGACGTGATGCCCGACAAGCTGGCCAAGGAGTTCGGCAGTCCGGCCTTCATGGTCCCCGCGGGTGACGGCGTGGTCGCGTCGCAGGACGCGCTCGCGAAGGCCTACGCCGAGCGCATCGCCGGCGGGTTCGCCGAACTCGAGGCGGTCGTGCTCGGCACGCCGAAGATCCGGTCGGGCACCGCCGTGAGCGTCCGCGGCTTCGGCAAGCCGTTCGACGGCCGGTACACCGTGACCGAGACGGTCCACGAGTTCTCGTCCGACCTCGGCTACACCACCAAGGTGCACGTGACCAACACGTCCGACCGCTCGCTGCTCGGCGTCGCGACGAGCGGGGCCGCGGTGAACGGCGGCGGCTCGGGCGGCGCCCGGTTCGCCGGCGTGCTGCCCGCGATCGTCACCAAGCACGGCGACGCGACGGGACGCACCAAGGCGGAGGGCATGATCGCGGTCAAGATCCCCGCGCTCTCCGAGGAGTACGAGAGCAGTTGGGCGAGGGTGCTCTCGCTCGGCGCGGGGCCGAAGTACGGGCTGACCGTGCTGCCCGAGGTCGGCGACGAGGTGCTCGTCGCCTTCGAGAACGGCGACCTCGATCGGCCGTTCGTGCTCGGCGGACTGTACAACGGCAGTGATCAGCCGCTCGATCCGTGGAAGGAGATCGTCAAGCAGGGCAAGGTGTCCCGACGCGTCTTCGCGTCGCGCACCGGGATGGTCGTGGAGTTCATGGAAGACGGCTCCAAGGAGTTCGTGCAGATCTCGACCAACGAACGCGCGCAACGCATCACGCTCACGCAGAATGCCGACAAGGGCATCGAGATCATCTCCGAGGGGCCGGTCAAGGTGGTCGCGAAGAAGGACGCCACGGTCGAGGCGGCATCCGGGGCGATCAAGCTCACCGGCAAGTCCGTGGAGATCGAGGCGACGACCGACCTCAAGCTCAAGGGCGGCTCGAGCGCCGAGCTCTCGGCGCCGAACGTCAAGGTGAAGGCCGACGCGAGCGCCGAGTTCTCGGGCTCGACCGTGGCGGTCAAGGGCCAGGCGACCGCCGAGCTGTCGTCGACCGGCGTCACCACGGTTCGCGGCTCGATGGTGAAGATCAACTGAGGGGGAGCGGATGGCACAGGAGTTCGTCGGTCGGGGCTGGGCGTTCCCCGTGCATGCGGACGACACCGGTCGGATCGCCCTCTCGTCGAACGAGCGCGAGATCGAGGAGAGCATCCGGCTCATCCTCGCGACCGCGCCGGGCGAACGGCCCATGCGCCCGGAGTTCGGGTGCGCCGTGCACGAGTACGTCTTCGCACCCGCGGATGCCGCGACGGCGGGCGCCATCGGCGCGGCGGTCCGCTCCGCCCTGCGGTTCTGGGAACCGCGGATCGAGGTCGCCGACGTCTCCGTGTCGTTCGACCGCGCCGACGACGGCTGCCTCCTGATCGACATCGGCTACGTGATCCTCGGCACGAACGATCCGCGCAACCTCGTCTTCCCGTTCTACGTCATTCCCCGCGAGGAGTCGGAGGTGTCGTCATGACCCTGCCAGTGCCCAACCTGGACGACCGCAGGTTCCAGGACCTGGTGGACGATGCGAAGCGGCTCATCGCGCTGCGCTGCCCGGAATGGACGGACCACAACGTGTCCGACCCGGGCGTGACCCTGATCGAGGCGTTCGCGTTCATGACCGACGAGCTGCTGTACCGGCTCAACCGGGTGCCAGACAAGCTCTACCTGAGCTTCCTGGAACTGCTGGGCGTCGAGCTGTTCCCGCCGACCGCGGCGACCGCGGACGTCGTGATGTGGCTGTCTGCGCCCATGCCCGATCCGATCGTCGTGCCCGCGCGGACCGAGGTCGGAACGCCGCGCGCCGAGGATCGTGCCTCGATCGTGTTCTCGACGACGGAGGAGCTCGTGATCCCGCCGCGCACGGCGGACCTCGTCGGCACGGCGCCCGCCGAGGGCGAGCCGTGGGCTGGTCGGTCGAGCCTCAAGGACGGCCCGCTCGACCCCTTCTCGGAGCATCCGCGGATCGGCGACGCCCTCATCGTCGGCGTCTCGGAGCCGTCGGGCGGGCTCGCCCTGTCGATCCGCATCGACAGCACCGTGCGCGGCGTCGGCGTCGACCCGCTCGATCCGCCGATCCGCTGGGAGGCGTGGACCGGGTCGGATTGGTCGGCGTGCGACGTCGTGTCCGACGGCACGGGCGGGCTCAATCGTCCGGGCGAGGTCGTGCTCCTCGTGCCGCGCGGGCACGAGGCATCCGTCATCGCCGGCGAACGCGCCGCCTGGCTGCGCTGCCGGGTGATCGAGGTGCCCGAGGGCACGCCCACGTATTCGGCGTCGCCCGTCGTGCGATCGGCCGCCGTCGAGACGGTCGGCGGGGTCGTCGCCGCAGTGCACGCGGCCACGGTCGCCGACGAGATCCTCGGGCTCTCCGAGGGCGTGCCCGGGCAGGAGTTCCTCCTCGAGGGGCGTCCGGTGCTCGACGACGGCGCGCCGTTCGTCGTCGAGGTCGGCGGTGGCGGCGACTGGGATACGTGGACCGAGGTCGACACGTTCGCCGGGTGCGGCCCGGACGACCGGGTCATCCGGGTCGACCGCACGCGCGGGACGGTGTCGTTCCCGCCGGCGGTGCGCGAGGTCGACGGATCGTTGCGCCGGTTCGGCGCGGTGCCGGCGAAGGGCGCGCCGATGCGGGTCCCGGGCTACCGGCTCGGCGGCGGCGCCGCGGGCAACGTGTCCGCGGGCGCGCTCAGCGTGCTGCGCTCCACGGTTCCGTTCGTGAGCGGTACCGTCAACCGGCGCGCCGCGCACGACGGCCGCGACGGGGAGACCATCGACGAGGCGAAGGTGCGCGGCCCGCTCGCCGTGCGGACCCGCGACCGTGCCGTCACCGCCGACGACTACGAGCACCTTGCGAGGGGCGCAGCTCCAGGCATCGCGCGGGCGCACTGCGTGCCGGCGACGGATGCCGCGAACGGCGCGCGGCTGCTCATCGTGCCGTCCGTCGCGCCCGGCGTGGAGGGGCGGCTCGCGTTCGCCGACCTGCTGCCGTCGGACGAGCTGCTGCAGGCGATCGCCGACGACCTCGACACGCGGCGGCCGGTCGGATCGCGCCTCGTGATCGAACCGCCGGCGTACCAGGGCGTCACCGTCGTCGCGAAGCTGGTCGCCCGCCCGCGCGCCGCCGTCGAGGCGCTGCGCACGCAGGCGATCGCCGCGCTGTACCGGCACTTCGACCCCATCGTCGGCGGTGCCGACGGCACGGGATGGCCCTTCGGGCGCCCGGTGCTGGCGGGCGAGGTGTACTCGGTGCTGCAGGCGCTGCCCGGGACGGAACTCGTGGACGACGTGCTGCTCTTCGGTGCCGACCCGGTCACCGGCAAGCGCGGCGAACCGACCCAGCGCATCGCGCTCGATCCGGACGCGCTCGCGTTCAGCTTCGAGCACAAGGTCCGCGTGGTCTCGGGGGTGTGAGATGCGCGGATCGATTCCCGGACTGGCGTCGTCCGTCCCGTTCATCACCCGCCTCCCCGCCATCCTGCAGGAGGACGACTTCCTGCAGCGGATGCTGCCCGCCTTCGACGATGCGATCGCCCCGGTGCTCGGGGTGCTCGACAACCTCGACGCCTACCTCGACCCGCATCTCGCGCCCGAGGACCACCTCGACTGGCTCGCGACGTGGGTCGACATCCGCGTCGACCAGGCCTGGTCGGTGCAGCAGCGTCGCGACATCGTCGCGGGCGCCGTCGCACTGCACCGGCGCACCGGCACGGCGGGAGGCATCGCCGACGCCGTGCGGCTCGCGGCCGGTCCGGAGTCGGCCGTGGAGGTCGACGAGTCGGGCGCGACCGCGTGGTCCTCGACGCCGGGCGCCGCGCTGCCCGGACGGGACGACCCCGGCGTCACGGTCACGGTGACGGTACCGGATGCCTCGATCGACGGCCTCGAGGCGAGGCTGACGCGCGTCGTCCGATCGCTCGTGCCCGCGCACGTCCCCTGCTCGATGCGCCTGCGCGCGGCGAAGGACGGTGCGGCATGACCGAGACGAGAACCCTGGCCTGTCCGAACTGCGGGGCACTGAACACGCCGGACGACGACTTCTGCGGCGCCTGCGGGGAGTACCTCGGTTGGGAGGAGGCGGCGAAGGCGCCGGAGCCCGAGCCCGAGCCCGAGCCCGAGCCCGAGCCCGAGCCCGAGCCTGTTCCGGAGGCAGTGCCTGTTCCGGAGGCAGTGCCTGTTCCGGAGGCAGTGCGGGAGCCAATGCCGCAACCGCAACCGCAACCGCAACCGCAACCGCAGCCGGAGCCAGAACTTGAGCCAGGACCTGCGTCAGCACTCGCGCCTGTTCCCGAGCCGGAGCCCGAGGCCGAGCCGGAGCCCGAGGCCGAACCGGAGCCAGAGTCAGAGCCGAAGCTCACTCCCGAGCCCGAGCCCGAGCCCGAGCCCGAGCCCGAACCGGAGCCGAAGCCCGAGCCGGAGCCCGACCCGGTCACGGCATCTGACCCGGTCGCGGCATCCGTCCCGGTCGTCGCACCGCCCGTGCAGCCGCCGGCGCAGCGTCCGTCGGCGCAGCCGGCCGCGCGCAAGCCGACCGAGGCGCCGCGCCGCCAGCCGTCGAAGCGGCGCACGGCACGCCCGGAGGACGCCCCGCGTCCCGGCGAGCGCGTCTGCCCGAACTGCGGCGCGGGCAACGCGCCCGACCGCCACTTCTGCCGCCGGTGCGCGACGCAGCTCGACGAGGCTGCGCTGCCCGTGCTCGGGGCCTCCGCGCAGCCGGAGGCGGGCTCCAGGCCGCTCGTGCGGACCCGCCGGTTCCGTGCCTGGTGGGTGATCCTGCCGCTCGTGCTCCTCGTCCTCGGCGGTACCGCGTGGTTCGCTCGCGGCTGGATCTCGGAGACCGCGGCGGCGTTCGTCGATCGGGTCGCTGCGGCGACCCCGGTGAGCCCGGTCTCGATCGTTGCCTCGTCGTCGGCCGAGGGTCGTCCGCCCGAGTCCGCCTACGACGGGTTCTCGAACACGTCGTGGGCCCCGGCACCGCCGGGTGCGGCCGCGGGGGAACACCTCGAGGTGGCGTTCGACGAACCCTTCCGCCTGGTGTCGATGCAGATGGTGCCCGGGGCATCCGACGACCCGGCCGCGTTCCTGGCGGATGGACGGCCCGACACGGTGCTCGTCACGCTGACGAAGGAGGACGGGACCGTCGTCGAACGGACCATCGCGGTCGCCGACCAGCCGGGCTCGCAGTCGTGGGATGTCGGCGTCGACGACGTGGTCGGCGTCCGGTTCACGATCGGCACCGCGCACGGTGCGACCGACCAGACGCACGTCGCGATCGCGGAGTTGGCGTTCCGCGGTCGGTGATCGGATGCCGCGGCGCGCTCAGTCGACGCCGAGCGCCGCCCGCATGCGCCGGTAGCCCTGTTCGGTGCGCTGCGTCGCCGCGACGTCGCCGGACTGGCGGTGCACGGCGAGCAGTGCGCGCCACGCCGCGTCGTGCCAGGGGTCGATCTCGATCGCCCGCGTCGCCGCGTCGAGGGCGCCGCCGCGGTCGCCGGCCCGCAGCTCGAGGTGCGCGAGGGCGGATGCGGCCGCCGTGGCACGCATCCGGTAGCGGTCGCGGGCGCCCACGGCCCATTCGGCGGGGCCGTCCTCGGGCAGCACATCGCCGGTGTACCGCTGCAGGGCGAGCCGGAGGCCGTCCGCGGTGCCGGCGGCGTCGCCGCGTCGGCGGGCGGCGGACGCGCCCTCGAGGTTGGCGTCGAAGTCCGCCAGGTCGCAGTCGCGTCGATCGGCCAGGTGCAGCTGGTACGCCTCCCCGTCTCGCACGACGATGCGGTCGGCCGTGTCCAGGCCGAGCGCCCGACGGAGGCTCGAGACGCTCACGTGCAGGGCATGCATGGCCGACGTCGGTCCGAGGTCGCGCCAGATCACCTCCGCGATGAGTTCGCGGTGCACCGGCGACCCCGCGTGCAGGGCGAGCATGCGGAGGACGCTCCGTGCCTGCGGACGCACCCCGTGGAGGTCGAGGTCGCGCCCGCCGACCCCGAGGCGGAAGCCGCCGAAGCATCCGACGGTGACCCGCGGGATCCGGTCGACCAGCACCGGTGCGCCGACGAACAGCCCGGCGCTCGTGCGGGCGGCCTCGGAACGATCCGGTGTCGCGGTGGTGTTCGACGGCCGACTCGGCAGATCCACGGGGAGCCTGGGCATGCCGGCGTCGCGAGCCGCCGTCCGGCCGCTGCGCCGATGATCCTCGTCGCCGTCGTGGAGCAGGTGCGCGGCATCGAGCCAACTGCGGGCCGCGGGGCTCGGCGAGACGAGGGCGGATGCCTCGGCCTCTGACAATGCCGCGGCTGCTCGAGGCTCGTGGTGCACTGCGGCGAGGTACGCCCCCGCGGCGCTCGCCACCGCCGCGGCATCGGCCGCGCCGAGGGCTCGCAGGCGCTCGGCGAGCCTCGTCGCTCGCCGCGACTCGCCTCGGCCGGCTCTGATCCTCGTGAGCAGCCATGCGGCGTCGATGAACGCGGCGCCCTCGAGGTCGCTGCGGGTCTCGCATTCGTCGATCACCTCCTGCACCGTGCGCGGCGAGGACTCGGGTGCGAGCGCGGCGAGGAGGCCCCGTGCGAGGCGTGCGAGGCCGGCGAGACCGCGGGCCGACGCCTCGAACTCGAGGGAGCAGAGGGCCGTGGCCGTGTCGACGCGCGGGGTGATGCCCGATCGGGCGACGATGAGCACGAGTCGTGCCCCGATGCGTTCGGACGCGGAATCGCGGTCCGCATGCAGCCGGGGAGCCAGCAGGCCGATCGCGCCGACCGCGTCCCCGACGAGCAGGCGATACGCCGCGACGCGCACGTCGAGGGGCGTGAGCCGGCCCGTCGCGACCGTGCTGCCTCGAACGGTGCTGCCTCGAACGGTGCTGCCGTGCACGGTGCTTCCGTGCACGGTGCTCCGCGTCGAGACGGGTCGCCAGAGCTCGTCGAGCGTGGTCCGCAGCGCCGTCACGACCGGCGCGTGCTCCCGCCCGACTCGCGGCTCGATGGCGTCGAGCCGCCGGCCCGAGGGCTCCGGCTCGCGGTCGTCGAGGAGGGCCCGGATCCTGAGGAGGTCCGCCAGTTCGTCGCCCGGAATCGCCCGCGGAACCGCCCACGAGGCGACACCCGGCACCATGAGGAGGCTCGGCATGCTCCGGAGCCGTTCGGACACGCCGTCGACGTCGCCGAGATCCGCGAGCAGCCTGACCGACTCATGGGGTGGGACGAGTCGGGCGGCTGCCGCGATCGCCGCGTTCCGTTCGTCGGTCGCGAGTTCGGCGAGGAGGTGCCGGCGGAGCATCCGGGGCAGGTGCCGGGCCCCGTCAGGACCCAGCCGATGAGGGATCGCACCGTCTTCGAGCAGGCGCACGACCGCACCGCCGCGTTCGGGGCCGAGCAGGTCGACGGCATCCGAACGGTGCACTCGGGGTAGGGCGCAGGCCCGGCCCAGCGCCGCACGCGTCGAGGGAGCGACCTCGATCAGCATGGATTCGAGCGCCGATGCGAGCACGTCGCCTTCGGTCGCGGCATGCAAGGACGTGTCGAGGTCGTCGCGGTCGGATGCCGCGACGGCCGCGGCGATGCCCGCCACGAGCATCGGCGAACCGGCTGTCTCCTCGAGCAGGCGCGACGCCTGCGCCAGCGACGGCATGCGGGCGCCGACCGATCGGAAGACATCGGCGACCTCGTCGAGCCTGATCGCGAGGTCCCGTACGCCGAGCACCGACGTCTCGCCGTACTCGGCGCGCGCGACCGCATACGGCAGCGGTTCGCGCGACGCGATCACCACCCGCATCGGGGCGTCGGCGACGAAGCGCTCGAGGACATCGGATGCCTCGCACCCCACGCACCATTCCGCGTGGTCGACGAGCACCGTCGTCGCGCCGGAGTCCCGGGCCTCCTCCAGTGCGGACGCGAGCGTGCTCGGGGTCGTATGGGCGGCTTCGAGGCGCAGCATGAACGCACCCGGATCGGTGCCGGCCATGCGCTCGATCAGCGCCGACTTCCCGGAGCCGGTGCCCGCGATGAGGAAGACCCGGCGGGCCGTGAGCCTGGCGCGCAGGTGCGGCCGGTCGACGCCGTTTCGAACGGCGTCCCCCCGAACTGCCTGCGCGTGCTCCATCGTCCACCCCACGTCGAGATCTTGCGCTGCCGCCGAAGATAGTCCTTCTGCACGCCCGCGTCATCGGTGCTAACCCCGAACTGGGGGCACGCGGATTCGAGAATTCCTCCGCGCTCGCTACGGGTGCGGCATCCAGCCGAGCCGGACGCCGACGGATGCGGCGGGAGCGTCGGCGCGTTGGCGTTCCGGCCGGTCCTCCGGGAGTGTCCGCGCGATGTCCGCCCCGGTTCGGATCATCGCCCGAGAGGTGATATCCTCGTCAGGTTGCCGATTGCGGCACACGCCCCGATAGCTCAGTGGTAGAGCACTTCCATGGTAAGGAAGGGGTCGTCAGTTCAATCCTGACTCGGGGCTCTGGTTCTCTCGGTTCGGCCGTCATGGCAGAACCGGCGAAGCCTTCCCGGCGGGGTAGCTCAGGTGGTTAGAGCACACGGCTCATAATCGTGGTGTCGCGGGTTCGAGTCCCGCCCTCGCTACAACAGCAGAACTCTGCGCATCGTGGGTTCGTTTCCGGTCACCAAAGCGGGAGCAGGGGCCGAGCCGGCACCGCGTCAGTCGTGTCGGGCTGCTCGTGCATAGCGCTTCACCTCGTCGCGGGTGTACTCTCCGCCGCATGGGGAGAGATTCACCGCCCCCGAAGGCCGAAGCCGAGGCTGATGCCCACGAGGGAGCACGGCGTGCTTCGTGGATGCGGTCGGTCGTGATCATGGTCGGCGTCGGGGCGGCGGTGGTCCTGGCCGCGGTATACGCGACCGCCCTGATCGCGCCTGTACCGCGCCCTGACGCGACGTTGCACCAGACCGGTGCAGACGCGGATGATCGACTGCTCCTCCGTATGGAGTCGGAGGGGCAGGAATCGGGAGCCCCGCCCAGACCGGGGTACGGCGGAGGCGAGCAGGAGATCGACCTCTCCACGCTCTCCGCCTACGGCACGTTTCGAGGGTTCGAGATCTGGTCCGCGATGAACGCCTTCGAGGCCCCGTGCCTCATCGCGTTCCACCGGGCGACCGACGACATCGTCGCACGCTCGTGCGTGCCGGCCGGTACCGACCTGTTCGTCGACGCCGGCTGGCCTGGTCTCGCCCCGGGCGAGCAGCTGCGGTTCCTGCTGCGAAACGACACCGTGGAAGCCTTCCTCTTGCGCCCGGTGGGGCCGGACTGATGGACGGACCTCCGATCGTCCCCGACGACGAGCGCGAATTGCGAGAGCTGCGTGCGCGGGCTTACGGTCGCGAGCCCGACATCCTCGACGATCCCGTCGGGCTCGCACGACTCGCTGAACTCGAGGACAGGCGCGTCGCGAAAGCCGCCTCCCGGGTCGAAGGCGAGGCGTCCACCGAGGTCGAGCCGTCTCCGCACGCCGAGCCGCCAGGTGACTCGTCACATCTCGAGCGCCCGACCGCCGGGCGCTCGAGGGACTCCGAACCGCCGGCGACCGGCGGACCCTCCGCCACGTGGTGTCGGCGCCGAATGGCCTCGAAACGATCTCGTCCGATCTGGCTGGGTGCCGGCGCCGGGGTGGCCGTCGTCGCGATCGTGTGGGGGGTGTCGTGGCTCCGCGAACCTCGTCCGACGGCCGCACTGGCATCGACCGCGGACCGTGCCGACGAGGAGGTGCTCGCGCTCGTGGCGGAGTACATCCCGTTGCTCGACATCGATACGACGACGTTGGCGTCGTACGAGACCTACCGCGGGGTGGAGCCGTGGTCCGCCCGGGATGAGTTCGACAACCCGTGCCTCGTCCTCATCGACCGCTCGGCGGACGCCGTGCTGGAGGCGGCCTGCACGCCTGAAGAAGGGCAGCTGATAGCCGACATCGCGGCATGGCCCGCCAGCGGCCCCGCCTTCGCCTTCGCGGAGGGGCTTCCGGACGGAAGCATCATCCGGTTCCGGCATCGTGGCGACACTGTGGACGCGTTTCTGATCATCGCGCCGGGCGGTGACTGAAGGAGCGCGCCACGGCACCCTTCGACCAGCCGACGTCTCGTGCGATCCCGAGCCGGTGACGTCGAGGCGAGGGCACCGGATGCCGCGCGGCTCATCGTGGATGCGGCCGCCGACCACGACGGTAATTCGCCAGTAAGGACGCGTCGATAGCGTGCTGCCACCCCGCAGCCGCCGAGTCTCTCATGTGCGTGCGGGTTCGAGTTCTCAACCCTCACGAAGGAACACGTCATGCACAAGCCCAGAACCACCCCGACGTGGGTGGCGTCGCTGGCGGCCGTAGCCGCGGCCGCGGCGCTCCTCGTCGCGGCGCCGCCGGCGTTCGCCGCGCCCGCGTCCGACGGAGCCGACAAGATCGAGCCGTCCGTGCTCGCCGCCGCGGAGAACGGCGACGAGACGGCGTTCTACATCGTGCTCGCCGAGAAGGCCGACCTGTCGGGCGCGCACAAGGCCAAGGGGCACGGGAAAAAGGCCGCCCTCGCCTACGAGGAGTTGAGCACCACGGCCGCGAACACGCAACGGCCGCTGCGGAACTTCCTCGACCGGCACGAGGTCGCCTACCAGCCGTACTGGATCACGAACGCGATCCGCGCCACGTCGGCCGACGCCGGCCTGATCGAGGAGCTCGCCGCGCGCAAGGACGTCGCGCAGATCCTCCCGGATCGCACGTACGCCCTCGACGACACCGTCGTCGAGGGTTCGACGGAAGCGGCCGTCGATGCCGCGACGCTCGCCGCCGCGACATCCGTCGAATGGGGCATCGCCGACATCAAGGCCGATCAGGTCTGGTCGCAGTACGACGTCACGGGTGAGGGCATCGTCATCGCCAACGTCGACAGCGGCGTGCAGTACGACCACCCGGCGCTGGTCGGCAACTACCGCGGGAACCTCGGCAACGGCACGTTCTCGCACGACTACAACTGGTACGACCCGACCGGCATCTGCACCGGCGGAGCGCCGTGCGACAACAACAACCACGGGACGCACACCATGGGCACGATGGTCGGCGCGGGCGGCATCGGCGTCGCGCCGGGCGCGACCTGGATCGCGGCGAAGGGCTGCGAGGGCCGCACCTGCACCGACGAGTACCTGCTCTCGGCAGGCCAGTGGATGCTCGCGCCCACCGACCACAACGGCCAGAACCCGCGTCCCGACCTCGCACCCGACATCGTGAACAACTCGTGGGGCGGCAGCGACGACCAGTCGTTCTACAGCGACATCGTCGCGGCATGGAACGCGGCGGGCATCTTCGAGGCGTTCGCGGCCGGCAACGACGGCGACGGCGTGACCTGCATGACGACCGCGCCCCCAGGCGGACGCGAAGACGTGTACGGCGTCGGCGCCTACGACGTGAACGGCAGGATCGCGTCGTTCTCGGGCTTCGGTCCGTCGCCCATCGACGGCTCGCTCCGCCCCGACATCGCCGCCCCCGGCGTGAACGTGCGCTCGGCCGTCGCCGGCAGCGGCTACCAGGCGATGAACGGAACCTCGATGGCCACTCCGCACCTCGCGGGTGCGGTCGGCCTGCTCTGGAGCGAGGCGCCCTCGCTCATCGGCGACATCGACGCCACGCAGGCGCTCCTGAACGCCGCCGCGCACGATGTCGACGACACGCACTGCGGCGGCACGCCCGAGCGCAACAACGTGTGGGGCGAGGGCAAGCTCGACATCCTGGCGGCGGTCGACGCCGCACCGCACACCCGGGCGATCATCACGGGCACGGCCACCGACGCCGCGACGGGCGTCGCGATCCCGAACGTCACCGTGCACGTCGAGGGCGCCGGGTTCGAGCGCACGACGCGATCCGACGAGAACGGCGCCTACCGCGTCGTCCTGCCCGCCGGCACGTTCACGTTCGAGCTGAGCGGGTACGGCTACGCCGCCCTCGTCGACGAGGCGTACGTCGTCGTCGCCGGTGCCGACGCGGTACACGACCTCGCGCTCAGTGCGGTCGGCCACCACGCCGTGACGGGCGTCGTGCGAGACGTGGTCGGCGCGCCGCTGGCCGGCGTCACGGTCACCCTCGAGAACACCCCCGTGCCCGCCGTGACCACCGACGCACAGGGTCGGTACACCCTGCCGGATGTCGCGGAGGGCTCGTTCTCGATCGCGGCCTCGCCCGCGGCGCCGGTCCGGTGCAACGGCATCGCGCGCGGCGCGGTGACGGTCGATGCCGAGGTCGTGAACGACATCGCGCTGCCCGCCCGGACCGACGCGGCCGGGACGTCGTGCCTGCCCTCGGCCTACGCCTGGGTGAAGGGCGCGTCGACGGTCGCGGTGTCGGGTGACGAGGACGCCGAGACGATCGCGCTGCCGTTCCCGGTCTCGTTCGCCGGCGCCAGCCACACGTCGGCGTCGGTGACCACGAACGGCCTGGTGAACTTCGCCGCTCCGCGCGTGGGCGACTACGCCAACTCCGCGCTGCCGACCACGACGGCGCCGAACGGCATCATCGCCGCGTTCTGGGACGACCTCGTGATCGACAAGAAGTCGAGCGTCCAGACGGCGACCACCGGCACGGCCGGCTCGCGCCGCTTCGCGATCGTCTGGAACAACGCCGCGATCGCCGATGCCCCGAACGTGCGCCTCTCGTTCGAGGTCGTCTTCGACGAGAAGAGCGGCGCCATCACCCTCCAGTACAAGGACGTCGGAGGCACTGCGCTCGAACGCGGATCCTCGGCGACCATCGGCATCGAGAACCTCACCGGGACGGATGCCCTGCAGTACTCCTTCGACGAGTCCGTCATCACCGACGGCTCGGCGATCACCTTCAGCCGAAAGGGAGCATGATGTTCACCCGTAGACAGCGCCGAGGTCTCGGCATCGTCGCCACGTGCGCGGCGGTCGCGATGGCGGTCGGCATGGCGTCGCCCGCGTTCGCCGCCGACGGCAGCGACGGCCAGGAGCCGCTCGTGCTCACCCCCGATCAGGTCGAGGAGCTGAGCGCTCGCGCCCAGGTCGACGTCTACCGCGAGGGTTCGCAGCCCGATACGGAGGATGCCGCGGACGAGGGGTCGGACCCGGAGGCCGGCTCCGACCCCGAGGAGGCGGACGGCGGCAATCACCTCGACGCCGAGACCGCCGCGGCGTCGTGGAAGCTCACCGCGCACGGTTCCGTGGAAGGCGGCGCCGGCATGGTCGCGACCGTGCCGGTCGCCGGCGGCGGTGACGACTACTTCGCGATCGACTCGCTCGGTCTCGTGCAGCGCCGCACCGCGGCGGGCGCCGAGGTCTGGCAGCGCGACAACAGCTCCTGGTACGTCGACTGGAACGTGAAGCCCGCGCGCGTGTTCCAGACCGAGCCCTTCCCGGCGCGCATCGTCATGGGGTTCAACGCGGTGAGCCCCTTCACTCCCGCGTCCGAGAGCGGCTACGCGACGGGCGACCTGACCGGCGACGGCGTCGACGACCTGGCGTTCACCGCCTCGGTCGGCGCGAACCCGTACCGGCCCATGCTCGGAACGCCGTCGACCGGCACCTTCGTGACGATCATCGACGGCGCCGACGGCCACACCCTCTGGTACAAGCTGTACTCGGGCGTGTACAACCTGCAGCTCGTCGACGGCACCCTCGTGGTGGCCGATTCGCCGTTCTTCAACATCAACGCTCCGGCGGGGTCGAAGCTGCTGCTCCGCGGTCTCACGTTCGCCCCGTCCGGTACGGGGCTGGAGGTCGCGTCCGAATGGTCGTACGACCCCGGTGCGCCGGCGGCGTCGGGTTGGGCGGACCTCGAGCCGATCGGCGACGGCCTGCTCGCGGCATCCTGGGACCGTCGCAAGGACGCCCTGGCCACGGTCCCGAGCGGGAACACGCTCGTCATCGACACGAAGGACGGCGCAGCAGCGTGGACGGCGACCGATCGCCTCTACTCCCGGCAGCTCCGACTGGACGCCTCGCGCAGCCGCCTGGTCGCCCTCGAGCAGTCCGACCCGAATGAGGGGATCGAGTACCAGGTCGTCTCGTACGACCTGGCCGACGGTGAGCGCACGGTGCTCGACACCCGCGTGAACGCGGTGCCGCTCGCCTCGGCGGTCGGCGATCTCGGCGACGGCGGCTCCGAGATCGTCGTCAGTGAGGCGACGCTGGACGGTGCACTGAAGTTCAATGCCTCGACCGTGCGTGCACTCGACGGCGACACGGCCGCACAGCGATGGTCGCGCACCCTCAAGCGCGACCCGGCGAACACGGCCGACGGGAGCCTCGGCTGGGGGCTCGTGATCGCCGATGGGCGCGTCATCGTCAACTACCGCGACGACGCGAAGTCCGACACGGCGGAGAACAGCAGCAACTCGTGGTTCGGCCGTATCTCGGTGCTGGCGGGCAAGAACGGTGCCGTGAAGTGGGAGCACGCCGGCACGGCCGCCTCGCAGCTCTGGTCCCAGGCGATCGTGAACGGCAAGGACGTCCGGATCCGCACGGTGGACACGCTGCAGAACGTCCGCACCTACAACCTGGGCTCCGGAAAGCAGGTCGGCGTGACGCCGCTCCCGGCGAACTCGTCGTCGGCCGTGGCGACCGACGTCAACGGGGACGGAGCCGACGACCTCATCGTCGGCGGCGACTCGCAGGGCCTCTTCGCGTACGACGGCCGCGCGCTCGTCGCCGGCCAGCGCGTGCCGCTGTGGACGGCGACGGTTCCCGGCTCCGTCCAGAAGCTGGTGCTCGCCGACGTGAACGGCGACGGCCGCGACGAGATCGTCGTCGCCGCCGACACGGCGGCGGCGGTCGTCGATGCGCGGACCGCCAAGGTGCTGCGCACGTTCGACGGCGACGGGCAGTTCGTCCGTACCGTGGCCGCGCCCGACCTCGACGGTGACGGCAAGGCCGAGATCGTGGTCCCGACCGATGCGGTGCGGGTCTTCCACGGCGACGGCAAGCTCGCGTGGACCTACCAGCCGGCGGATGACGTCGTGTTCGGCGACGTCTCCTTCGGCGACGGGCGGGTCTACGCCGAGTACTCCTCGCGCGGCGCGCTCGCGCTCGCTCCCGAGGACGTGGCCCTGGGAGGCGTGGCCCTCGACGCCGGCACGGGCGCCGTGGCCTGGCAGGCGGAGCCGACGGTACCGAGCGGACTCGGACTGGACGGCACGGTCTACGGCTCGGGGCAGCGCGCGGCGACCTTCGCCTCGCCGGAGATCCCGTACGCCGACGGGCACGCGGTCGTGTACACGTGGCTCGGCCGGGTGTCCGCGACCACCCCGCCCGCGATGTTCATGGAGATCCGCGACGGGCGGACCGGTGAGGTGCTGCGCAGCGACCGGCTCGGAGGCCCGCACAACCTGGGCGCCTGGATGACCGGCCCCGAGGGGCTCATGGCCGTGACGACGGGCGCCGTCACGACCTTCGGCGCAGACGGCGCGAAGTCGATCCTCCGGACCGTCGCCACCCTGCGGGACGCCGGGTTCGCGTCGACGCCGAGCGGAGAACGGATCCTGGTGGCGGGAAACGACGGCGGGCTGAGTGCCTACCCCGCCTCGCTCCTGACCTCGACCGACGGGGGCGGGTTCCAGGCGCCCACCGCGTCGGTCAGCGTGCTCGCCGGCGGCGAGCTGGAACTGGCCGACCTCGACGCCGACGGGCGGGTCGAGCTCGTGTCGCTCAACCTGAACACCCGTGGCGCCGACCGCACGGCCGGCCTGATGGGCTCGGGCTACCAGGTGGGCAACACCACCATGAAGCGGTTCGTGGTCGCGACGGTCGACGCGCAGTGACCGTCTAGGCGGATGCCGCGGCGGCCCCCTGCCCGATCGGGGCCGGGGGCCGTCGCATGCCGACGGGCGACTAGCCTCGTCACATGACCAGCGCGCGCACCCCCCGGAGTGGGGGTGCGCCGCGGCTTCTCGTGCAGCTGCTCGGCGGGTTCCAGGTCACCCGCGACGGCGGACCCCAGCCGCCCGAGCGCTGGACGCGCCCGAGCGCCCGCACCCTCGTGAAGCTCCTCGCCGTCGCCCCCGACCACCGGTTGCACCGCGAGGAGATCATCGCCGTCTGCTGGCCCGACGCCGATCCCGAGGCGGCGACGCGCAGCCTCGGCGTCGCGCTGCACGCCGCCCGTCGGGCACTCGAACCCGAACTCGCCCCGCGACAGCCGTCGAGCTACCTCACCAGCGACGGCGCCCTGCTGCGCCTCGAACCCGCAAGGGTGCAGGTCGACGCCGACGACGCCGAGCGGCTGGCCGCCGCGGCGCTCGAGTCCGGCGGGTTCCCCGACCTGAGCGCCGCCGCCGCCGCCCTCGCCGCGGACCTGCTGCCCGAGGACCGATACGCGCCCTGGGCGCACGCACGGCGCGATCGCCTGGTGCAGGCGCGCGGCCGCGTCCGGCTGCAGCTCGCCGATGCCCTGTTCGAGCTCGGCCGGCCCGAGGATGCGATCTCCGTCGCGCGGGACGTACTCGCCGAGCAGCCGGCCGAGGAACGCGCGCATCGCGCGATCATGCGCGCCCATCTCTCGCTCGGGCTCCGACGGCAGGCCATCCACCAGTACCACGCCTGCCGCGCCGCGCTCGACGAGGAACTGGGCGTGGGGCCCGGCCCGCAGACCGAGCACCTGCACCTGGAGGCGCTCGACCTCGATGCCGGCTCGGCGCGTCTCGACGATGTCGTGCTCCCGCCGCCCGCGCTCCGCGTGGCACCGGCGACCCCGCTGCACGGCCGGGCCGACGCGGTCGAGCGGCTCGCCGCCGGAGGTGGGCCGGCCATCGTGCTCGTCACGGGCGAGGCCGGGATCGGCAAGACGCGGGTCGTCGTCGAGTACGCCCGACGCGCGCTCGACGACGGTGCGATCGTGCTCTGGGGTGCAGGTCACGACGCCGAGGGCCAGACGCCGTACGGCGCGATCATCGAGGCGCTCGACGGCTGCCTCTCGAGCCGATCGGCGACCGAACGCGCACGCATCGGCGGCGAGTACCCCGAGCTGGCCGCGCTCCTTCCCAGTCTCGGGAGCACCGCGCCCCCGTCGCAGCGCAGCCCCGACGACGAGCGCCGACGTCTCTTCCAGGCGGTCGCGGGCCTGCTGGAGGACCTCGCGGCGTCGGCGCCCGTGCTGCTCGTGATCGACGACCTGCACGCGGCCGATCTCGGCACGCTGGGCCTGCTGAGCAGCCTCGCCCGACGCTCCGCCGTCTCGCGTCGGCCGTGGCGCATGTTCGCGACGTTGCGCGACGACGAGCTCGCGACGGACGACCCCCGTCGCTCCGTGCTCGACGCCCTGCAGCGCGAGGCGCTCGCCGAGACCCTGCCCCTGCCGCGACTGGCACGGGAGGACTGCCTCGCGCTCGCGACCGACATCGCCGGTGCGGATGCCCCGGAGCGGGTGTGGGAGCTCTCGCTCGGGCATCCGCTCTTCGCCGTCGAGCTGGCGCGCGAGGTGGGCGAGCTGGGCGAACGCTCGCCGCACTCGACCGGCGTCCGTCAGCTGGTCGCCGCACGTCTCGCTCGGCTTCCCTCCACCGCCCGGCGAGTCGCGGAGGTGGTCGCGACCGCCGGAGGGGAGGCCGCGACCTCCGAGGTGATCGACGTCGCGACGCAGGCACTGCATCCCGCGCTGTCGACCGGGGAGGCGGCGGAGGCGGTCGACACCGCGCTCGCCGCCTCGGTGCTGTTCGAGCGGGATGTCGTGATCGACGGCCGCCCGGTGCCGGGCCTGGTGTTCCAGCATCCGCTCGTCCGTCTCACTGCCTACGACGAGCTCTCCGCCGTGCGACGACAGGTCCTGCACAGCGCGTACGCCGACGTCGTGCTGCGACGACGTCCGCATGCGGTCGACGCCCTCGCGATGCACCTCGTGCGGGCCGACGACCCCCGTTCGACGACCTACCTGCGCCAGGCCGCCGAGCGCGCCGCCGCCCTCAGCGCGAACGAGACCGCCGACCGGTACTACGCCGAGCTCGTCAGCCGCCTCGACGCGGTCAGCGCCGAAGCGGCCTGGGTGCGTCTCGATCGCAGCATCGTGCTGCAGCGCACCTCCCGCTTCGACGAGGCGCGCGTCGTGCTGACCGAGGCCCTCGGCGACCTGCGCCGGCGCGGTGACCGAGACGGCGTCGTGCTCGCCACTGCCAGGATCGCGGAGGTGCTCGTGAGCCTCGCGACGCCGCAGGAGGCGCTGTCCGTGCTCGACGCCGACGCGGTCGAACCCGACACCGGGCCGCTCGCCGCGACGACGCACCACCTCGCACGCACCCGCGCCATGCTCGTGACCGGTCGCTACGACGAGGCCGTCGTGTCGGCGGGCCTCGCGCAGGCCTTCGCGCAGCGCAGCACCGAGCCTCAGCGGCGGGGACTCCTCGCTCGCGCGCTCCAGTACCAGGCCGTGTCGCTCGCGCTCGACGGGCGCTTCTCCGAGGCGGGTCCCGTCGCCGATGAGGCGCTCCCGCACGCCGAGGCCTACGGCGATCCGCAGATCCTGGCCTCCGTGCTGTCCGTCCAGCGCGAGCAGGCTCGACGGTCGGGCCGACTGCACGAGGCACTCGAGACCGGCCGCCGCGCGCTCGAGCTGGCCGCTCGTTCGGGCGAACGGCTGTCGCAGGCCTTCGAGCAGGCGAACCTCGCCGAACTGCTCCTCCTCGTCGAGGAGGATGCGGAGGCGGCGGCGCTCGCCGACGCGGCGGTCGCGGCATCCGTCGATCAGGCCGGGCTGTCCACGCCGTACGCGCTCCTGGCCCAGGCGCGGGTGCGCATGCGGCGCCGTGAAGACCCCCTGCCGCAGCTCGACGAGGCGCAGCGCGTCGCCGAGGAGTCCTCCGACCGGCAGGCCCTCGACGAGGTCGGGCAAGCCAGGGCCGAGTGGCTCGTCGGGAGCGGTGCGCACGACGCGGCGCGGCGCGTGCTCGAGGCGCTGCCGCGTGGTTCGGCGACGACGATGGCGTGGGCGCAGCTCGGCCTGGGTGACGCCGTCACGGCCGAGCGGATCGCCCGCGCCGAGGTCGACCGAGCGGCCCGCGGGGGCGAGCGGCTGACCGAGGTCGACGCCCGGATCGCGCTCGCCGCCGCACTCGTCGAGCTGGGCGAGTCGCGGCGTGCCGATGAGGAGCTCGACGCGGCCGATGAGCTCGCGACGCGGCTGCCGTATCCGGCCGGGTCGACGCGGATCATGCGCGCTCGCACGGCCTCGGCCACTCCCGCCGGCGATGACAGTACGCTTCCCTCGGAGATGCCGGCCGGTGACCGGGCCGGGTCGAGGGGAGCGCGATGACGGAGTTCCGGGCGGTCGTCGAGCCGCAGGAGAAGATGCGGGGGCTCGAGGTCCCCGAGACGGCGGTCGAGGAGCTCGGCGGGGGCCGGCGTCCGCGGGTGTCCGTCACCGTCAACGGCCATTCGTGGGAGACGCGCGTGGCCATCATGCTCGGGCGCAACCTCATCGGGCTGAGCAACGCCAACCGCGCGGCGGCCGGGCTCGTGGTCGGCGACGAGGTCACCGTGCGGCTCGAGCTCGCGACGGAACCCGTCGATGCCGACGTGCCCGACGACGTCGCGGCCGCGTTGGACGCGGACCAAGCGGTGCGCGGCCGGTTCGACGCCCTCACCGTCAGCCAACGGCGCCAGCACGTGCGGGTCATCGACCAGGCCAAGACGGCGCCGACGAGGCAGCGTCGCATCGCGAAGCTCGTCGAGGAGCTCGGCGGCCGGGGCGCCGCACCGGCGTGACCCGGCCTGGCGTCCGCGTGGTCGGGCGGCCCGCTTCGGCGTGATGTGATGGGGGCATGCCGACCATTCGCCTCGCCGTGACGGGCGCCACCTGGATCACGCCGAACCTCCGCCGGTTGCACCTGCACGGCGACGACCTCTCGGCGTTCGCCGCGAGCACGTTCACCGATCGATACCTCAAACTCGTCTTCCCGAAGCCGGGAGTCGTCTACCCCGAGCAGATCGACGTGCGCGAACTGCGCGCGACGATGCCCGCCGAGGACCTGCCGGTCGTTCGCACGTACACGGCGCTGCATCCGGATGTCGCGGCCGGCACGCTCGACATCGACTTCGTCGTGCACGGCGACGAGGGGGTCGCCGGGCCGTGGGCGGCGAACGCCGAGGCAGGTGACATCCTGCTCGCCAATGGCCCGGGCGGAGCCTACCGACCCGACCCGGGGGCCGACTGGCACCTGCTCGCCGGCGACGAGTCCGCCGTTCCCGCGATCGCGGCGGCGCTCGAGGCGCTGCCGGTCGAGGCCGTGGCCAGGGTCGTCGTGCTCGTCGAGTCGGCCGAGCACGAACCGCGGTTCGCCCTGCCGCAGGGCGGCAGCGCCGTGTTCGTGCACCGCGACGGCGGATCCGGCGAAGGGCTGCTCGCCGAGGCCGTGCGTGCCGTCGGCTGGCTGGAGGGACGCGTGCACGCGTTCGTGCACGGCGAGGCCGAGGAGGTCATGCGGGGCGTCCGGCCCTACCTGCGCACCGAGCGCGGGCTCGGTCGGGAGCAGCTCTCGGTCTCGGGATACTGGCGTCGCGGCCGTACCGAGGACTCCTTCCGGCAGTGGAAGGCCGACTTCGCGCGGGCCGAGGGCGAGGAGCGCTGACGCTCGGCGCCGCGTGGGCGGTCGCCTAGAGCACGCCGCGCGCCCACGCAAGGCCTCGACGCCGCAGGCGTACGAGCCTACGTTCGGAGCACCGACCGAGAGGGGCCACCATGTCCGATCCCGAGATCACGCCGTCCGAGCCCGAGGACGGCCCCGGCGAGAACCCCGACGGTGGGCGTCCGTCCGGCGACGACATCACGCTGCCCGAGGAGATTCCCGCAGGCGACGAGACCGTCGAGGCCGACACCGCCTCCGGGGGCGCGCCCGAGCCCGCGGGCGACGGCGCCTGACGAGCGCGGCCGTGCGCCCGCCCCGTGCCGCGGCGGCCGTATCGCCGCGTCGGCCGGTGCGCCTCACTTGAAGATGCGCCGCCAGACGTTCGTGTCCGCGAGGTCGAGCAGTTCGTCGCCACGGCCCGACATGACCGTGCGCAGCGCGTAGAGCGCGAAGCCCTTCGTCTGCTCGGCGGTGATCGACGGCGGGATCGAGAGCTCCTGGCGTGCCACGACCACGTCGATGAGCGCCGCACCCGGTTCGGCGAACGCCTTGGCCAGCGCCGCCTCGAGGTCGGCGCCCTGCTCCACCCGGATGCCGGTGATGCCGACCGAATCCGCGACGGCCGCGAAGTCGGGGTTCACGAGCTCGGTGCCGAAGTTCACGATGCCGGCCGCCTTCATCTCGACCTCGACGAAGTTCAGCGATGAGTTGTTGAACACGATGATCTTGATCGGCAGGTCGTTCTGCCGGATCGAGAGCAGGTCGCCCATGAGCATCGCCAGGCCGCCGTCGCCGGCCAGCGCGATGACCTGTCGCCCGGGGGCGGCCGCCTGCGCGCCGAGCGCGTGCGGCATCGCATTGGCCATCGATCCGTGCGTGAACGAGCCGATCAGGCGACGGTCGCGCGTCATCCGCAGGTACCTCGCCGTCCAGACGACGGGCGAACCGACATCCGCCGTGAAGATCGCATCGGAATCGGCCAGCCGGTCGATGACCTTCGCGAGGTACTCGGGATGGATGGGCTGCTTGCCGTCGTCGTTCGCGAGGCCGTCGAGCTCGCGTCGCGTCTTCTCGTAGTGCTTCACGCTCGACTCGAGGTGCTTGCCGCTGCGGTCCTCCGCGATGAGGGGCAGCAGCGCCGCGGCGGTCTCGCGCACGTCGCCGACGAGTCCGAGGTCGACGGGCGTGCGACGCCCGAGCTGCTCCCCGCGAAGGTCGACCTGCACGATCTTCGCCTTCGACGGATAGAACTGCCGGTACGGGAAGTCGCTGCCGAGGATGAGCAGCGCGTCGCACTTCTCCATGGCCCGATAGCCCGAGGCGAACCCGAGCAGTCCGGTCATGCCGACGTCGTACGGGTTGTCGTACTCGATGTGCTCCTTGCCGCGGAAGGCGTGCACGATCGGCGCCTGCAGGCGTTCGGCGAGCGCGAGGACCTCGTCGTGCGCGCCGGCCACCCCGGCGCCGGCGAGGATCGTGACGGATGCCGCGGCGTTCAGGATCCCCGCGGCCTCGGTGAGTTCCTCGGGGGAGGGCAGCACGCGCGGGCGGGCGGCGCGGATGGGGGCGCTCGGCCTGCGCGCCGGCGCATCGCGGAAGAACACGTCGGCCGGCACGACCACGACGGCGACGCCCTGCTTCTCGACGGCCGTGCGCATGGCGGTCTCGAGCACCCACGGCAGCTGCGACGGATCGCCGACGAGCTCGCAGTAGACGCTGCATTCGCGGAACAGCTCCTGCGGGTGCGTCTCCTGGAAGTACCCGCTGCCGATCTCCGACGACGGGATGTGCGAGGCGATCGCGAGCACCGGCACGCGGCTGCGCTGCGCGTCGAACAGCCCGTTGATGAAGTGCAGGTTGCCGGGTCCGCAGCTGCCGGCGACGACGGCGAGCTCGCCCGTGACGGCGGCATCGGCGGCGGCGGCGAAGGCGGCCGTCTCCTCGTGCCGCGCATGCAGCCATCGGATGCCGCCGTCGCGGCGCAGCGCATCGGTGAACGCGTTGAGCGAGTCGCCCGGAAGGCCCCACACCCTCGTCACGCCCGCGCGGGTGAGCGTCGTCACGAACAGTTCGGCGATCGTCTGCGACATCCGTCGTCCTTCCCCCGTGGTCCCGGCGCCGGACGACGCCGTCTCACCACCGTACGTCGCTCCCGGGCGGTCGTGTCAGGGCGAGGCGCGTCGGGCGCGAAGTGCGTATCGTGAGTCATGTTCGTTCATGTGAACGAACAAACCCACACATCAGGAGGCTCCGTGGTCGCCGTCGCCCGTCATGACACCATCCTGCGCGAGCTCGAGCTGCGAGGCTCGCTCGCCATCACCCAGCTCTCGAAACGGCTGGACGTCTCCGCGATGACCCTGCGCCGCGATCTCGCGGAGCTCGAGTCACGCGGCCTCCTCGTGCGCGTGCACGGTGGGGCGGTCTCGACGGCGGTCGCGAAGCAGCAGGAGCGCGGCGCGGGGGAGGCCGGCGGGTCGGTGCGACGCCCGGTCGCGACGATCGGGATGATCGCGCCCACGGCGAACTACTACTTCCCGCAGGTCGTGCGCGGCGCGAGCGACGCCGCCCGCGAGCTCAACTGCCGACTCGTGCTCGGCACGACGAACTACTCGGAGCGCGAGGAGCTGCGCCAGGCGGAGCGGCTCATCGCGGGCGGGGTCGACGCGCTGATGATCACGCCGCACAACGGCCTCGTCGAGGGCTCGGCGTTGCACGAGCTGCTCATCGACGCGCCGGTGCCGATCGTGATCGTCGAGCGCGGCGTCGACGAGCGCATCGCCGGCCGCATCGAATCAGTGCGGAGCGACCACGCGTACGGCGCCGAGCTCGCCGTCCGCCACCTCGCCGAGCGCGGCCACCGCCGGATCGCCCTCGCCGCGCGCGAGGCGGCGACCACGCCGTGGCTCCTCGACGGGTACGAGCGCACCATGGCGAGGCTCGGGCTGGGTGAGCATGTGCTGTTCCGCACGCTGCCCACGCCCGAGGTCGGCGCGGACTCGGCGATCGACGCGCTCGAGCGGTTCTACGACGAGTGCGTGAGGAACGACGTCACGGCCGCCCTGATGCTCGGCGACGTGGACTCCATGGCCTTCGCCGACCTCGTCGTTGAACACGGCCGCCGCATTCCCGAGGACTTCGCGCTCGTCGCCTACGACGACGAGTTCTCGGCGTTCGCCGCCGTGCCGCTGACCGCCGTCGCTCCGCCCAAGCACGACCTCGGCTACGCCGCCCTGCGCCTCTGCTTCGACCGCATCCGCCAGCAGGACGGCGGCGGGCACGCGGTCACCCGGATGTCGCTCCTGCCGACGCTCGTCGAACGGGAGTCCACTCGAGCCTCGTGAGATGTTCGGAAATGTTCGCTTTGTGCGGCATTTCTTGCGGCGCCCGTCGAAGTCGACTTCAGTGGCCGTTGCACGCTTCACATTCAAAGGAGAATCCAGTCATGAACCTGCGTCGCACTTCATCCACGGCGGCAGCGTTGCTGGCCGCGGGCATCCTCCTGGCCGGATGCTCGTCCGCGACCTCGACGCCGGCCGACGAGGCCGCGGAAGCGGCCACCGGCGAGATCACGTTCTGGTCCTCGCTCAGCGGCATGGCCGACGTCGCCGCCGCGTTCAACGCGAGCCAGGACGACATCACCGTGAACTTCGAGGAGATCGCGAACGGCGCCAACGGCGGGTACACGAAGCTCGCCGCTGCGATCGAGTCCGGCACCGGGCCCGACGTCGTCGGCATCGAGTACTACCGCCTCCCCGGCTTCGTCGGATCCGGCCAGGTCGTGCCGGTCGACGACCTCGTGCCGAGCGAGACGCTCGGCGAGTTCAGCGACCAGGTGCGCGGCCTCGTCGGCTTCGAGGGTGCGACCTACGCCCTGCCCTACGACGCGCCGCCGCTCGTCATGTGGTACCGCCAGGACGTGCTCGACGCCGCCCGCGTCGCCGTGCCGAAGACCTGGGACGAGTTCGAGGAGGCCGCCCGCGCCGTGCACACCGCGAACCCCGAGGCCTACCTCACGAGCTTCTTCACGAACGAGCCGCAACTCGCCCCGCTCGCCTGGCAGTCGGGCGCGACCTGGTTCGGCGTCGACGAGGACCACTGGAAGGTCACGATCGACGACGACCGCACGCAGGAGGTCGCCGACTACTGGCAGAAGCTCATCGACGAGGACCTCGTGAAGCCGCAGCTCGGCTTCAGCGACGAGTGGACGGCCGACCTCAACAACGGCGTCGTGAACGGCTGGGTCGGCGGATCCTGGAGCGCGTCGGGCCTGAAGACGCGCACGGAGGCGTCCGGCCAGGCCGGCAAGTGGGTCGCGGCGGCGCCGCCGTCGTGGGACGGCGAGCCCACCGGCGCGCTGAGCGGCGGCACGAGCTTCGCGCTCACCGAGAACTCGGAGAACCAGGCCGCGGCGGCCGCCTTCCTCACCTGGCTCACGACGGACCCCGCCGCTGTCGAAGCCCGCGGAGACGTGGGCACCGCCTACCTCGCCTACCCCGGACTCAACGAGGTCGCCGAGCGGGTCGCCCCCGTCGACTACTTCGCGAACGACATCTACGAGGTCTTCGACGAGGCATCCGCCTCGATCGTCGACGGATGGTCGTGGGGTCCGAACTACGACATCACCAACACGGCGATGAAGGACGCGGTCACGACGGCGCCGACCTTGGGCGATGCGGTCGAGCAGACGCAGGACGAGACCGTGGCCGGGCTCGAGCAGCTCGGCCTCGAGATCTCCGAATAGACCGGAGCGGTGCCGGCGGACGACCCGCCGGCACCGCCTCACCGAAGGGCAACCCCATGAGCGTCCGACTCAGCGAGCGGGCACCGCGCACCACGCGGCATCCGATCGCCGGCACCGGCGGCCGCACCGCCGCGATCTTCCTCACCCCGTTCTTCGCGCTCTTCCTCGTCGCCATGGTGGCGCCCGTGGCCTACGCGATCGGGATGAGCCTCTTCGCCGAGCGGCGAAGCGGCCTCGGCTTCGGCGGCACCGAGACGGAGTTCGTCGGTCTCGGCAACTACCTCGACGTGCTCTCGAGCGAGACCTTCATCGCCGGCTTCGGTCGTCTCGCGCTCTACTGCCTGCTCTACATCCCGGCGCTGCTCGGCGTCGCCCTGCTGTTCGCCCTGCTGCTCGACGCCGCGGTCGCGAAGGCGAAGCGCGCGTTCCAGCTGCTGCTGTTCCTGCCGCACGCCGTACCCGGGGTCATCGCCGCGCTCATCTGGGCGTACCTCTACACCCCGGGCGTCAGCCCGTTCGTCTCCGCGCTGGACTCGGGCGGCATCCAGATCGACTTCCTCTCGGTGCACATGGTGCTCCCGTCGATGGTGAACATCGCCGTCTGGGAATGGGCGGGCTACAACATGATCATCCTGTTCACCGCCCTGCAGGCCGTGCCCCGCGAGGTCCTCGAGGCCGCCCGGGTCGACGGGGCGGGCGAGATCCGCACCGCCCTCTCGATCAAGACCCCGCTGATCGCCCCGTCGCTCGGCATCGCCCTGCTCTTCACGGTGATCGGCTCGCTGCAGCTGTTCACCGAGCCGAAGATCCTCTCGTCGGTGACCACCGCGGTCACGAGCACCTGGGTGCCGAACATGTGGGCCTACGACGCGGCGTTCAACCGCAACAACCTGCCGCAGGCGGCGGCCGCGTCGATCATCCTCGCCCTCGTGGCCGGGCTGCTCTCGTGGATCGTCACCCGATTCACCTCGAAGGGACGTGCCTGATGATCGCGACCACCGACGCCCCGTCGCACCCGGCTGCCGACCGCCCGGCCGGCCCCGTCGCCCACGATGGCGGCCTCGGCAGGCCGCCGCACGAGCCGGCCGGCGACCGCCGTCGCCGTTCCGGGAGTCGCGCCCCACGACGCCCGGCCGCGAGCCTCGCCGTCAACGGCATCCTGCTCCTCGGCGTCGCGTACATGGTGCTGCCCCTCCTGTGGCTCGTCTTCGCGGTGACCAAGGACGCGAAGGGCCTCTACGGCTCGAGCGCGTTCTCGCCGGGCGGGGCGTTCCTCGAGAACCTGCAGCAGCTCATGACCCAGGACGACGGCATCTTCTGGCGCTGGTTGGGCAACAGCGTGTTCTACGCCGGCGTCGGCGCCCTCGTCTGCGGCTTCGTCGCCCTCATGGCGGGGTACGCGTTCGACAAGTTCACGTTCCGCGGCAAGAACGGGCTGTTCGGGTTCGTGCTCGTCGGCGTGCTCATCCCGAACACCGCGACGGTCATCCCGCTCTACCTGCTCGCGGCGTCGATCGGCGCGACGAACACGATCTGGGCGGTGCTCATCCCCGCGTTCTGCAACCCGTTCAGCGTCTACCTCGCACGGGTGTTCAGCGCCGGCTACCTGCCGGACGAGACCCTCGAGGCCGCACGCGTCGACGGCGCCGGCCCGATCCGCAGCTTCCTCAGCGTCGGCCTGCCCATGCTCGTGCCGGGGTTCGTCACGATCGTGCTGTTCCAGTTCGTCGCGATCTGGAACAACTTCATGCTGCCGCTCATCATGCTGCAGGACCGCGACCTGTTCCCGTCGAGCGTCGGAATCGCGCTCTGGCAGAGCCAGGTGCAGCAGAACCCGGAGTTCTCGACGCTCGTGATCGCGGGGTCGTTCGTCTCGATCCTGCCGCTGCTCCTCGCCTTCATCGGCCTCCAGCGCTTCTGGCGCTCGGGCCTGTCCGCCGGGGCCGTCAAGTGAGCCGCGACCGCCTGCGCGTGACGTTCGCGATGGCGGCCGACGTGCGCGAGCGCATCTTCCCGGCGGAGCAGGTCGCCCGGTTCGAGGAGGTCGCCGACATCGCCGGCATCCTGACCGAGTTCGAGTCGGATGCCGCGAAGCAGGCGCTCCTCGAGACCGAGGTGCTCGTGACCGGCTGGGGTGCGCCGTTCCTCGACGCGGCCGTGCTCGACCTCGCGCCGCACCTCCGCGCGGTCCTGCATTCAGCGGGCACGGTGAAGCCGTACGTGTCCGAGGACGTGCTCGCCCGCGGCATCCGCGTGAGCACGGCGGCGGCGGCGAATGCCGCGCCCGTGGCCGAGTACACGGTCGCGATGATCGTCCTGGCCAACAAGAAGGTCCTGCCCATCGCGGCACGGTACCGGATGCTGCGACAGGAGTTCGACGTCGAGCAGGCGTTCCCCGGGCTCGGCAACTTCGGCAAGCGCGTGGGCATCGTCGGCGCATCGAGGATCGGGCGCCGGGTCATCGAGTTGCTGCGCGGCTACGACCTCGAGGTCGTCGTCTCCGACCCGTTCCTGTCGGACGCCGAGGCGCTGAGCCTCGGCGTGGCATCGGTCGCGCTCGACGAACTGCTCGCCACCTCCGACGTCGTGTCGATCCATGCGCCTTCGCTGCCGAGCACGCGGAACCTCGTCGACGAGCGCGGCATCGGGCTCATGCGCCATGGGTCGACCCTCGTGAACACGGCGCGCGGCGAGATCATCGACCAGGCGGCGCTGACCGCACGCGTGACGGCGGGGGAGCTGTACGCGATCCTCGACGTCACCACGCCGTGGGTGCTCGAGCACGAGCATCCGCTCTACGGGCACGACCACGCCCTGCTCACGCCCCACATCGCGGGGTCCCTCGGCGGCGAGCTCGGGCGCCTCGCCGACGTCGTGCTCGACGAGCTGCACCGGTTCGCGCAGGGGCTTCCACTCGCACACGAGGTCGACGCGGAACTGCTCGCGATCACGGCCTGACGACCCACCTCCACCCTCCGAACGAAGGAGTTCCGATGTCCGAATCCCCGATGCTCTCCCGACGCGTGGTGCTGCAGGCCGGCGGTGCCGCGGGCTTGGCCGCGATCGCGGCGCTCGTCGCCGCCGACCCGGCGCTCGCCGCCTCCCGTGCGGCCGGCCGGCCGACGGGTCCGACCATCACCGACCTCGGCCCGGCGGTGAGCCAGTACGGCCTGATGAGCGCGCTGCTCGTAGGGGACACGGTGTACATCGGATCGCGCAACATCGAGCCCACCGGGGTCATCGGCTTCCACCTGCCGACCCGCACCGTGACGGTCAGCACCGAGGTCTCGACCGGGTACGCCATCCAGGCCCTCGCCGCCGACGCGAGCGGCCGCTACCTGTACATCGGCATCCTCCAGAAGTCCGGCGGTCCGCAGCCGAACCTGCACCGGTGGGACCTGCAGACGCCAGAGGTGCCCGCGGTCCCCATCGGCGCGATCGGCGACCGCGACGTCCGCGACCTCGCCGTCGCGCCCGATGGCACGCTCTTCGCGGTCGGCGGCGGCAGCGCCACAGCACCGGCGCTCTGGCAGTTCGACCCCGCATCGGGCCGCGTCGCGAACCTCGGAATCCCCGACGCCGCCTCCACGCTGGCCCGTGCGGTGGCCGCCACCGACACCGCCGTCTTCTTCGGCGCGGGGAGCACGCTGGGCGGCGGCGGCAGCGCCGGGCGGGCCACCCTGTTCGCCTACGACCGGGCGACGTCGACCTTCTCGTCGATCGCACCGGCCGAGTTCGCCGCCGACCCGAGCGTGCGCGAGCTCACGATCGTGGGCGATCGACTCGTCGCGTCGACGGCCGCCTCCACGGAGCCCTCGAAGGTCGCCCTGATCGACCTGGCGGACCTCTCGTCGTACACCGTCGCGACCTCGATCGGGAAGACGGCGAAGAACGTGGCAGCCATCGGCGACCACCTCTACCTCGCCAACGAGACCGGCCTCCTCGACTACTCCACGACCGATGGCACGATCACGCAGCTCGAGCTCGGCGGACTCGACCTCGGGGAGATCTGGGGCGTCGACGCCCACGGAGGCGTGCTCGCCGTGGTGTCCGCGTACGGCTTCGTGGCCGAGGTCGACCCCGCGACGGGCGCGGCGAGCGTCACCGATCTCGGCGAGGCCGGCGCGCCGGTGAGCCCCCAGACCTGCATGGGCCTCGCGGCCGGCGCCGGCTACGTGTACGTCGGCGGCAACGGCGTCATCGCCCGGCACTCGCTCGCGACCGGCGAGGTGGTCAACCTGCGGGCGCCCGGCGAGGCCAAGGACGCCGAGGTGATCGACGGCGTGCTGTACACGGGCCAGTACAACGCGCAGGGCATCTGGTCGTACGACCCGAACGGCGGTGCCCCGATCCGGCAGGTGGCCGCGTTCGCCTCGGAGCAGAACCGACCGCTCGACACCGCCTGGGACGCCGTGAACCTGCGGCTGCTGGTCGCCGTGCAGTCCGACACGGAGGGCGGCGGGTCGCTCTGGACGTACGATCCGCTCACATCGCAGTCGAGCATCGTCGTGAACCCCATCGACGACCAGCAGCTCGTGCGCGCGGTCGTCACGAGGGAGGGCATCGCCTACCTCGGCGGCGACAACGCCCAGAAGACGGGGCCGCGAGGCACCGTGGTGGCGTGGGATCCGGTCGCCCGGGCGGAGCTCTGGCGCCTCGAGACCGGCCTGCCCAACGGCATCGCCGCGCTCGCCGTTCAGGGGCCGCACCTCTACGCGCTCACGATCAAGGGCGGATTCGTCGTGATCGACCTGCGCGACCGGCGCATCGTGCACACGGCCGACCACCGCCCGCTCTGCCCGGGCTTCGCCGCGATGGTGTCGAACCGGGGCGTGGTCTACGCGGTCTCCGACACGACCCTGTGGCGCTTCGATCCGAAGACCTTCGCCGCGACCGTCGTCGTGCCCGCGATCAACGGCGGCTGGTACAGCGGCTCGCACCTGAACGTCGACGAGGACGGCAACATCTACACGCTGCGCGGACGCAACCTGGTGCAGGTCGTCGACCGTCCCCGTTCGTCGGGAGCCTGATCGTGACCGTCGTCGTCGTCGTCGTCCGGAGCGGGGCGGCCGCGACGCCGTCCCAGGCACGCGTCCGCGGGCGACGGCGCCTGACGCCCGTCGCGAGTATCGAGTCCGCCGTGCGGCCTCGACGTGACGGGGGTATCTTCGACGGTGTCCGACCTGAACGGCGTCGCGAGGTCGGCCGTGACCGATCCGCTGGTCGTCGGCGCAGGCATGGAGGCCGATCGTGACCGACGTCGTCATCCTCAGTGGGGCAGGCCGCTACGCCGACCCGTGGCATCCGTTCGCCGAGACGAGCGCGGCGATCGCCGACCTCGTGCGGGAGGCGGGCTTCACGGTCGAGGTCCTCGACGATGCGGATGCCGCGCTCGCGGCGCTCGACGACGACGTGCGCATCATCGTGGTCAACGCGGGCGACCCGGTCGACACGCCGCCGCCCGCGCAGGCCGAGGCCGCGGCATCCGCCCTCGACCGGGCGTTGGACCGCGGGGTCGGGATCCTCGCGATGCACGCCGCGGCGTCGAGCCTCCGCGCGTACCCGGCGTTCGAGCGGGCCCTCGGAGCGCGCTGGGTGCGCGACGTCTCGTGGCATCCGCCGCTCGGCGAGGCGCGGGTGCACCTCGTCGGCAACCACGCCATCGCCCAGGGCCTCGAGGACTTCACGGTCGTCGACGAGCGCTACACGGGTCTGCGGCTGCTCGGCACGATCGAGCCGATCGCCGAGCACGAGGAGGACGGCACGCGGCATCCGATCGTGTGGGCGCGCGAGCTCGGCCGCTCGCGGCTCGTCTACGACGCGCTCGGGCACGATGCGCGATCGTACGAGTCGGCCGGCCACCGGGCGCTGCTCACGCGGGCGCTCGCCTGGCTCAGCTCGGCGTCCCGACCGGGCGGCGCGGTCGGGGCATAGCCCTCAGGCCCGGCCAGGCCCGGCCGACCCGGTGCGGACGCCGTCGTCGCGCGGAGCCGGTCGACGCCGCGCGACCGGCCGTCAGCGCCGGGTCGCGGTTCGGGACTCGGGGAACGCGGGCGGGGCGGTCGATTCCGATTCGGCGAACACGGATGACTCGGAGAACGACCCGGGCATCGTGAAGGTCTCGGGTTCGACGAAGGACCCTCGCGTGGCGACCGGACGAGACCAGTCCGGCTCCTCGATCGGCTCCTCGATCGGCTCGTCGACCTCGCTCGTGGCGACCGATGGATCGGCCACCGCTTCGGGATCGGCCTGGGGGAGGTTTCCGAGGCGGTCGACCTGCTCGGTCAGGGCGTCGAGGACGGAGCGCAACTGGATCTGGGCGACCTTCGCGTACGTGCGCACGTACTCGATCTCGGGGAGGGTCGGGCCTTCGGGCTTGGCCGGCCCCGTCGCCAGCCCCGCGACCACGTGACCCGCGCTGCGTTCGGCGCGCTCCAGGACCTCCCGGTACTGGTCGCGTGCGGCCACGACGAGATCGCGCGCGTACTGCTCGGCGTCGGCCACGGCCCGGTCGGCGATGAGCTGCGCCTGGGAGAGCAGCCCGACGGCTCCGGCGGCGATCTCCTGCTCGACATCGGTGCCCGCCTCCGTGCGGAGTCTGGCGTTCTCGGCTCGCAGGTTCGTCAGCTCCAGCCGGTCGCCCTCGAGGGCGACGCGGACCTGGGCCACGTCCTCCGACAACCGGTGGATGAACGCATCGACCTCGGCGCGGTCGTACCCGCCGCCGAAGCCCTTGATGCCGAAGCGAACGTTGCCGGCCTCGGGCAGGCGGGCCACGGCGCTCGCCAGCGACCCGTCGGGCGTCGCGGTGGGAGGCGCGTCGGGAACAGCGCCGTCGTCGGTCGGTTCGGGTGTCATGCGCGGGCCCCCATCTGCTCTACCGCAGCCCGGGCCGGCTGCGGATTCTGGGTGTGGTGGTGCGATGCGTGGCTGTCGTCGTCGAGCGTCGCGAACTGCTCGAAGCGGATGTCGGTCGACGGCAAGCCGGCGTCGCGGAGTCGCGCCACCGTGTGGCGCACCATGTCGGGCGATCCGGCCACGAGCGCGAGCAGGCCGGGTCGGGCGGCCTCGTCGGCGGCGACGTCGCCCACCAGGCCCTGGCGGCCGGGGTAGCTCGAGTCGCCCGAGACCACCGGCGTGTAGGTGAACCAGGGGCGGACGGTCAGGTCGCGGAGCAGCTTCGCCTCGTAGAGGTTCCACGGCACGCGCGCCCCGTGGAACAGGTGCACCCGAGGGGCCTCGCCCGTCGCCTGCCACTGCTGGTCGATGCGCTCGAGGTGGGCTCGCATCGGCGCCAGACCGGCGCCGCCCGCGATCATGAGGAGCTCGCGGGTGCGCTCGTGGTCGCCGAGGGTCAGCTCCTCGCCGACCGGGGCGCCGACGCGCAGCGTGTCGCCGACGGCGAGCGAGCGGATCATCGGGCCGCTGACCTGGCCGCCGGGAACCAGCTGGACGTGGAACTCGAGGGTGCCGTCGGCACGCGGCGCGTTGGCCGGGCTGAAGTAGCGCCAGAGCCGGGGCCGGGCCGGGATCTCGACCGCCATGGCCTGGCCCGGTTCGAAGGGCAGGGCGGGGTCGGGCATCACCTGGATGACCGCGACGTCGATGCTGCGCCGGTCGACCGAGAGCACGTGCCCCTCCCAGGCCGCCGGGCTCGTCGCCTCGGACTCCTCGGCCGCCTGGACCATGACCATGGCGATGAGGCCGTATGCCGCGGCCCAGTCGGCCGCGAGCTCCTCGGTCCATGCGGCGCCGAGGAAGTGCTTCAGCGTGGCGAGCAGGGATACTCCGACGGCGTCGTAGTGCTGAGCGATCACCTCGAAGCGACGGTGATCGCGCCCGAGCTGCTGGATGAACCCCGTGACCTCGTCGAGCTCGTCGACTCGGGACACGATGCGACCGAGCGCGCCGACCAGTCGGTCGCGCTGGGTCGCCATCGAGACCGGGAACATGCTCCGCAGGTCGGGGTGCGAGAGGAACAGGTGGGAGTAGAAGTACAGCGGGACCTCGTCGCCGAGCGTCTCGGCCGCCGCCCACGTCTCCTTCAGTGCGGCAGTGTTCACCGAATCAGCCTCGCGTCGAGGACACCTCGACGATGTCGGCTTCCGTGCCGCCGAGCGCGACGCCGACCCGGCCGATGATCTCGGACGGCACGCCGGCTTCGGTCAGCGCGGTGACCAGGTGGCCGACGACGACCGCGAAGTCGTCGCTCGAGATGCCCATGCCCTCGTGCGCCGCACGCAGTTCGCGGCCCTCGTACTCGACCGGTCCGCCCATGACCTGGGAGACGAGCGCGACCTGGTGGCGCTTGAGGCGGACCATCTCGACGCCCTCGAAGTAGCCTGCGAGTCGCTCGTCGGCCACGACCAGGTCGTAGAACCGGTTCACCACGGCGGTGATCGCGGGGGCCCCTCCGACGGCCGTGTAGTCGCTCACTTCGAGCACATCCGACTGGTCAACGCTGGGAGTCGTCACGTTTCATCCGTTCACTAGGTAGGGCTTGTGGCTACCCTTCCTAGCAGACCCGGACGCCGCGTGGCCAATGTGATTCGGGCCCCGGACAGGCCTGTCCACGAGGCGACCTGAGGGGGTTACGGCGAACCGCCGCGCCGGGTGGGCGTGTGCCCCCTTCGGGGGTTACGCGCCGGCCGGGCAGTGCACCTGCGTGCGCTCGCCGGAGCGGTCGATGCGGTGCAGGTCCATCGCCCGGCCGCAGAGCGGACAGCGAGGGTCGGCGGGCGGCACGTACGGCGCCTCGGGGCGGCCGATGCCGACCTGCGCGGGGCCGGTGAAGTTGTAGATGACGGCGTTGAAGCGGTTGTAGAAGCCGGGCTTGCCGAGGAACGGATTGAGCCGGGAGGGCGTGCGCGGGGTTCGCGGCGCGGCCTGGGGCTCGCTCGCGGCATCCGTCTTCTTTCGTGCCATAACAATGAGTATACTAACGAATTGTGACGAATCGCCGCGAAGACCGACCGACCGAGGTCGAGACCGAGCCCGCCGCCGACGCGGCGGCCGACGCGCTCGACCCGCTGGCGCTCGAGCGCCAGCTCTGCTTCGCGCTCGCCGTCGCCTCCCGTCTGGTGATCGGCACGTACAAGCCCATCCTCGAGCCGATGGGCCTGACGCATCCGCAGTACCTCGTGATGCTCGCGCTGTGGGAGCAGGAGCCGCGCGCCCTGAACGAGATCGCCCGCCTCGTGCGGCTCGAGCCCGCGACGCTGTCGCCGCTCGTGAAGCGCCTCGAGGCGGCGGGCTACGTGACCCGTGAACGCTCCAGCCGCGACGAGCGGCAGTTGGAGCTGCGACTGACGTCCGAGGGGCGCCGCCTGCGCGAGCGGGCCGAGCGGGTGCCCGAGCAGGTCGTCGCGGCGCTCGGCGTCGAGGTCGACGACCTGATGCACCTGCACGGCGAGCTCTCGGCGCTGATCCAGCGCGTCAGCCCCGACGCGTCCTCGGTCGCCGCGTCCTGAGCGCGACGCGGCCTCGGCGGCCGCTTCGCCGGCCTCGGCGGCCTCTGTGCCCGCATCGCCGCGTGCCGTGAACCGGTCAGACGCCGAGCACGGCGTCGACGAGCCGGGCGGCCGTCGCGGCATCGGCCGGCGTGCGGCTCAGCGCCCGAAGCACCACGGCGCCGACGAACGCGTCGCCGAGCTCGTCGAGCGGGCGATCGGGTGAGAGCTGCCCGGCTGCGACCGCCGACTCGAAGCGGGCGCGGAGCAACTGGTTGGCCCCCAGGCCCTCGGAGAGTCGCAGGCCGACGCTCGGGTGGTCGCCCGCGGCCGCGATGAGCGAGTGCACCATCGTGTCGCCGCCCTCGCGATCGACGAAGCTCAGGATGCCGCGGAGCCAGGCGACGAGGTCGGCCCGGAGGTCGCCCGTGTCGGCCGGGTTGAACCCCTCGCGGAACAACAGGCCCTCGAGCAGGCAATCGGCGACGAGCGCGCCCTTGGACGGCCACCAGCGGTAGATCGTCTGCTTGCCGACGTGCGCCTCGGCGGCGATGCCCTCCATCGTGAGGTTGTCGTATCCGCGGCTCTCGAAGAGTCGGGCCGTGGCGTCGAGGATCGCGACCCGCGCGGCTTCGCTGCGAACCGGACCCCGTCGATGCTCGGACACCAGCACATGGTACTCATCGTTCACCGGTTTCACAGAAAGACGAGACGGTGCGTCTCGTATACTCGCACGGGCGATCGCGCCGTCGATCGCGCATGAGAGGACACGACGTGGCTGAGCTGCTGTACCGACTGGGCAAGTTCTCGGCACGACGGGCCTGGGTGGTCATCGCCGCCTGGACCGTGGTGCTGGCGATCGCGGTCGCCGGATTCCTCGTGGGGTTCAAGGGCCTCACGACGAGCTTCGACGTGCCGGGCACCGAGTCGGGCGAGGTCATCGCCGAGCTCCAGGACGAGATGCCGCAGTACAGCGGCGGAGCCGGCACCGTGGTCTTCACCACGACCGACGGCTCGGCGCTCACCGCCGAGCAGCAGGCCGAGATCAGTGCGCTCATCGTCGACCAGGGCGACCTCGTCGACGTCGAGGACGTGGTCGACCCGTTCGAGGCGCAGCAGCAGCTCGAGGACCAGCAGCAGCAGTTGGCCGACGGCCAGCAGCAGATCGACGACGGCACGGCGCAGCTCGAGGACGGCCAGGCGCAGCTCGACGCCGGAACCGCGCAGCTCGAGGCCGGGCAGGCGCAGCTCGACGCGGGCCAGGCGCAGCTCGATGCCGCGCGCGAGCAGCTCGTCGCCGCCGGCATGCCGACCGACGAGGTCGACGCCCAGCAGGCCCAGCTCGACGCGCAGCAGGCGCAGCTCGACGCCCAGACCGAGGCGCTCGCGAGCGAGCAGGCCAAGCTCGACGACGGCGCCGACGAGCTCGCGGCCAACGCCGAGCAGCTCGCCCTCGGCGGTGAACTGCTCGGCTACGCCGACGGCATCCGCCTCGTCTCCGAGGACGGCTCGACCGCGATCGCGAACGTCTCGTTCACCGTGCCGCGCCTCGAGCTCTCCGAGGACGCCAAGCAGTCCGTCATCGACCACTTCGCGGCCGAGCCCATCGAGGGTGTCTCGGTCTCGTTCTCGACCGACATCTCGCAGGGCGTTCCCGAGCTGTTCGGCATCGGCGAGGCGATCGGCCTCGTCATCGCGGCGATCGTGCTGCTCGTGATGCTCGGATCGGTCATCGCGGCATCCCTTCCGCTCGTCACCGCGATCTTCGGCGTCGCCGTCGGCATCCTCGGCTCGCTCGCCTTCTCGGGCGTCGTCGACATGGCGTCGGTCACGCCCATGCTCGCGGTCATGCTCGGCCTCGCGGTCGGCATCGACTACTCGCTCTTCGTCGTGAACCGGCACCGCAAGCAGCTGCTGCAGGGCGCCGAGGTGGTCGAGTCGATCGGGCTCGCCAACGGCACCTCCGGCAACGCCGTGGTGTTCGCCGGCACCACCGTCATCGTGGCGCTGCTCGCGCTGAACGTCACCGGCGTGCCGTTCCTCGGCCTCATGGGCACGGTGGGCGCGGTCGCCGTCGCCGTCGCCGTGCTGATCTCGACGACGCTCACGCCGGCGCTGCTCGGCCTGCTCGGCATGCGCATCCTCCGCCGCAAGGTGCGCGCCCACCTCGGCGAGGGCAACCGCCACGAGCCGCCCGTCGTGAAGGCCATGCCCACCTGGCGCGCGGTGCTCACCGGATTCGTCACGATCGTCGCGCTGCTCATCGTCGCGATCCCCGCGCTCTCGATGCGCGTCGGCCTGCCCGACGGCTCGAGCGAGCCGCACGACTCGGCCGCGTACGAGGCGTTCACCGTGACCGAGGAGCAGTTCGGCGCCGGCGCGAACAGCCCGCTCCTCGTGACGGCCGAGCTCCCCGAGGGCACGACCGACGACGAGGTGCTGCAGCTCCAGGTCGACATCGCGTCCACGATCGCCGCGCAGGACGACGTGGTCTCGGTCGCCGCGGTCGACGTCTCCGACGACAACTCGCTCGCCGTGTTCCAGGTGATCCCGGCCGAGGGGCCGAACGCGGCCTCGACCGAGCAGCTCGTGCGCGACCTGCGGGCGCTGCCGCCGGTGAACGGCGACATCACGCTCGGCGTGGCGGGCCAGGCGGCGATCAACATCGACATCTCCGAGGGCCTCGCGGACGTGCTGCCGCTCTACCTCGTCGTCGTGGTCGGGCTCTCGCTGCTCATCATGATCCTCGTGTTCCGATCGCTGCTCGTGCCGATCATCGCCACCGGCGGCTTCATCCTGTCGCTGTTCGCCACCTACGGCGCGATCGTCGCGCTGTTCCAGTGGGGTTGGGGTGCGGACGCGCTCGGCATCAGCACCGGGCCGATCCTGAGCTTCCTCCCGGTGATCCTCGTGGGCATCCTGTTCGGCCTCGCGATGGACTACCAGCTCTTCCTCGCCACCGGCATGCGCGAGGCCTACGTGCACGGGTCGCCCGCGCGGCTCGCCGTGGCCCAGGGCCTGCGCGCCGGTCGGTCGGTCGTGATCGCGGCCGGGCTCATCATGGTCTCGGTCTTCGGCGGCTTCATCTTCTCGGACTCGACCATGATCCGTTCGGTCGGGTTCGGCCTGGCCTTCGGCGTGCTGGTCGACGCCTTCGTCGTTCGCATGCTGCTGATGCCCGCGATCATGCACCTGCTCGGCCGGTCGGCGTGGTGGATCCCGAAGTGGCTCGACCGCATCATGCCCGACGTCGACGTCGAGGGTGCCGCGCTCGAGCGTCGACACCACCTCGTCACGACCGAGGACGACGCGGATGCCGCAGCCGACGCGGATGCCGCGGACGAGCCCCTGGTCGTCACCGGATCCGCCGACGACGACGTCGCCCCGGAGCCGACGCGCGCGTGACGCGCCCCTGAGCCGCGCGGCCGGGATGGGACGACATCCCGGCCGCGCACCTCACCAGCGGTTGCGCACGTCCTCGGCCCAGCCGAGGAGTCCGTCGACCGGGATGCGCTCGCCCGAGGCATCCACCCAGCCGGAGTAGTGGCCGAAGCACTGGTGGCCGTGCGAGCCGAAGACGAGCAGCTCGGTCGAGCTCACCCGGTCCCAGAACGGCTCGAAGCGCAGGTCGACGGATGCGCCGTGGATGCGCCACGGCGCGAGCCAGTCGTGCTCGTCGTACTCCCAGGCGAGCTCGTCGCCGATCTTGTGGAGCCGCCCGTCGACGAGCACGGCGTTCTCGGTCGATCCGGTGCCGTCGGTCCACCGGCCGCCGAGCTGGAGCCCGATCGTGCGATCGCCGACCCGCCCGGAGGCCGCGCCCCAGTTCCAGGTCATGCGGTATGGCCATCGGCCCCGCCCGTGATCGAGCACGGCCCAGCTCTCGCCGGTCGGCAGCTCGATACGGTCGCCGGCGACCTCGAGCCATCCGCTCGCCGGTCGCGCGACATCCTTCACCGTGTACTGGAACCGCGTCGGCGACCAGGGCACGACGACGCCCAGGCTCTCGTGTCCGGCGGGCCGGTGGGCGATGACATCGAGCCTGACGTCTCCGGATGTCGCCCGCAGCCGCGTGCCCCCGTCGACCTCGTCGAGGTCGATCGAGACCGACTTCGTGACCGCCCGGGCTGGGCCGTCGCCGAGCGACGCGGGCAGCACGGCGCTCGACGCGAGCGGGGCGATCGCCGACCGGTCGATCGTCGCCCCGGTGCGCCGGTCGTGCACGAGCACGGCGTGCACGGCCGCGTAGTCGAGCGAGGACACCGTGAGGGCGATCACGTGGGTCGGGGTGGTGACAGCCCAGTACTCCCACCGCTTGTTGCGGCCCCAGACGCGGCGCCCGTCGATGCCCGACGTGTCGTGCATCGGGGTGCGCGTCCAGCCGACCGCCTCGGGGTTCAGCCGGCCGTCGGCGCCGACGAGGGCGACGGGGGAGGTGAGCTCGCGCTCGGTGATCGTACGGGGCATCCTGGTCCGATCTCACGGGGTTCGGGGCGGCCACGCGTCGGCGCTCGGGCACGTCGACGTGAAATCCGCAGCGAGCGTAGCAGTGGCGGATGCCGCATCCGCTCGCGTCCCCCTAGGGTTGGCGCATGCGGACCCCAGCGGCGTACGTGCGAGGCGTGCGGCATCCCGAGGCATTCCACGGCCGCGGCGTGACGCGCGGCTACTTCGAGGGTTGGTACAACAAGGTCGTGTCGGCCGACCGCACGCAGCGCTGGGCCGTGATCCCCGGCGTGTTCCGCGGCATCGGCGGCGGTGGCGGCTCGACCGACGGCGCCGCCACCACCGACGAGGCGTTCGTCCAGGTGCTCGACGGACGCACCGGGCGCTCCTGGTACCACCGGTTCGACGTCGCCGACTTCGAGGCATCCGACCGGGAGTTCGAGGTGCGGGTCGGGCCCAACCGGTTCTCGCCCGAGGGCATGACGCTCGACCTGCCGCAGTTGCGCGGCACCATCGCCTACGCGAGCCCGCTCGAGCCGTGGCCGGTGACGGCGCGCGAGCCCGGCATCATGGGCTGGTACGGGCTCGTGCCCGCCATGGAGTGCTTCCACGGCATCGTCTCGTTCGGGCACGCCCTCGCGGGCGAGATCGAGGTCGAGGGCGCCACGACGAGCTTCGACGGCGGCCGCGGGTACCTCGAGAAGGACTGGGGCAAGGCGTTCCCGGCCGGCTACGTGTGGATGGCGAGCAACCACCTCGACACCGAGGTCGGCGACGGGGCGGATGCCTCGCTCATCGCCTCGATCGCGATCATCCCGTGGCTCGGGCGCGCGTTCCGCGGGTCGATCATCGGCCTGCGACACGGTGGGCGCCTGCACCGGTGGACCACCTACAACCGCTCGAAGGAGACCCGCCTCTCGATCGACGACACGCACGTGCGCTGGAGCATCACCGGCCCCGACGGCGTGCTCGAGCTCGACGCCGAGCGGGTGCGCGGCGGGCTGCTGCACGCGCCGCTCCGCACGGCCATGCACCAGCGGGTGGAAGAGACGCTCGACGCGAACATCGCGTTCCGCCACCTCGACCACGACGGCCGGGTGCTGCTCTCGGGAGTCGCGGCCTGCGCGGGGCTCGAGGTCTTCGGCGACACCGAGCGCCTGCTCGCGCTCTGACGCGCGGATCTCCGGGCCTGCGCCGCGCGCCTACTCGACCGGCGGCGAGACCCCGGACGGCGCGGCGCCGTCGGGCGTCGCGGCCGCGGCCGAGCGCCGCGCGACCGCCCGGAGCCGGAGCGCGAAGGCGCCGCCGAGCAGGAGGAAGCCCGCCGCGGCGAAGAGCGCCCAGCGCGAGGCATCCGCCATGCCCGTGGCGAGCGCGTCGGCGATCGCCGGGCCGGCCGCGCCGAGCTCGCCGTCGTCGCCCTCGGCGCGCACCTGCGGGATCGTGCTGCCGGCCGACTGCTCGGTCGCCGAGACGATCTGGTCCGCGGCGGCCGGGGGCACGTCCGGCACCTCCGCGACCTGGGCGGGCAGGGCCACGGCGAGCCCCGCAGCGAGCACGGCCCCGACGATCGCCGTGCCGAGCGCGGAGCCGACCTGGCGCCCGGTGCTCTGCGTCGCCGAGCCCTGACCCGACTGCTCGGGCGGGATGTCGGCGAGCACGGTGCCGGTCAGCTGGGCCGACGCGAGGCCGAGGCCGAGGCCGTACACGGCGAGCACCGCGGCGAGCAGCCAGCCCGACATCTCGGGAGAGAGCAGCAGTGCGGCGGCCACCGCGCCGACGACCTCGAGCGCGAGGCCGATGACCACGACCGTCGGCGCGCCGAAGCGGTCGGAGACGCGACGGGCCATCGCGCCCGACACGAACGCGCCGAGTCCCATCGCGGCGAGCACCCACCCGGCGGCGAGCGTCGACAGGCCGAGGGCGTTGATCGTGAACAGCGGGAGCACGAACAGGAACCCGAACTCGCCGATCGCCACGCACATCGCGACGAGGTTGCCCCACGTGAACGTCGGCACCGAGAACAGGCGCACGTCGAGGATCGCCGACCGGCCGTTGCGGGCGCGGTGCCGCTCCCAGAAGAAGAACAGCACGAGGGCGACGACGCCGATCGCGAGGGCGACGGGCACCGGCGAGATCGGCCACGACGCCGGCCAGGTCCAGCCGAAGAGCTCGAACGGCTCCTCGGGCGCCCACCAGCCGAGCGATCCGCCCTCGATGAGCCCGAAGACGAGCGCGCCGAATCCGATGGCCGACAGGAGCAGCCCGTCGACGTCGAGTCCGCGGGAGGTGATGACGGCGCGCGTCTCGGGCACGGTGAGGAACGCGGCGACGAGGATGACGGCACCGAACGGGAGGTTGACGAGGAAGATCCACTCCCAGCCGAACGACTGGGTGAGCCATCCGCCGAGGAGCGGGCCGAGTGCGGCGACGCCCGAGATCGCGGCGCCCCAGACGCCGAACGCGATCGCGCGGTCGCGCCCGCGGAACGTGGCGTTCACGGTCGACAGCGTCGTCGGGAGGATGAACGCGCCGCCGACGCCCTGCACGAACCGGGCCAGGATGAGCGAGGTACCGCCGGTCGCGAGCGCCGCGAGCAGGCTGCCGGCCATGAAGACGACGATGCCGGCGACCATCGCGCGGCGCCGGCCGAGCCGATCGCCGAGGCGTCCGGCGGTGAGCAGGAGCGCGGCGAAGATGACCGAGTAGATGCCGTTGACCCACTGCGCCTCGCTGAAGTCGAGCTTCAGGTCGGTGATGATCGTCGGCAGTGCGACGCTCACGATCGTGCCGTCGAGCACGATCATCGAGAGCGCGGCGGCGAGCACGCCGAGCCCGACCCATCGGCGTGCCCCCGTTGCCGCCGGACCCGTCGCCGTGTCGTCCATGCGCGCCCCCCGTGTGTTCCCTGTCCATCCCAACGTACGCCCGGGCCCGGGCCGGCTCATGGATCGTTCGATTGACACGCGCGGACCGATGGCCGATGGGCGGATGCCGCGGCATCCGCCCATCGCGAACCCGCCCAGCTGGCACCCGGACGCCTCACAGGCGGCAGGACTAGGCTGAAATGTGACTTCCGGCGAAAACCCCGTCGTGGCCGAGGCTCCCGTAGAGCCCGCCGCGATCAGCTTCGCCGACCTCGGACTCGACGGCGCCGTGCTCAAGGCCCTCTCCGATGTCGGCTATGAGACCCCCTCGGCCATCCAGGCCGCCACCATCCCCACGCTCCTCGCGGGGCGCGACGTCGTGGGCCTGGCCCAGACCGGCACCGGCAAGACGGCCGCCTTCGCGCTGCCGATCCTCGCCCGACTCGACGAGTCGCAGAAGAGCCCGCAGGCCCTCGTGCTCGCCCCCACGCGCGAGCTCGCCCTCCAGGTCTGCGAGGCGTTCGAGAAGTACGCGTCCCGCATGCGCGGCGTGCACATCCTCCCCGTCTACGGCGGACAGGGCTACGGCGTGCAGCTGTCGGCCCTGCGTCGCGGCGTGCACATCGTCGTCGGCACGCCCGGTCGCATCATGGACCACCTCGACAAGGGCACGCTCGACCTCTCGCAGCTCAAGTACCTCGTGCTCGACGAGGCCGACGAGATGCTCAAGATGGGCTTCGCAGAAGACGTCGAGACGATCCTCGCCGACACGCCCGACGACAAGCAGGTCGCCCTGTTCTCGGCGACCATGCCGTCGGCGATCCGCCGCATCTCGAAGCAGTACCTGAACGACCCCGAAGAGATCACGGTCAAGACCAAGACGACGACCTCGTCGACCATCACGCAGCGCTACCTCGTCGTCGCGCACCAGCAGAAGATCGACGCCCTCACGCGCATCCTCGAGGTCGAGAACTTCGAGGGCATGATCATCTTCGTGCGCACCAAGAGCGTCACCGAGGAGCTCGCCGAGAAGCTCCGTGCCCGTGGTTACTCCGCCGCGGCCATCAACGGCGACATCGCCCAGGCCCAGCGCGAGCGCACCGTCAACCAGTTGAAGTCGGGCAAGCTCGACATCCTGGTCGCCACGGATGTCGCGGCGCGAGGCCTCGACGTCGAGCGCATCAGCCACGTGGTCAACTACGACATCCCGACCGACACCGAGTCGTACGTGCACCGCATCGGCCGCACGGGCCGCGCCGGCCGCACGGGCGACGCGATCAGCTTCGCGACGCCGCGCGAGCGCCGCCTCATCTCGGCGATCGAGAAGGCGACCCGCCAGGAGCTCACGCAGATGCAGCTCCCGAGCGTCGAAGACGTCAACGTCACGCGTCTCTCCCGCTTCGACGACCGCATCACCGCCGCCCTCGAGCAGACCGACCGCATCGCGGGCTTCCGCGACATCATCGGCCACTACATGAAGCACCACGACGTGCCCGAGGTCGACGTGGCCGCTGCGCTCGCCGTGGTCTCGCAGGGCGAGTCCCCGCTGCTGCTCGAGCCCGAGCCCGTGCGCCCCGCGCGCGAGTGGAAGGACCGCGACGACCGCGGCGCACGCGACGACCGTCGTGGCGACCGCGATGGCGGATCGCGCGGCTCGCGCTACGACCGCGACGAGGACCACGGCGACCGTCGCGGCCGCGGCGGCCCGCAGCTCGCGACCTACCGCATCGCCGTCGGACGGCGCCACAAGGTGGAGCCCCGGCAGATCGTCGGCGCGCTCGCGAACGAGGGCGGCCTCCGCCGCGAGGACTTCGGCGCGATCCAGATCCGTCCCGAGTTCTCGCTCGTCGAGCTGCCCGCCGACCTGCCCCGCGAGACCCTCGAGCGCCTCGACGGCACCCGCATCAGCGGGCGCCTCATCGAGCTGCGGCCCGATCGCGGCGCCCCGTCGCGCGGCGGCGACCGCGGCGGCCGGTACGACCGCGACCGTCCCGCGAAGCGCTACGACCGAGACGACCGTCCGGCCCGCTCGCACGACGACCGCCCCGCGCGTTCGAACGACGACGCCACGGCGACCGGTGCCGACGATGGCGCCCCGGCTCGCAAGCCGCGGCACAAGCCCGGCCGCGACGACTAGGCGCCGTGCGATCGCGGTGCGCGATCGCGGCCGTCGTCGTGCTGCTCGCGGGCCTCGGCCTGCAGCTGCTCGACCGCACGGTCGCGATCGACCTCGCCGGGAGCGCGCTCTATGCGTGCCTCGTCGGGCTGCTCGTCGCGATCGCGTGGCCCCGGCTGTCCGGCGCGATCGTCGCGACAGCGGCGTTCGCCGTCTCGGCCGGCATCGAGCTGCTGCAGCTGACCGGCGTTCCCGCCGCCATCGTGTCGGCCGTGCCGCCGCTGCGGCTCGTGTTCGGCAGCTCGTTCGACCCGCTCGACCTGGTCGGGTACGCGATCGGCGCCGTGCTGCTGTTCTTCGTGCACGCGGCGGCGCGGCGATCGGCGCTCCGCTCTGCGCGACGCGCCTGACCTCTCGCACCGCCCTCGGGCGCACCGCTCTCCGCCGCGCGGACGCCGTGCGGCCGGTGGCGGGAACGCCCCGGGAACGACGGATGCCGCGGAGCACTCGCCCCGCGGCATCCGCCGTCATCCGCTGAGGGCGGTCAGCCCTGCAGTCCGATCTCGAACGACACGCGGCCGTCGTCGGCGACCTTCGCGTCGAGCGTCTTGTCCGTGAGGGCGATGGCCGCGGCCTCGCCGAGGTAGACCCGGGCTCCGTCCTGCTCGACGACCGAATCGGTCGGGTCGGGCGTCGGCACGACCGCGACGGCGAACTCGGTCGCCGCGGTGTCCTGCGCGTTGATGCGCAGCCCGGATCCTTCAGGGGCACCGTTGCGGGAGACGATCTCCTTCACGACGGTGCTGGCGTTCTCGGTCAGTGTGAGCATGTGCTCCTCCTCTGCGATCACGAGTGATCCACCATTCCGAACGCGGCGACCTGTCGCAACCCCCTTGCACTCGGGGAGCGGATGCCGCACACTGGGCGCCCCGCGCCGGTGCCCGCCGCCGATGCCGACGCCCGTCCACACGGCCGCGCTCCGCGTCGGCGCAGGGGGCCGTCGCTCCTCCGTCAGGTTCGGCGCATCCTCACCGCCTATCCTCGTATGGGACTGCGGGCTGCGACGGCCCGCCACGGAGCGGAGGTGGTGACGCGATGAGCGGGAGGTCCGACGACGGTACCGACGCCGTGCGACGCCGCGGACGCCATGCGGCTCCGCCCGCCGGCGACCGCTCCGCACTGAGCCCGCGCCTCGTCCGAGGCCTGGTGGTCTCCACCTTCGCGACCGTCCGATCGCGCGTCGCCTCGGCCGTCCAGCCGCGCGCCGCGGCCGCCGGTACCTGGCTGCGCGAGCGACGGCTTCGGGTGCTCGTCGCCGCGGCGGCCGTCGCGGTGGTGGCGCTGCTCGGCGGCACGGTCGCACTGCTCCAATTCGCGGTGACGCCGAACCCGACCGATGACGCCGCACCCGCCGTGGACTCCACGAGGCCGGTCTCCGACGAACCCGCGGGCCCGAGCACGCTCGCACCGGAGACAGCCGGTCCGCCGACCACCGAGACGCCCTCGCCCGATCCCGTCGACGACCCGCCGGCCGCCGTCGAAGACCCCGAGCCCGAGGCGGAGCCGACGGCCGAGCCCGAGCCGTCCCCCGAGCCGACGACGGAGCCGACGACCGGCACCGGTCGCGACACCGCGCCCGGCCAGGTGAAGAAGCCCGACAAGCCCACCGGCTGACGGCGAGCGGATGCCGCGACCGGGCGTGCCCGCCCGGACCCGGCCGGCAGGTTTCAGCTCGGTCACACTCCGCCTTCATGCACCGTTCAGATTCGCGTGTTCCGCTAGTGTGAGCCCGACGCCCGCCGTCGTGCGTCACAGCCGATCGATGGGACACCCTCGTGAACACCAGGATCGCCGAGTACCCTCGGCCGCTCCATTTCCTGTTGCACATCAGCGATACGCACCTGCTCGCCGCCGGCGGCAGCCTCTACGATCGCGTGGCCAGCGAGCGACACCTCCGCAGCCTGTTCGACGAGTTCGAGGCATCCGGCGGGCGACCCGAGGCGATCGTCTTCACGGGCGACCTGGCCGACAAGGGCGAGCCCGACGCCTACGATCGCATCCGCCGCATCGTCGAGCCCGTGGCCGAGCGCCTCGACTCGCAGGTCATCTGGGTCATGGGCAATCACGACGACCGGGCGGCCTTCCGTCGCGGCCTGCTCGACGACGAGGTCGGCGGGTCCCGTCCGGTCGACCGGGTCGACGACGTCAACGGCCTCCGCGTCATCACGCTCGACACGACCGTGCCGGGCCGGCACCACGGCGAGATCGCGCCCGAGCAGCTCGACTGGCTCGCCGAGGAGCTCTCCATCGCGGCGCCGCATGGCACGATCCTCGCCATGCACCACCCGCCGGTGCCGAGCGTGCTCGACCTCGCGGTGTCGGTCGAGCTCCGCGACCAGGGCGGACTCGCCGAGGTCGTCGAGGGCAGCGACATCCGCTCGATCATCGCCGGGCACCTGCACTACTCCTCGACGGCGACGTTCGCGGGGGTGCCCGTGTCGGTCGCGTCGGCCAGCTGCTACACGCAGGACCTCAACGTGCCCGTCGGCGGCACCCGGGGTCGCGACGGCGCCCGGGCATTCAACCTCGTGCACGTGTACCCGTCGACCGTGCTGCACTCGGTCGTGCCTCTCGGCGCGACGCCCGCGCTCGACTGGATCGACGCCGAGGAGAGCGCGCGCCGGCTCGCGGCCGCCGGCATCGTGATCGCGGATGCCGCGGCGACGCCCGTGCCGAAGGAGCCGCCGTTCACCATGCCGATCCAGGTGCTCGCGGGCTGACGCAGCCGCCTGATCACTCGTCGGCTGCTGCCCTGATCACACGGTGGAGTCCCGCTGTTGCGGACGAGTCCGCGGCGATCGGGATTCCACCGCAACAGCGGGACTCCGGCGCGAACCGCATCGCGCCGTCAGGTCAGCTTGACCGGCCGGCGCACCCGCGGCACGCCGAGCCGCGTGAGCCTCGCCTCGACCGGGTGCCGCCGCAGCATGTCGTTCCAGTCCCATCGGTCGAACCCGCGCAACTGCCGACGGATCGCGTTCTCGCGGTCCTTCTCCGCGATCACCGCGTCGGCCGCACGGCGCGCGACGTCGGAGGTGCCGAACGTCGAACCATCGGATGGGCGCCGAGCGTCGAGCGCCGTCGCGTCGCCGAGGTACTTGCCCCGACCGTCCGCCTCGGCTCCGACGCCGACGCTCGGCCAGAAGAAGTCCAGGTACGCGTTCCGACCCAGTTCGGGAAGCCAGAGTTCGTGCTGCAGTTCGGGAACGGCGAAGCCCGTCTCCTCGATCAGGAGCCGGCTGCCCGTTTCGAGCGGAGTCTCGGCGAGTGTGGTCAGTCGCTCGAGGACCGCGTCGACCCGACGGCTCCGCGGGTAGGGCTTGAGCCTTTCGTGCTCGGCCCGGAGTAACTCGGGCGTCGTCAAGGGCGGCCGCCCCGACCGCGGCACGTGCAATGCGGCATCCGTCGCCGCGAGTGCGGCGATGAGCGGTGCATGCCGTGCAAGCTGCACGAGGGTGTGCTCGACGGAGGTCACTGCGAGACCGTCGACGGTCCTCACCTCGACCTGGCATGTGCGGGCGACCTCGACCACGCCTGCCCTGCGGCGCCCGTGGGCGTCACGGGACAGGACGAAGACCTCTGCGGGCCACCTTCCGATGACGGGCAATCCGAGGAGGGCGGCGGCGGAGTAGCTCGTGAAGATCGGCGCTGCGAACGCGATCGCAACCGCCTGCACATCCGAGAGGTAGGCCAGTGCATGGGCCCGGGCATTGCCGGGTCCTGCGCCGACGGTGTCGGCGGCCGGTCGGGTGGCGCGGTAGAGTCCCCGCCGCGCCGACTCGAGCTCGCCGCGCGCGACGGCTGCGCGGAGCTCGTTCTGTCGACCCTGCGCCCTGACGTCGGAGAAGCGGATGAATCCGAAACGATCGATCGGAAGCTGATGCGGCATCACTCGAGCATGCGTACAGTCCGCGCGCCGTCGTGCACACGAGGTGCGATCCGGCGATCTTCGGGGGCGCTTCGAGCTGTGCAGGAGCGGTCGCGATCGCGTCGCCCTCGGTGGAGTCCCGCTGTTGCGGTGGAGTCCACATCGAATGGGACTCCACCGCGACGACGGGACTCCGGCGGAATGGCGGGCGGAATGGCGTGCGGGGCGTGCGGGCGTGAGGTGCGCGGGCTGGGCGTGCCGGCGGGCGGCGCGCGCGTGCGGGTGCGCACGGCACCGGCGCGGGGGCGCCCGCCGGGTCAGGCCGTGAGGTCGGGGGCGGCGGTCACGGCATCCACGGGTGCTGCCGCAGGGGCCGTGCCCGCGGCATCCGCCGGCTTCTCCCACGGGGCCGGGAACGGGAAGTAGCGCTCGAGGAAGTCGATCACGGCGCTGGTGCGCCGTTCGACCGAGATCTCGGGGAAGCTGCCGTCGTTCAGGCAGAACATGTCGTGGTCGCGGCGCTTCAGCAGGCGCTCCATGGCGGGGAGCGATCGCTTCAGCGTGGTCTCGACGTACTTCACCCTGGCGTCGGTCTGCACCACAGCCCGGCCCGTGAGCAGCGCGTAGTAGTGGTAGAGCGAGTTCGTCACCGAGATGTCGGTCGCCGCGCGGAACCGGCTCGCGGCCGTTCGGGCGAAGTCCTCGGGGAACTCGGCCTCGAGCTCGGCCATCACGCTCTTGCGCAGCGGTGCCGCGGAGTGCTCGAGGTGCCGGGTGGTCACCTTGCCGAACCGCTCGCGCAGCAGGACCCGGTTGACGCGGGCCGCGTTCTCGAACCCGGAGCGCCCGGGGTGGGTCTCGCCGAGGCCGATGCGGGTCGACGCCTCGACGAACTTCGTGATGCCGCCCGGCGAGAAGAACATCGACGGGCTCAGCGGGCGCCCGAAGAACATGTCGTCGTTGGAGTAGAGGAAGTGCTCGGCGAGTCCGTCGATGTTGTGCAGCTGGCTCTCGACGGCGTGCGAGTTGTGCGTGGGCAGCACCGAGGTGTCGGCGAACATCGCCTCGCTCGGCACGATCGTCACCTTCGGGTGCCTGGCGAGCCAGGCCGGGGCGGGCGAGTCGGTCGCGATGAAGATGCGTCGCACCCACGGCGCGAACATGTGCACCGATCGCAGCGCGTACTTCAGCTCGTCGATCTGGCGGTAGCGGGCCTCGGAGTCGTCGCCCTCGCCGACGACGTAGCTCTGCATGCGCTTCGCGCGTTCGCGGATGAACTCGTCGCTCGAGCCGTCGACCCAGGAGAAGACCATGTCGATCTCGAAGTCGACGTCGCTCGCGAGCGGGGCCCACATGTGCTCGAGCGTCTGCCAGTCGCGGCCGTGCAGGTGCACGACGTCGTCGACCGCCTCGCCGCGGGGGAGCGTGCGACGCATGAGGGCGTTCTCGAGGGGGGCCTCGATGTCGTCCTCGCCGAAACGCCAGAACTCGAGCTGCACGGCCGACTCGGCACCGTACCGCAGGCGGCCGACGGGTTCGATCCGGGGGCGGTAGAGGCGCACGGCCTGCGGCTTGCGGTGCGCCGAGAGCGACCCGTCGGCGACGAGCACGGGCGAGGCGGCCGCGGCCTTCGCGGGCGCGAGCGTGGCGGCGTAGAACGGCTCGTCGGCGAAGGCGATCGCGAGGGCGGTCGTGACCTGCTTGCGTCGGGCGCGATCGACCGCGAGCACGGGACGGCCGTCGTCGCGGCGCACGAGCAGGTGCTCGACCCCGGCGTCGTCGAGGGCGGATGCCACGGCCAGGAGGTCCTCGACCATCGACGCGAGGGGGGTGACGTGGCCGTTGCGGAGCGTCCACATGCCCTTGCGCAGGACGATGTCGTCGCGGTCGAACCGGGCGTGCACGGCGGGGGAGTCGATGAGCACGAGCTCGGGGACGTCGCTGAGGCGGAGGCCGGGTTCGGATCGCGGCGCATGGCGACGGAAGGCCTCGCCGGGGCGGGGGTGGTCGGTGGTCGCGCGGGCGGGCTGGGTGCGGTCGTCGTGGTCGCTCGTCGTCACGTCGGTGGGGTGCTCCTGGTTCTCGTCGGATGGGTGCGGAGGGCTTCGCGTCGGCCGGGCCGATCAGGAGATCGATCGGCTGCGGTCAGCGGATGATCGTGCGGCGCGGGTGCGCCATCGCGTCAGATTCGCGGGGCGTGCACCGACGGTGCGCGCCATGCTCTCATCGTACGTCGGTCGGGGCTCGCGGTGGGCCGCTCGGGCGGCGCATCTGCGACCGACGAGAGGCCTCGTCCTGACCTGCGAGTGTCATGAGTATTCCTCAGGTAGATCTCCGATCGGCGTAGGCTCGGCGCCAGCGAGAAAGCAGGCGGTCATGAACCCCGACGTCGCATCCATCCGCAAGACCCATGCGCGAACCGGGGGCCCGAATCCACACGGCGCCAGCGAGTTCGCCGACCTGGCGAAGATCGTGAAGACCGCCGGGCTCATGCGCCGCCGCTACGGCTACTACTGGACCAAGCTGCTCTGCGTCCCGCTCGTCTTCGCGATCGCGATCCTGTGCTTCGTGTGGATCGGCGACACCTGGTGGCAGATGTTCACCGCCGTCGGCTTCGCCGTGCTCTTCACGCAGACCGCGTTCCTCGGACACGACGCCGCCCACCGCCAGATCTTCCGGTCGGGGCGCTGGAACGACTGGATCAGCCTCATCGTCGGCGACCTGTTCATCGGCATGAGCTACGGCTGGTGGCAGCACAAGCACGTGCGCCACCACGCGAATCCGAACCGGATCGGTGCGGACCCCGACATCGACCTCCCCGTCGTCGCGTTCACGCCCGACCAGGCGAACCGACCCCGTCCGCCGTTGCTCCGCTGGCTCATCGCGCACCAGGGGGCGTTCTTCTTCCCGATCCTGCTGCTGGAGGGGCTCTCGCTGCACGCCTCCAGCGTGCACCGGGTGTTCCAGCGCCGGCACGTCGACCGCAGGCCAGTGGAGATCGCGTTCCTCGCCGTGCGCATCCTCGGCTTCCTCGCGCTCGTGTTCCTCGTGCTCGCCCCGGAGAAGGCCGCCGTCTTCCTCGCCGTCGAGCTCGGGCTGTTCGGCTTCTACATGGGCATGGCGTTCGCCCCGAACCACAAGGGGATGCCGCTCGTGCCGGCGTCCGTCGAGCTCGACTTCCTGCGCCGGCAGGTGCTCATGAGCCGGAACATCCGTGGGAACCGGTTCATCGACGTGCTCATGGGCGGGCTCAACTACCAGATCGAGCACCACCTCTTCCCGTCGATGCCGCGGCCGCACCTGCGTCGGGCCGCGCCACTGATCCGCGCCTTCTGCCTCGATCACACCGTCACGTACACCGAGACGAGCCTCTGGCATTCGTATGGGATCGTGCTGCGGTACATCAACCGCGTGGGCCTCGGCGAACGCGATCCGTTCGAATGCCCCCTGGTGGCGGCGCGGGCGAGCATCGGGCCGCCCGTCACATGACGCTCGCTGACGTCGTGTGACCCCGCGCTCCGCCGTGTGACAGCGGGCCTCGCGACATCCGATCGGCCTCCCTAGCGTCGGAGCAGGGAGGCACACAATGTCACATCTCATCCTCGGCGCGATGGTCAGGACGATCGGGGCGTACCCCTCCGGCTGGCGGTATCCGGGAGCGCACCGCGACCCCCGTCTCGACGCCGACGCGCTGCGCCGCACGGCCGCCATCGCCGAGGAGGCGCGGCTCGACTACCTGTTCTTCGGCGACTGGCTGGCCACCGGGCACGACCTCGAGTTCGTCGACCCGTACCTGGTCGCCCGCATCGACCCGCTCTCGGCGGTCACCTACCTCGCGGGGCACACGAGCCGCATCGGCCTGATCGCGACCGCCGATTCCAACTTCGCCGATCCCTACACGCTCGCACGGGCGACGGCCTCGGCCGACGTCCTGTCGGGCGGCCGGGTGGGGCTGAACCTCGTCACGGCCGTCGACCCGCGATCGGCCGCGAACCACGGGCGCGACTTCCACACCACGAACGGGTCGCGGTACGACCGGGCGGTCGAGCTCGAGCAGGTGCTGCGCCGGCTCTGGGACTCGTTCGAGGACGACGCGGTCGTGGCGGATGTCGCGAGCGGCACGTACCTCGACGCGTCGCGCCTGCACGCCACCGACTTCCACGGCGAGCACCTGAGCGTCGCGGGGCCGCTCAACGTGCTGCGTCCCGTGCAGGGCCACCTGCCGATCGTGCACTCGGGCACCTCGCCCCGATCGCGGCTGTTCGCGGCGCAGAGCGCCGACCTCGCGCTCGTCGCGGTGAACGACCTCGCGCACGCCGTGTCCATCCGCGAGGAGCTGCGGGCGCTCGCGTTCGAGTCGGGTCGCGACGACCGCACGCTCAAGGTGATCGCCCCGGTGCTGCCGATCGTCGGGGAGACCCGGGCGCACGCGCAGGCGCTCGCCGAGGACCTCGCGGAACTCGTGCAGGTGGCCGAGGACTGGCCCGAGGGACCGCCCGCGGGGTTCCCCGCCCAGCGCTCGCTGGCGCAGCTGGCCTCCCACGTCGGGGTCGACCTCTCCGGCCGCTCGCCCGACGACCTCGTCGGACCCGACCTCGTCGCCCGGTTCGGCGAGGCCGGACAGGTGCTCGTCGAGATCGTCGCCGAGCGCACCGGACGCACGCCCACGGGGGAGCGACCCCCGTCGCTGCGGCAACTGCTCGTCGCGGCATCCGTCAACGCATCGATGATCGTGGGCACCGCGGCCGAGATCGCCGACGAGTTCGAGGCCTGGGCCGATGCCGGCGCGGTCGACGGGTTCAACGTGCTCTCGGCGGTGCAGCCGGCGCAGTTCGAGGAGTTCGCGTTCCAGGTCGTTCCCGAGCTGCAGCGGCGCGGCGTGTTCCCGACCGAGTACGAGGGCACGACGCTGCGCGAGCACCTCGGCCTCGAGCGGCCCGACAACGTGCACGTGACCGGTGGTGATCCGAACCTGGCCGTCGCGCGTCGCTGACCCCGGGCGGTCGTGCAGGGCGGGTGCGCGGCATCCGCTCGGGCAGCCCGCACCAGTGTTGCCGTTTGTTTCACGCTGTGACGGCGCGCGTCGGCAGAGGGTTGAGGCGCCGTTCCGGCGTCCGTAGCCTCGACGAACCACGCCCCGAGGAGAGCCCTGTGATCGCCACCGAGTCCACCGCCGTCCGCGCAGCGCGAACGACGGAGTCGGCGAGCATGTCGGGCAGCACGACGGTCGTCCAGGGTGCCGGGGTCACCCGACCGCTCGCGGAGCTCGCGGACGCCGGCCTCGAGATCCCGGTGCTCGGCGGCGCCACGGTGCGGCACGTGAACCTCGACCTCGCGGCATCCGCGCCGGCGCTGTCCGTCGTCGCCGCGCACGTCGTCAAGCTGCTGCCCTACTACTCCAGCGTGCACCGCGGCAGCGGGTACCCGTCGCAGGCCACCACGGCCCTCGTCGAGGAGGCCCGCGTGAGCGTCGGCCGGCACGTCGGCGCCCGAGACGGCGACCTCGTGGTCTTCACCCGCAACACCACCGAGGCGCTGAACCTGCTCGCCACGGCGGTGCCCGGCGAGACCGTGGTGCTCGACATCGAGCACCACGCCAACCTGCTGCCCTGGCGCGATCGCCGGGTCGTCGTCGCCCGCGGCTCCATCGCCGACACGCTCGCCGCCCTCGAGGCCGAGCTCGCCGCGCGGCCCGCCGCCCTGCTCTCGGTGACCGGCGCCTCCAACGTCACCGGCGAGGTGCTCCCCATCGCCGAGCTCGCCCGCATCGCGCACGCGTACGGCGCCCGCATCGCGGTCGACGCCGCGCAGCTCCTGCCGCACCGGCGCATCGACCTCGTGGCATCCGACCTCGACTACGTCGCATTCTCGGGCCACAAGGCCTACGCGCCGTTCGGCTCCGGCGCGCTCGTCGGCCGGGCGGACTGGCTCGACGCGGCGCCCGCGTTCCTGGCCGGCGGCGGCGCCGTCGAGCACGTGGCCGTCGACGACGTCGCCTGGAAGACCGGCGCCGACCGTCACGAGGCCGGCACGCCGAACGTCGTCGGCATCCTCGCGCTCGCCCGCGCACTCGCCGAGCTCGAACGCCTCGGCGACGCGGCTCGAGAGGCGCACGAGGCGCAGCTGACCGAGCGACTCCACGAGGGCCTCGAGGCGCTCCCGGGCGTTCGCGTCATCCGCGGGTTCGACGACGCCGACGATCGCCTCGCCATCGCGACCATCGAGCTCGAGCACGGTTCCGTCGGGCTCGTCGCCGCGGCGCTCGGCGCCGAGCACGGCATCTCGGTGCGGGCCGGCCGGTTCTGCGCCCACCCGTTCTTCGATCGCGTGTCGACCCGGTCCAACGGGCTCCGCGCGAGCCTCGGCGCCGGGTCCACCGTCGACGACGTCGACCGGTTCCTCGACGCGCTCGGCCGGCTCATCGCCGAGGGCCCCGCCTTCGAGTACTCGCGCACCCCCGGCGGCTGGTGTCCCGTGACCGACGACCGCCCGCGCCCCGTCATCGACTGAGCGGATGCCGCCGCCTCGACGGCGCGCACGGCACGGCTCAATACGATGGAGTCATGCGCACGACCACGACCGGCCCACTGCTCGGCGCCCTCGCCGCCCTCGCGCTCCTGCTCACCGGCTGCGCCGTGAACGAGCAGGGCCAGGGCGAGAGCGACCTCTCCGGAACCATCGACGGCGCCGGATCCTCGGCGCAGGGCGCCGCCCAAGACGTGTGGATCGCCGGATTCCAGCAGGCCAACGGCAGCGTCACCGTCGACTACGACCCCGCGGGGTCCGGCGCCGGGCGCGACCAGTTCCTCGCGGGCGCGGTCTCGTTCGCCGGCAGCGACGCGGCACTCGCCGCCGACCAGACGAGCGGCGACGTCGGCCGCTGCGCCCCCGGCGCGGGCGCGGTCGACCTGCCCGTCTACCTCTCGCCCATCGTGCTGGCCTTCAACGTCGACGGGGTCGACGAACTGCGCCTCGACGCGGCATCCGCTGCTCGCATCTTCAGCGGCGACCTCGAACGGTGGAACGACCCCGCGCTCGTCGCGCTGAACCCCGGCGCGGCACTGCCCGACGCGCGCATCACCGCCGTGCACCGGTCCGACGACAGCGGCACCACTTGGAACTTCACCGACTACCTGCACGAGGCGGCACCCGCCGAGTGGCCGAACGAGCCCGACGACGCGTTCCCGTTCGAGGGCGAGGCGGCGCAGGGCAGCTCGGGCATCGCGAGCGTCCTCCGCGAGGGCGTCAACGTGATCGGCTACCTCGACGCCTCGCGCGCCCAGGGGCTCGGCGTCGCCTCGCTCGCGGTCGGCGACGGATTCGTGGCACCGGATGCCGCGTCGGCGGCGGCGATCGTCGACGTGTCGCCCGTGGAGCCCGGCCGCGCCGACGACGACCTCGTGATCGACATCGACCGTGCGAGCGACGTCGAGGGCGTCTATCCGCTCGTGCTCGTCAGCTACGCGATCGCCTGCCGCGACTACGAGGACCCCGACGAGGGCGAGATCGTGCAGGCCTACCTCGCGTGGATCACGAGCGCCGAAGGACAGGACGCCGCGGCCGTCGGCGCCGGCTCCGCGCCGATGTCGCCCGAGCTGCGGGCCAGGGTGGAGGCCGTGGTCGACACGATCGGTTGACGATGGTGAGATCGTAGGGGCGGAGGGGAACTGCATGCGAGCGTTGAGCGAGACCGAGGTGCACGCGGCGATCCGCAACGCCTCCGCGGCCGAGCTCGAGCAGCTCACGCTGCCCGTGTCGTTCTTCGTGACCGAGTGGGCGCACCTCGACGCGTTCGCCTGGCGCGACCCGCGCATCCCGACCCGCGGGTACCTCGTGACCGAGCTCGAGGGCGAGCCTGTCGGGGTGCTGCTGCGCACGCCCGCCGCGAGCGGCTCGCATCACCGGGCGGCCATATGCAACCTCTGCCACACGCAGCAGCCCGCCGATCAGGTGGCGATCATCTCCGCGCGCAAGGCGGGCACGGCGGGTGAGCGGGGCGACAGCGTCGGCACCTACATGTGCAGCGACCTCGCCTGTCAGGAGACCGTGCGCCTGGGGCGCCCGGCCGGCCCGTCGGAGGTGCTGCCGAGCCTGCGAGAGCTGGAACGCATCGAGGGCCTCGCGCGGCGCACGCGCGCGTTCGTCGCGGACGTCGTCTCCACGGCCTGACGAGCGGATGCCGCGGGGCACGCCGTCGCCGAGACGACGACGGGCGGCACCCGAGGGAGCCGCCCGTCGCTGATCGCCTGCGTTACTTCGCGGCGGCCGTGTTCGAGTGGATCGAGAACTGGACGTACTTGACCGTGCCCCAGACCTTCACCGAGACCGACTTGCCCTTGGCCGAGGACGGCACCGTGTAGGTGGACTTCGTCGCACCGGCCACGGGCTTGCCGCTCAGGTACCACTGGTACTTGACCGACGTGGCGTCGGCGATCGTGCCCTGCTTGGTCACGCCGACGGCGCGACCGGCGACCGGGGTCGTGGAGAGGAGCGCACGCGACCAGCCGATGAAGGTTCCGTCGGCCGTGTGGTGGGTGTTCTTGTACGCCGTCAGCGACGACACCTGCGACGTGAGCGTCGAGACCTTCGACTGGAGGCTGGTGATGGTCGCGTTCTTCGCGGCGATCTGCGACTGGAGGCCGGCGATCGTCGCGTCCTTGGCGTCGGCGTCGGCCTCGAGGGCGGCGATCGTCGCGTCCTTCGTCTCGACCTGACCCTGGAGGTCGGTGACCTCGGTCGCGAGCGGAGCGGTCGCGGTGCCGACGGCGGCGTCGAGGTCGGCCTGGTCGAACGGCGTCGTGTCAGTGGTGCCGAGCGGGATGTCGGTGCCGTTGTACGAGACCTTCGTGACCGTGCTCGTGCTCTCGGTGGAGTTGCCCTGGTGGATGTCGATGGCACCCACGACGACGTTCGTCCAGCCGGCGCCATTCGGGTCGCCGAAGAACGAGAGCGGCTGCGGGCTCGCCTGGCTGCCCGGTCCGCTCGCGATCTTGTTCGTCCACCAGAGGCCGTCCTCGAGGTCCGTGTACGCGCCGGCGTTCGGGTCGAGCTCGTCCTCCTGGACGTACGGCTCCCAGACGAGGCGCGCGTACGACTTCTGGTCGGACTTCGTCACGAGCTGGAACGACGGGGCGTAGGAGGTGCTCTGCGCAACCGTGTAGGCGAGGGAGTCGACGTCCGCGATGGGCGCGTTCACGACCCAGCCGAGGTCTGCCGCCTTGTAGAACACGAGGGCGTTCGTGAGGCCGTGCGGGTTCGGGGAGTCCGTTTCGTCGTACACGGGGAACGAGACGTCGGCCGCGTTGGCGGCCTGCACGGAGAGGCCCGTCGCGGCGATCGCGAGTACGGCGACGGCGGCGGTGGCCACCCGGGTGGTCCGCGACCGACGGGTGGCGCGGTTGGCAACGATCTTCATTGAACTCCTCGGTTCTTTCGGGTGCGCCCACCCTCGCGCAGCGCATTCGGGCGCGGCGCGCAAGATCGTGCGAGGCGACCGGGTACGTCGTGTGCCTCGTCGAATGGGGGGCCTACCCATTCATTCACATGGAATATCGGCATCGAGTCCAGATCCTGGCCCCAGTCAGGGGGCCAGCGCAGTTGGCGTTTATCTCGGCCGACCGACCGCGTCGGCGCCGAGCTCGTGCTCAGGCCCGCTGTGTACACTCGCCACCGTGAGTCAGCACGTTCCGTTCCCCAGGCCCCTCGGGCGTCAGGAGGTCGTCGGCGTTCTCGATGCCGACCGGAGAGGGCCGTCGCGCCCGTGACCTCCCGCGCCTCGGCGCACCTCTTCCCGCGACCGGCGATCGCCGCGCGGGCACCTCTCCTCTGGAACTGATCACCCTGCCGGTCGCACGAGCGAACCGGCATGACGAAGGACGTCTCACATGCTTCCCCTCGACGACAAGCGCATCCGCGCCTCGTTCATCAACGCGACCCAGCGCGAGCGCGCCTCGGTCACCCTCCCCGTCGGCTTCGGCGAACTCGACTGGGCGCAGCTCGACTTCCTCGGCTGGCGCGACCCCAAGCTGCCGAAGGTCGGCTACGTCATCGCGGAGGTCGACGGCGAGCTCGTGGGCGTCATGCTCCGCGAGGCCGACGGCCGCATCCGCACCAGGCCGCAGTGCTCCTGGTGCGAGGACGTGACGCTGCCCAACGACGTCGTGTTCTACACGGCGAAGCGCGCCGGGGCCTCAGGGCGCAACGGCAACACCGTCGGCACGCTCGCCTGCTCGCGGTTCGAGTGCTCGCGGAACGTCCGACGCCTGCCACCGGTCGCCTACCTCGGGTACGACGTCGAGGCCGCCCGGATCAGGCGCATGGACGCCCTGCGCAAGCACATCGGCGGGTTCGTGCAGGCCGTGCGCGAGGGGTCCTAGGCCCGTCGTGCGCGGCGCTCGATGCCGGGCCGAGTCGATCGTTCCGGATGCGCGTCAGCGCGCGGCATCCGGGGTCAACGGCTCGAGCGTCGCGCGCTTGGGCTCGCGCCCGTCGCCCGAGGACCGACCCGTGAGGCGGCGCCCGATCCAGGGGAGCACGAACTCCCGGTAGTAGGCCGCCGTGTTGCGGCTGCGCGGACCCGCCGGCGCCGCGGCGACCTCGGCCACGCCCCACTCCTCGGGCACGGGCACGCCGATCGCGGTGAGCACGTTGCTCGCCACGCGCGCGTGCCCGAGCGAGTTGAGGTGCAGCTTGTCGGCCGACCAGTAGCGGATGTCGCGGAGGCCGCGATCGTTGAAATTGTCGACGAACGTGACGCCGGGGACGTCGGCGAGGTCGACGAGCGCCGTGGTCAGCCGCGCGCCGCGCGCATCGAACACCTTGCCGAGCGGCAGGTGCTCGGTCGGGTTCGCGCCGCTCAGCATGAGCACGTGGATGCCCTCGTCGCGGATGCGGTTGATCGCCTGGCGGAAGCTCGTCGCCGTGGCCTGCTCGTCCATGCGGGGGCGCAGCATGTCGTTGCCGCCGCCGTTGAAGCTCAGCAGCTCGGGCTTCAACGCGATGGCCGCCTCGAGCTGCTCCTCGATGATCGGGCCGAGCTTGCGCCCGCGGATCGCGAGGTTGGCGTAGCCGATGGGCTCCCGGGCGGCGAGCGCGAGGCCCATGGCGACGAAGTCGGCCCAGCCGCGCACGCTGCCGTCGGGCAGTTCGTCGCCGACACCCTCGGTGAAGCTGTCGCCGATGGCGGCATACGAATGGAACATGGGTTCAACGCTACCTTTCCGAAAGACGGGCGGCCGCGCAGGGCCCCGCAGCTACTGCACCGCGAGGAGGGCGGCCCAGAGATCGGCCCGCGCATGGAACCCCGAGAGGTCGCGGTCGAGCAGGCGCTCGGCGAGGGCGATGCGGCTGCGGATCGTGTGGCGGTGCACGCCGAGCTGCTGGGCGGTCGCGTCGAACTGGCCGCCGTGCTCGAGCCACGTGCGCACGGTCTCGACGAGGGCGGTGCCGGATGCCGCGTCGTGCTCGACGAGCGGCGCGAGGGTCGCGATCGCGACCGCCCTCGCGTCGGTGCGCGCGAGGAACGCGAGCACACCCTGCCGGCTGATCTCGTCGAAGGCCACGACGCGGTGCGTGCGCGGGGCGTCAGCGCCGCCGGAGCCGCGCGTGCCCGCCTCGCGAGCACGGTCGAGTGACCGGAGCGCCTGCTCGTGCGCGAGGGCGAGCGCGTCGAGCGCGACCGCGTCGGAGAGGCCGACCGGCACGTCGAACTCCGCGGAGAGCTCCTCGGCGAGGGCGACGTCGGCGGCCTCGAGCACGAGCACGACCCGGTCGTCGTCGCGGGCGAAGAACAGCCGGCCGTCGCGCTCGTCGACGCGGAGTTCGAGCAGCTCGGTCATGCGATCGAAGGCCTGGGTGGGGGCATCCGTCACCGCCACGCGGACCGGAGCGGCGGGGAGCGGCCCCCACATCTCGGTGGCGACGCCCTCGGCGAGCGCGGTGTCGCCCGCGAGCAGGCTGCGCAGCAGGCCCGTGCGCAGGTGTCCGCGGGCGCGGTCGAGGTTGCGGTTCTGCTCGAGGGCGAGCCCGGCGAGGGCGATGACCGAGGTCACGACCTCGCGGCCGGCCTGGTCGAGTTCGGGGGAGTCGCCGATGGCGAGCACGCCGCGGAGCGCCCCGCCCGAGCCGAGCGTCTGCAGGGTGATGCGCTGCCCGTCGCCGACGGACTCGCCCGCGAGCATGGTGCGTCCGGCCCGTTGGCCGCGGCGCAGCATCGACCTCGCCTCGCCGACCACCTCGCCGAGCGCGGGCTGGGCCAGCCCGCCCACGGGCGCCTCGCGATCGAGGGCCCCGGTCGCGTCGACGAGGCCCACCCACGTGCCGAGCCGCTTGGAGAGCTCGCCGAGCGTGGCCGACAGGCCGTCGGGCCGCAGCGCTGCGCGCGAGATCGCGCGCTGCGCGGAGAACGCCCACGCCTGTCGCGCGTACTCGTCCTCGGCGTGCAGGTCGGCGACGAGCTTCGCGATCGCGATGAACGGCACCCGGTACGGCACCTCGAACAGCGGCAGGCCGAGTTCGACGCAGGCGTCGACGAGGGTCGCCGGCGTGCCGTCGCGGATGACCTCGGTGCCGAAGCCGAGGGCGGCGACGTCGCGATCGCGCAGGCGCCGCACGTAGTCGAGGGCGAAGCCCGCGGCATCCGCCCTCGCATCGGCGCCGTCGAACTGGGTGCCGGTCGTGAGCAGCACGTGCCCCGCGTCGAGGAAGGGAGTGGGGTCCGCCAGGTCGGAGCCGTGGGCCCAGACCACGGGTGCGGCGAGCGCCGCGTCGGGAAGGGCGGCGGCGGGCGTGAGCAGGCCGAGGCCGAGCTCGCCGCGGTCGAGCAGGGTCTGCACGGTCGGCTTCACGGGGCTCCTCGCGATTCCGGGTCGAGCGACGACCCGGCGGGCCGTGTCACCGCCGAAGCGATGTACACGGCGTCGAATATCCAGCCCTGAGTGTACCTGCGGGTGCCGAGCGGATGGCTCAGGTCACGGTGCCGCGACGGGCGAACCTCGGCTCGCGCCAGACCTCGGTGGCGAGGATGTCCTCGAGGGCGGCCACCGCATCCCAGACGTCGGCGTGCGAGACGTAGAGCGGCGCGAAGCCGAAGCGCATGAGGTCGGGCGCGCGGAAGTCGCCGATGACGCCGCGCTCGATGAGGGCCTGCATCACGGCGTAGCCGTCCTCGACGCGCACCGCGACCTGGCTGCCGCGACGGGCCGACTGCCGGGGCGTGACCACCTCGACGCCCCACGGCGCGAGCCTCGTGTCGACGAGCGAGATGAACAGCTCCGTGAGGCGGAGGCTCTTCTCCCGCAGCTGGTCGAGGTCGACCTCGGCCCAGAGGTCGAGGCTCGCCTCGAGGGCCGCGACCGAGAGCAGCTGCGGCGTGCCGACGCGGAACCGGCCGATGCCCGCGGCGGGGGCGTACTCGACGTCGAAGTCGAACGGCCGCGCGTGGCCGTGCCAGCCCGTCAGTGCGGGGCGGGCGGCCTCGTGGTGGCGTTCGGCGACCCAGATGAACGACGGGGAGCCGGGACCGCCGTTGAGGTACTTGTACGTGCAGCCGATCGCGAAGTCCGCGCCGGCCGCGTTGAGGTCGACGGGCACGGCGCCGACGCTGTGGCAGAGGTCCCAGACCATGATCGCCCCGGCCGCGTGCACCCGGCGGGTCACCTCGCCCATGTCGTGCATGCGGCCCGTGCGGTAGTCGACGTGGGTGAGCACGACGACCGCGACGTCCTCGTCGAGCATCTCGTCGAGGGTGGGCCCGTCGTCGGCGATCAGCCGGCGCTCGAGCGGGGCCGCGCCGCCGACGAGCTCCTGCACGCTCTCGAGCACGTAGAGGTCGGTCGGGAAGTTGCCGCGCTCGGAGATGACGACGGTGCGGTCGGGGCGGAGCCTGGCCGCGGCCATCGCCACCTGGAACAGGCTCGCCGACGTCGAGTCGCCGAGCACCACCTCGCCGGGGCCCGCGCCGATGAGCGGCGCGATCCGGTCGCCGAGCGCGAGCGGCTTCTCGAACCAGCCCGCGTCGTTCCAGCTGCGGATGAGGCCGACGCCCCACTCCTCGGCGATCACCCGCTCCACGTGGGCCGCCGTCGCGCGCGGGAGCGCCCCGAGCGAGTTGCCGTCGAGGTAGACGACCCCGTCGGGCAGGGCGAATCGGTCGCGGTACGGGGCGAGCGGGTCGGCCGCGTCGAGGGCCGCGCACGTCGCGCGGTCGATCGCGTGCTGGGTGGTGGTCGCGGTGCTCATGGCCGGGTGGATTCCTTCGATTCGGTCGTGGCTCGGGAGATGGTCGGAGTCGTGCGGCGGAGCGGGCGGCGAGGCATCCGATCGTTCAGAGGGCCAGGAAGCGCCGGGCGTTGCCGTACCGGATGGCCGCCTTCTGCTCGTCGGTGAGGAACCCGGCGCGCTCGACCACGGCGCCGACGGGGCGCTCGCCGAGCGGATACGGGTAGTCGCTGCCGAGCATCACCTGATCGGCGCCGAGCGTGTCGACGAGCAGGCGCAGCGCCGCCGGGTCGAACACCACCGAGTCGACGCTGAAGCGGTCGAGGTAGCCCGATGGCGGTCGTTCGCTGACGCCGATGAGGTCGGGTCGCCGGTGCCACGCGTTCTCGAAGCGGCCGAGCCAGAACGCGAACGAACCGCCGCCGTGGGCGAAGGCGAGGCGCAGGGTCGGCGGGACGCGGTCGAGCACACCGCCCAGCATCAGCGCGATGATCGAGAGGTGCGTCTCGGCGGGCATGCCGGTCAGCCACCGCGCCATCCAGCGGTCGAGGCGCGGCGAGCCGGGCATATCCCACGGGTGCACGAACACGGGCACGTCGCGGTCGGCGCAGTGCTGGAGGAACGTGACGATGCCCTCGTGATCGAGGTCGTGGTCGCCGACGTGGTTGCCGATCTCGACGCCGACGTGCCCGGAGTCGATCGCGCGGTCGAGCTCCCTGCACGCGGCATCCGTGTCCTGAAGGGGCACCTGGGCGAACGGCAGCAGGCGATCGGATGCCGGTGCGCAGATCTCGAGCGCGAGGTCGTTGAAGATCCGCGAGACCTTCGCGGCCTCGGCGCCGGGCATCTCGTAGGAGAAGAACACGGGGGTCGGCGAGACGACCTGGATGTCGATGCCGTCGGCGTCCATGTCGGCGATCCGCGCCTCGGCGTCCCAGCAGCTCGCGTCGATGCGGCGGAACTCGGTCTCGCCCACCATGATCATGGCGTCGCGCTCGGAGTCCGCGCGGAACCACGGCCAGGAGCCCGGCCCGACCTGCGTCGACAGGTCGGGCCAGCCCTTGGGCACGTAGTGCGTGTGGACGTCGATCGTGCCCACCCGGTTCAGCCCTTGCCGGGGTGGACTGCGCCGCACTTCGGGCAGGTGCGGCCCTCTTCGCTCTCGTAGAACTCGCGGAACACCGGGGGGAGGTCCTCGACGATGTCGCGGACCTGCAGTTCGACCTCGTGCACCTTCTCGTTGCAGTTCGGGCAGAACCAGGCGAACTTCTCGAGCGTGCCCTCCTCGCGGATGCGCTCGATGACGATGCCGATCGAGCCGGCCTCGGGGCGCTGGGGGGAGTGGTACACGTTGCCGGGGAGCAGCCACATCTCGCCCTCGCGGATGTCGATGCGCTGCGGTCCGTCCTCGGTCTGGATGTTGACGTGCATGTTGCCGCGGTACTGGTAGAACCACTCCTCGTACGGGTCGAAGTGGAAGTCGGTGCGCTGGTTCGGGCCGCCGACGACCTGCACGATGAAGTCGCCCATCGGCTCCCAGGCCGCCTTGTTGTTGACCGGCGGCTTCAGCAGGTGCTCGTGCTCGCGGATCCAGGCCGGGAAGTCGATCACGGGTGGGATGGTGGTCATGATTCCTCCTTGAGTGCGGTGGTGCCGGTGGTGCTGTTCGGTTCGCGGCGCCTCGCGATCGCTTGGATCTCGATGCGCAGGTGCGGGTGCGGCAGGGCGTGCACCGCGACGGTGGTGCGCGCCGGGCCGGTCTCGTCGAACGTCTCCGCCCAGACGGCGTTGTAGGCGCCGAAGTCGTTCATGTCGACGAGGTAGGTCGTCGCCTGCAGGAGGTCGTCGAGCGTGCAGCCGCACGCCGCCAGCACCTCGCGGATGTTCTCGAGCACGGCGCGCGTCTGCACCGCGACGTCGAGCCTCGTGGTGCCGAACTCGTCGACCTCGGCGCCTGCGATCGAGTTGTCGGGGCGCCGGCTCGACGTGCCCGACACGAAGACGAGGTCGCCCGAGACCTTCGCGTGCGGGAATCGCCCGCGAGGGGTGGCCTTGCCGGCGACCGTGACGCCGCCCGTCGCGCTCATCGGTCGCCCTCCGGCGCGTCCGCGCCGAGCCGCACGGACACCCGGCCGAGGCCGTGGATGCCCGCCTCGACGACGCCGTGGCGGGGGAGGGGCACGGCGACGGTCGCCGCGCCGGCGAGCAGCACGGTGCCCGCCCGCAGGGTGAATCCGTGCGCGTTCGCCAGGCGACCCGCCGCGGCGAGGGCGCGCGCCGGATCGCCGAGGATGGCGGCCGTCGACCCCGTTTGCACGAGGCGGCCGTCGATCTCGAGCTGCACGGCGCGGTTGGCGAGGCCGACGGCATCGGAGGGCCGGATCCACGGGCCGATCGCGAAGGCGGCCGCGGACGTGTCGTCGGCGACGACGTCGCCGAGGTCGAACCGGAAGTCGCGGTACCTGGAGTCGATGATCTCGAGCGCGGGTGCGACGGCGACGATGGACGACGGATGCGCGCCGCCATCCGGGTCGACGTCCGCGCCCAGCAGGTAGGCGACCTCCGGTTCGACGCGCGGGTGGATGCACGACGCCGGGTCGAAGCATCCGCCGTCCTCGACGCGCATCGCCTCGGTGAGCGTGCCGAGGATGACGTCGTCGACGCCCATCTGCCTGGCCTTCGCCCGGCTGGTGAAGCCGAGCTTCAGGCCCGCGACGCGGTCGCCCCGGGCGATGCGGCGTGCGACGAGCGCGTGCTGTACGGCGTAGGCGTCGGCGAGGGCGAGCGGCGCGCCGGCCGAGAGCTGCTCGACGGGCGTCGCTGTGCGCTGCGCCTCGTCGAGGAGCTCGGCGAGGGCCGCGACATCCGCCCCTGTGCGTGCGGGGTGCGCGGCCGCGACGGCGCTCATGCGGCCCCCTCGATCGAGACGTCGGCGGCGCCGTGGGTGCCGTGAGAGGCTGCCTCGCGCGCGGCGACGAGGTCGAGGGCCACGTCGACGATCATGTCCTCCTGGCCGCCCACCATGCGGCGCCGACCCAGTTCGATGAGGATGTCGCGGGCGTCGAGCCCGTGGCGGTCCGCGGCGCGCTCGGCGTGCAGCAGGAAGCTCGAGTACACGCCGGCGTAGCCGAGCGTGAGGGTCTCGCGGTCCACGCGCACGGGGCGACGCTGCAGCGGACGGATGAGCTCCTCCGCGGCATCCTGCAGGGCGAAGAGGTCGCAGCCGTGCTCCCAGCCGAGCAGGTTCGCGACGGCGATGAACGCCTCGATCGGGGTGTTGCCCGCCCCGGCGCCCTGGCCGGCGAGCGAGGCGTCGACGCGGAACACGCCGTGCTCGACCGCGGTGATGCTGTTCGCGACGCTCAGCGAGAGGTTCTCGTGCGCGTGGATGCCGATCTGGGTGTCGGCGTCGAGCACCTCGCGGTACGCGTCGACGCGCTCGGCGACGTCGCGCATGGTCAGGCGTCCGCCCGAGTCGGTGACGTAGACGCACTGCGCGCCGTACGACTCCATGAGCCGGGCCTGCTCGGCGAGGCTGCGAGGGTCGTTGAGGTGGCTCATCATGAGGAAGCCCGAGACGTCCATGCCGTGGTCGCGCGCCCAGCCGATGTGCTGGGCGGCGACGTCGGCCTCGGTGCAGTGGGTCGCGACGCGCACGCTCCGCACGCCGAGGTCGCGGGCCCGCGCGAGGTGGTCGATCGTGCCGATGCCGGGCAGGATCAGCGTGGTCAGCTTCGCGTGCTGCAGCACCTCGGCCGCGGCCTCGATCCACCGTTCGTCGGTGCTCGCGCCCTGGCCGTAGGCCACGCTCGAGCCGCCGAGGCCGTCGCCGTGCGCGACCTCGACGGCGTCGACGCCCGCCGCGTCGAGCGCCGCCGCGATCTCGCGCACCTGTTCGACCGTGTACTGGTGACCGATGGCGTGCATGCCGTCGCGGAGGGTGACGTCCTGCACGTAGACGCGGGGCGGGGCGGCCGCCGTCGCGGGCGCCGATGGGGACTTGGCCGGTGAGGGGGACTGCGTCGTCGGGGTCATGCGGTGGCTCCCGTCCGGTCTGCGGCGTGTACGGCGGTATCCAGATCGCCCGCATCCGGCTCGCCCGCGGGCGATCGGCTCGCGAGCCGCTCGGCGACGAGGCGCTCGGCGGTGCGCAGGGCCGCACTGGTCATGATGTCGAGGTTGCCGGCGTACTCGGGGAGGTAGTGGCCGGCGCCCGCGACCTCGAGGAGCACGGTGACCCGCGTGCCGTGGAACGGCCGGTCGAGGGCGGGCACGTAGGCCTCGTCGACGGCGTCGAACTGCACGCGCTGCTTCAGGCGGTAGCCGCCGACGTACCCCTGGACCTCGGCGACCATGGCGTCGACCGAGGCGCGCACGGCGTCTTCGTCGACCTCGCCCTCGACGAGGCAGTAGACCGTGTCGCGCATGATGAGCGGCGGGTCGGCCGGGTTCAGCACGATGATCGCCTTGCCGCGCTCGGCGCCGCCGATGCGCTCGATGGCCCGCGAGGTCGTCTCGGTGAACTCGTCGATGTTCGCCCGCGTGCCGGGGCCCGCCGACTTCGAGGCGATCGAGGCGACGATCTCGGCATAGGCGACGGATGCCACGCGGGAGACCGCCGCGACCATCGGCACGGTGGCCTGGCCGCCGCACGTGACCATGTTGACGTTCGTGGCCCCGAGGTGCTCCTCGAGGTTCACCACCGGCACGACGTAGGGTCCGATCGCGGCGGGCGTGAGGTCGACCATGATGCGCCCGCGATCGCGGACCAGGGCGTCGTTGCGCGCGTGGGCGCCGGCGGAGGTCGCGTCGAACACGAGCTCGACGTCGGCGAACTCGGGCATGCGCAGGAGGCCGTCGACCCCCTCGTGGGTGGTCGCGACCCCGAGGCGGCGAGCACGGGCGAGTCCGTCGGACTGCTCGTCGATGCCGACCATCGCGACGACGCGGAGGGTGCTCGAGAGTCGCTTGACCTTGATCAGCAGGTCGGTGCCGATGTTGCCCGAGCCGATGATGGCGACGCCCGCGCTCATGCGACGGCTCCTTCCGTGCGGGAATCGATGAAGTCGGCGCGGACCTCGCCGAGGCCGTCGAGGCGGGCGCGGTACACGCCCGGCCCGGTCACGTCGACCATGGGACCGAGTGCTCCGGAGAGGATCACCTCGCCCGCACGCAAGGGTCGGCCGTGGCGGGCGACCGCCCGGGCGAGCCAGGCCACCGCGATGACCGGGCTGCCGAGGCACGCGGCGCCCGACCCGCTCGAGACGATCTCGTCGGCGTGGTCGAGGCTCATGCCGACGGCGGCGAGGTCGAGCCCGTCGAGCGATCGCGGCGTGGTGCCGAGCACGACGGCGCCGCTCGAGGCGTTGTCGGCGATGGTGTCGGCGATGCGGATGTCCCATCCGGCGATGCGCGAGTCGACGATCTCGATCGCGGGGAGCACGAACTCGGTCGCGCGGAGCACGTCGGCCACGTGCGTCGTGGGGGACTCGAGGTCGCGGCCGAGTACGAACGCGACCTCGGCCTCGACGCGCGGCTGGAGGAAGCGGGCGAGCTCGATCGGCTCGCGGTCGGCCGCCATCATGTCGTCGAGCAGTACGCCGTAGTCGGGCGTGAAGACGCCGAACTGCGACTGCACGGCCGGCGAGGTGAGGCCGATTTTGCGGCCGATGACGCGCCGCCCCTCGGCGAGGCGCCGGTCGATGCCGAGCGTCTGCACGGCGTACGCCTCGTCCTGGTCGAGGTCGCCGATGAGGTCGCGCACGGGTGCGCAGGCGGTGCGCGACCGGGCGGCGATCCGGAGCCGTTCGTCGGCGGCCAGCGCGGCGGTCGTCGTCGACGTGGAAGCGCCGGTCGCGGCATCCGCCTCGGGCCATTCGCCCGGCCACGCCGGCGAGGTCTGCCCGCTCACAGCTGCACGCACACGTTCGTGGGCTCGGTGTAGAACTCGAGCGAGTGGTGGCCGCCCTCGCGGCCGATGCCCGAGAGGCCGACGCCGCCGAAGGGGCTGCGGAGGTCGCGCAGGTACCAGGTGTTCACCCACGACATGCCGACCCGCATCCGCTGCGCGACCCGGTGCCCGCGGCTGAGGTCGCGCGTCCAGGTGACGGCGGCGAGGCCGTAGTCGGTGTCGTTCGCGAGCGCGATCGCCTCCTCCTCGGTGTCGAACGGGATGAGCGCGGCGACCGGGCCGAACACCTCCTCGCGCACGGTGCGGTGCGAGTTGTCGAGCCCCGTCCAGAGGGTGGGCTCGATCCAGGAGCCGCCGTCGAGGCCGGGGCCGAGTGAGGGGATGCCGCCGCCGGCGAGGAGCGTGGCGCCCTCCTGCTGCGCGAGGTCGAGGTAGGAGAGCACCTTCGCCCGGTGGGCCTGCGAGATCAGCGGACCGGTGGTGGTCGCCGGGTCCTCGGGGCGGCCGAGGCGGAGGCGCGCGGCCTGCTCGGCGAGGCCCGCGGCGACGTCGTCGAAGATCGCCCGCTCGACGTAGATGCGCTCGGTGCAGAGGCACACCTGCCCGGTGTTCAGGTAGGTGGAGCGCGCGAGCCCGGCGATCGCGGTGTCGAGATCGGCGTCGGCGAAGACGACGGCGGCGTTCTTGCCGCCGAGCTCGAACGACACCGGACGCACCCGCGGGGCGACCGCGCGCATGATCGCCGAGCCCGTCGAGGACTCCCCGGTGAAGGTCACGCCGTCGATGCCCGGATGCGTCGTGAGGAACTCGCCCGCGGAGTCTTCGCCGAACCCGTGCACGACGTTCACGACCCCAGCCGGCAGCCCCGCCTCGAGGAGGATCTCGGCGAGCAGCGTCGCCGAGGACGGCGTCTCCTCCGAGGGCTTGACGACCACCGTGTTGCCGCCGGCCAGCGCCGGCGCGAGCTTCCACGTGAGCAGCAGGAGGGGGAGGTTCCAGGGCACGATCACCGCGACGACCCCGAGCGGCTTGCGAACCGCGTAGTTCAGGGCGCGCCGTCCGTCGGGCAGTTCGGTGAGGAAGGAGTCGAGTCCGGCGGCCGAGACGACATCGGCGAAGGCACGGAAGTTCGCGGCGGCCCTGGCGACGTCGAGGTCGCGGGCGAGGGTCTCTGGCTTGCCGGTGTCGCCGACCTCGGCGGCGACGAGGTCGTCGAAGCGGCGCTCGATCGTGTCGGCGATGCGCCGCAAGATGGTCGCGCGCTCGCCGGTGGTCATGCGCCCCCACGGGCCGTCGAGTGCGGCGCGGGCGGCGGCGACGGCCCGGTCGACCTCGTGCCGGCCCGACTCGTGGACCTCGGCGATGAGGGAGCCGTCGACCGGGTTCAGCTTGTCGAAGGTGCGCACGCCGTCGACGTGCTCGCCGCCGATGAAGTTGCGCAGTTGGCGCGTCGCCTGCGGGGCCGGGTTCGAGGCCGTCAGCGGCAGCGACGTCGTCTGTGAGGTCATGTGGTTCAGGCTAGGAACTCGGGGTGATGCCGACAAATACTCTCTTGTGGTGTTGCCATGCCCCCACGGCTATAGTTCCGAATCGTGGGCACTGACCGACTCCTCGACGGCCGGCTGAAGATCCGGCATCTCGTCCTCGTCACCGCGATCGCGGACGAGGGCACGCTCGTCCGTGCCGCGGAATCGCTGCACATCACCCAGCCCGTCGTCACGCGCGGACTGCGCGAGGTCGAGGACCTGCTCGGCGTCCCGCTCTTCGAGCGACTGCCGCGAGGGGTCACCCCGACCCAGTACGGCCACGCGTTCATCGAGCGGGCCCGGTCCGTGCTCGCCGAGCTGCGCATCGCCGGCGAGGAGGTGCGCCTGCTGCAGTCGGGCCAGCTCGGCACCGTGACCGTCGGCACGCACCTCGCCGGATCGAACCTGCTGCTGCCACGGGCCATCGCGGGGCTCAAGGCCGAGCATCCGCGGTTGACCGTCGTCGTGCGCGAGGGCACGCCCGACATGCTCCAGCAGCTGCTGCTCGCAGGCGACCTCGACCTCACGGTCGGCCGGCTCTCGTCGACGGTGCCGGTGCGCCTCGAGCAGGAGCGCCTGCATCAGGAGCCCATCCGCCTCGTGGCCAGGGCGGGGCACCCCGTGCACGACCTCGCCCGCACGTCGCTCGGCGAGTTGATCGCGTACCCGTGGATCTTCCCGGTCGCCCAGACCGCGCTCCGCGCCGAGCTCGAGGCCGTCTTCTTCCACGAGGGGCTTCCGCTGCCCGCCGACCGGGTGGAGTGCACGTCGATGCTCACCCTGCGCAACCTCCTCGTGTCGACCGACGTCATCGCCGCGCTGCCCATGTTCATCGCGGTCGACGACCGGGAGCTGCGCATCCTGCCCACCCCGCTGAGCTCGATCCGTCGCTCGGTCGGGGTCACCATGCCGAAGGACCGGGCGCCGTCGGCGGCCGCGGCGGCCCTCCTCGGGCACCTCCGCGAAGAGGGAGCCCGTCTCGCCGAGCTCGAGCGCGAGTACGCGCAATCGGAGCCGTTCCCGCACGGTTGATATGCCCTGACGGTCATGGCTCAGAGCCGGAAAGTCATTGGACAGCATCGGTCGACCTCGCGACGCTGGGATGAACGACGCCCCCGCGTCACGACATCCGAACGACTGCCCAACCTGGAGGCGACATGGCCGGCTCTCCGTACGTGCCCGACGCGAAGAAGTACAACCCCGACGACTTCGAGCGCGTCGAGGGCGAGCCGGGCGATCCCGACCCCGCGAGCTGGGGCATGCAGCCCGACGGCACCTTCCTCCCGCCGGCCTCCACGCCCTCGGTGCCGCGCGACGTCTTCGTCGATTGGCCCGGACAGCTCCCGTACCGCGACGCCGCGACCTACAGCCTGAACGCGACATCCGAGGCGTTCTACCCGATCGTCGTGAACACGAGCCACTCGTGGCAGTCGATCTACGACTGGGACGACCGGCGCTACATGCTGCACTACGGCGGCGGCAACCGCTGGAACGTCTACGACATCACCGACCCGCGGGCGCTCGTGATCGTCGACGAGGAGACCCTGCCGTGGAGCGGCCCGAGCTTCGGCGCGGTGACGATCCAGTGGAACGAGCAGCTCGGCAAGCACATCGCGATCCAGGCGAACGAGACGCCGCGGTACTTCCTCAACGGACGCGTCGCGAACAAGTGGACCGACGACACCGTCGAGGGCCAGCTCCTCGAGTGGGAGGGGCTGCGCGGCTTCCGCGTGTTCGAGGTGAACGGTCCGACCCCGCGCGACTGGACCCTGCTCACCGAGGTCTCGACCGACCCGAACCACGGGCCCGACGAGGTGCAGGAGGGCAACGGCGTGCTCGACCTGCCCGTCTACTACGGCGACAAGTACCTCTTCGTGGCGACCGCGCCCGACAACACCTTCACGAACCAGCCGTACAAGACCACGCTCTGGGCCGCGGGCCATGCCGCGTACGACGTGTCCGACCCGGCGAACCCTGTGCACCTCTCGACCTGGTGGGTGCCCGGCACGCGCGTCGGCGAGGAGGCCGACTCCGAGTACCTCGCCGGCAACGAGCGGTGGAACAACAAGACCTCGTGGTTCGGGTCGCGCATGGGCATCTTCATGCCGCGCTCGGTCGAGTCCGGGTGGCAGTACGGCTACGCGGCGCAGGGCGGACAGGGCTTCTTCGTGCTCGACGTCTCGGACCCCGCGAACATCCACCACGTCGGATGGTGCGACCTGCCCGTGAGCGTGGCGGGCACCGAGGGCGACAACGTCGACACCACCCAGGTGGAGGAGACGGGCTACGTCTACGTCTCGGGCTACCCGATGAACACCGACTGCTACGAGCCGGCCAAGGAGATCTACCAGATCGACGTGAGCGACCCGACGCAGCCGAGGTTCGTCCGCACCATGCCGCGGCCGATGCCGCCGGCCGAGGCGCCGTTCACGGACTGGGCGCAGCGACGCGGGTCGTTCGGGCCCAAGCGCTCGGGCTACTTCACGAACACCGGCACGCCGCACGGCGGCGTCATCCCGTACGCCTTCTACGCGGCCGGGCTCCAGATCTTCGACGTGCGCGACCCCGAGGACCCGAAGGTCGGCGCGTACTTCGTGCCGCCGATGGGCCTCAAGGACGACGACGACCTCGCGGCGCCCGTGCACGGCATCTTCGTCGAGTGGGATCGCAACCTGATCTGGCTGTTCGCGAACCACGGCATCTACGCCGTCTCGACGCCGCTGCTCGGCGAGCCCGTCGTCGGGCTGCCGTCTGCGCCGTCGGTCGGCGACTGACCGGGCCGAGCCGAGACCCCCTGCGGAAGTCGACCATGAACCAGACATCCAGGCCGTGGCCAGCCCTCTGGGCGCTCGTCATCGGGTTCTTCATGATCCTCGTCGACACGACGATCGTGTCGATCGCGAACCCGGCGATCCTCGCCGACCTCGACACCGACCTCACGTCGGTGATCTGGGTGACGAGCGCGTACCTGCTCGCCTATGCGGTGCCGCTGCTCATCACGGGCCGGCTCGGCGACCGGTTCGGCCCCAAGCGCGTCTACCTGGTCGGGCTCGTGGTCTTCACGTTCGCGTCGCTCTGGTGCGGACTGTCGGGCGACATCGAGACGCTCATCGCCGCGCGTGCGGTGCAGGGCCTCGGCGCCGCGCTCATGACGCCGCAGACGATGGCCGTGATCGCCCGCGTGTTCCCGCCGCAGCAGCGCGGTGCGGCGATGGGACTGTGGGGCTCGGTCGCGGGGGTCGCGACGCTCGTCGGCCCGATCCTCGGCGGAGTGCTCGTCGACTCGCTCGGCTGGGAGTGGGTGTTCTTCGTGAACGTGCCGGTCGGCGTCGTCGCGTTCGTCGCGGCGTGGCGGCTCGTGCCCGACCTCGAGACCCACGGGCACCGCTTCGACTGGCTCGGCGTCGCGCTGAGCGCGGTCGGCATGTTCCTCGTGGTGTTCGGCATCCAGGAGGGCGCGACCTACGACTGGGGCACGATCGTCGGCCCCGTCACGGTGTGGGGCGTCATCATCACCGGCCTCGTCGTGCTGGCCGGGTTCGTGGTCTGGCAGGCGTTCAACCGTGCCGAGCCGCTGCTGCCGCTCGTGCTGTTCCGCGACCGCAACTTCGCCCTCTCGACCGTCGCGATCTCGCTCGTCGGCCTCGCGCTCACGGCCATGCCGCTGCCGCTCGCGTACTACTTCCAGGTGGCGCGGGGGCTGACCCCGACGCAGGCCGCGCTCATGTTCGTGCCGATGGCCGTCGTGTCGGGCGTGCTCTCGCCGCTCGTCGGGCGGTTCAGCGACCGGGTCGATCCGAAGTGGGTCGCGCTCGCCGGGCTCTCGACGTCGGCGCTCGCGCTCGCCGGCTATGCCGTGCTCCTCGGGCCGGATGTCGCGTACTGGCTGCTGCTCCTGCCGTCCGCGCTGCTCGGGGTCGGCATCTCGGGGGTCTTCGCCCCGCTCGCGTCGACGGCGACGAGGAACCTCCCGTCGGCCCTCGCCGGCGCCGGATCCGGCGTCTACACGATGACCCGCCAGGTCGGGTCGGTGCTCGGCTCGGCGGCGATCGCGGCGCTCATGGGCTACGCCCTCGCCGTGCAACTGCCGGGTCTCGACGCCGCGGACGCCCGACCGGGCGCCGGCGCGGCACTGCCGGCCGAGGTCGCCGCCGGCTTCTCCGCAGCGATGGCGCAGTCGCTCTGGCTCGCCGTGGCGGGGTTCGCGGCCTGCGCGGTCGTGGTGGCGTTCTTCGCGAAGCCGAAGGTCACCGTCGGCTGGGGCGAGAAGCCCGCGTCCGGGGCATCCGCCGCCGGATCGATGACGACGTCGGCCGCCGAGCGCTGATGGTCGTCGACGCGCCCGGTCGGGGCCTCCGCCCCGTAGAACCGGATCCAGAATACAGAACTCGTCACGGAAAGTTGAGCAGGGACATGACCCACGCAAGCGGCGGCGGCCGGCTCGTCGTCGACGGCCTCGAGAAGCAGTACCTCCTCGACGGAGCGGAGGTGCCGGTCGTCAAGGGTGTCACCTTCACCATCGAGCCCGGCACGTTCACCTCGCTCCTCGGCCCGTCGGGGTGCGGCAAGACCACCACGCTCCGGTGCGTCGCGGGCCTCGAGAACAGCAACGGCGGCGTGATCTCGCTCGACGACAAGGTGCTCTCCACGGGTTCGCAGCACGTTCCGCCCGACAAGCGCGATGTGGGCATGGTGTTCCAGAACTACGCGATCTGGCCGCACATGTCGGTGTTCGCGAACGCGATCTTCCCGCTCCAGGTCTCGGCCGGGAAACTGCCGAAGAAGGAGGCGAGGAAGCGCGCGATGGAGGCGCTCGAGCTCGTGCAGCTCGACGCGTACGCGCACCGACCCGCCACGGCGCTCTCGGGCGGCCAGCAGCAACGACTCGCGCTCGCCCGGGCGCTGGCGCACCGCCCCCGACTGCTGCTGCTCGACGAGCCGCTCAGCAACCTCGACGCGAAGCTCCGCGACACCATGCGCAACGAGCTGCGCAGCCTCCAGCAGCGCCTCGGCATCACCGCGCTCTACGTGACGCACGACCAGTCCGAGGCCCTGTCGATGTCCGATCGCGTGGCCGTCATGAACCAGGGCCGCATCGTGCAGGAGGCGGCGCCGAGGGATCTCTACTACCAGCCGGCCGACCGGTTCGTCGCCGACTTCGTGGGGCGCGTGAACATGATCCCCGCCGTCGTCCGCGGCCGCGACGCCGACGGCGACGCGCTCGTCGAGGCGTTCGGCACCCGGCTCGTCACCCCGTGCCCCGACGGCGTCGGCACCGGTGCCGACGTCACCGTCACCTTCCGCCCAGAGAGCGTGCGGTGGCACGAGGTCGCCCCCGACCGGCCGAACCTGCTGCCCGCCCGCGTCGTGCGCGTCGAGTTCCTCGGCGAGATCGTCGAGTACGAGGCCGAGATCCTCTCGGGGCAGACCGTGGTCGGCAGCATCGTCGTCCGCGGGGCGCCGCCCAGCTCGCCGACCACCGGCAGCGACGTGGTCATCGAGCTCGCGCCGCACGCCTGCCGGGTGCTCGCGACGTAGCCGACCCGCCCCGGCGCACGGGCGCACCCGAACCCCGCCCGAACCGCAGAACCGACCGAACCGCCCGAACCCGCCCCGGCGAACGCACCACCCCGAGCCCGACCCCGCCCCACCCAATGGATCCACGTCAGAGAGGAACTCCCGATCATGCACGTACGTACCGCACGGATAGGAACCATCGCCCTCGCCGCAGCAGGGTTGCTGCTGCTCAGCTCCTGCAGTTCGCCGGCCGCGTCGCAGGGCGCGATCGAACCGGTCGGCGACGCCGCCGACGCCGCGGCCTGCGACGCCGTCGAGGTCGGCGCGGTCACCCGCTGCGAGAACTTCTACGACGACTTCTGGCCCGAGATCTCGAAGCAGATGGACGCCCTCTACGAGACGGCCAAGGAGACCGACGACGGCCGGCTCGTGATCTGGGACTGGTACGAGCTCTCGCCCGACGTGATCGCCGAGTTCAACTCGCGCTACCCCGACCTGAAGATCGAGACTCGCGGCCTCACCTACAACCTGTCGTCGGCCATCATCTCGGCCAAGGCGACCGGGTCCCGCAACACCGACGTCATCTCGGGCTCGCTGGTCTCGGCGGCCGCCATGACCGACGAGGGCTACTGGGCCGACGTCGACTGGACGGAGTTCGGCGTGCCCGCCGAGTTCTTCACGATCGGGGCGCCCGAGATGCTGCCCGACAGCGTCAACGGCTCCCTCATGCAGGTCAACACCGACAAGGCCGAGGCGCCGCCGACGCTCGACGGCCTCCTCGACCCGAAGTACGAGGGCCAGGTCTCGGTGGCGAGCTACAACGCCAACGTCTTCGCCGGCTACGGCATGGACCAGGGCGAGGACGCGATGGTCGACCTCATCGGCGAGCTGAAGTCCTCGGGCAACCTGCAGGTGCTGGAGGACCAGGACTCGCCGCTGTCGAGCGGCGACGTGCCGATCGCCCTCGGCCAGACGCTCTTCAACCCGAACCCGAGCCTCTCGGTGTCGCCGTACGAGGACTCCGGCGTGTTCGCCCAGTTCTCCGGCGTCAACGTCGATGCGAAGAACCAGGCCGGCGCCATGCTCTGGTCGCTCTGGAACGCCTACGACCCCGACTGGCTCGAGCTGCGCATGACCGACGAGCGGTTCTCCACCACGCAGGTGCCCTACCCGGGCCTGCCCACCTCGCTCTTCGACTCGGCGACCGGCCTCATGAAGACCAACGCCGACGCGCTGCTGGCGGGCCTGCAGGGCGGATCGATCACGGAGACGGTGGACACCCGCGACGAGTGGATCGCCATGATCAACGCCGCCGACGCGGCACTGAACGGATAGCACGTGTCTCAGGCAGGACGGACCACGAAGGCCGAGCGCACGCGGCCCACCACGCTGAAGATCGCGACGATCATCGCCGGAACGGTGATCTCCCTCCTCCTCGCGATCCCGCTGGTCGTACAGGTGATCACGGCGTTCCGTGGTCCGTTCCTGCCGTTCGGCGTCTCGTCCGCGAAGTGGTCGACGGAGAACTTCGTCACGCTCTGGAGCCTTCGCGAGGACTTCTGGGACGTGCTCGGGTCGACGGCCGCGTTCGTGGGCGGGTCGACCGTGCTCTCGCTCCTGATGGCCTTCGGGCTGGCGTGGGTGACCGTGCGCACCGACGCCCCGCTCCGGCGGGTCATCTCGGTGCTGATCGTGGTGCCGTTCATCATCCCGCCGATCGTCAAGGCGCAGGCCTACCTGCTCATGCTCTCGCCCGAGTCGGGCGTGCTGAACCAGTTGCTGCGCCTGCTGCCCGGCGACCTCGTGATCGATCCGTACTCGTTCCTCACGATGACCGTGATCCAGGCGCTCACGAACGTGACCTTCCCGTACCTCATGATCGTGCCGATCCTCACCAGCATGGACGGCTCGCTCGAGGAGTCGGCCAGGGTCTCGGGGGCCTCGTGGCCGAAGACCCTTCGCCGCGTCACGCTCCCCATGCTCTGGCCGGGCCTGCTGGGCGTGGCGGTGCTGACCTTCATCCTCGGGCTCGGCAGCCTCGAGGTGCCCCTGCTGTTCGGCCAGGAGTCGGGCAAGTCGATCTTCGCGCTGAAGCTCTGGACGCTCGTCAGCGCGGGCGCGGGGCAGCTGCCCCAGTACGGCCTCGCCGCGGCCTGGGGGTGCGTGTTCCTCGTGATCACGACGATCGCGTTCGTGATCTACCTCCGTGCGACGCGGAACGCGGAGCGTCGGGCGTCGATCTCGGGCAAGGGCTTCCGGCCGACGGTCATGAAGCTCGGCGCCTGGCGCGTCCCGGTGATGATCGCGGTCTTCGTCTTCGTGCTGCTCACCGCGATCCTCCCGCTGTTTGCGCTGTTCTGGGCCTCCATCACGCCGTACCCGATCGCGTTCTCGTTCACGGCCCTCGCCGAGCAGACGCAGTTCGGCGCGTTCGGGGCCGTGCTCTCCGACCCCGAGTTCTGGGCCTCGCTCGGCCGCACCCTGGTCATCGCCGGCGGCAGTGCGACCATCGCGTGCGTCGCGGCGACGGTGCTCGCGTACGGCATCGCCCGCGCCCGGCGCACCGGCTGGACGAAGAGCATGGACCTGTTCGCCTCGTCGTCGGTCGCGATCCCGGCGGTCATCGCCGGATTCGCGATGTTCCTGACCTTCATGGTGATCAACCCCGTGATCCCGTTGGCCGGCACGATCGCGGCACTCGTGATCGCCTACTCGTATCGCGTGTCGATCGCGTACCGCTCCGGCTACAGCGCGACGCTGCAGATCCGCAAGGAACTGGAGGAGGCGGCCCTCGTGAGCGGCGCCAGCCCGCTCGAGGGGTTCCGGCGCATCGTGGTCCCGCTGCTGATGCCGACGGTCTTCGCGGTGTGGATCCAGATGTTCATCCTCGGCACCAACGAGTTCACGCTGCCCGCGTTCCTCGCGACGCCCGAGTCCCGGCCGCTGTCGGTGTACATGTACGCGATGATCAGCCCGCGTTCGGCGCAGCTCTACGCACCCGACCAAGGGGCGGCGATGGCGCTGATCTTCACCCTGCTCGTCTTCGTGATCGGCTACGGCCTGCAGTGGGCCGTGTCGCTCCGGGCGATCGGGCGCACCCGGCGCCGCCGCCCGATCCTCGGCGTCGGGGCGACCCCGTCGATCCCCCCGGTGGTCCCGGATGCGCCCGACACCCGCGCCGTCGCCGCCCAGGACCTCCGGGACCGGCGGGAGCTCGCGAAGCGCTGAGCTCGGACCCGCACGCCATCGCCCATCCGACCGCACCGGTCGGGTGGGCGATGGCGTTGTACATGGCGTCGAAGAAACGGATGCTGGGTGTACACGGGGGCGCTGTGGCATCCGTCGCGGCGGACCTAGCATGGCCGCATCAGCCACCGTCGTCACACCCCTGATCGGAGCACGCCATGACTCTCGTCGACACCCCGGCCGCCGTCACCGGAGGGCCCGCGCTCCCGCAGGAGCGACGCCTCGTCACCGCCATCCCCGGCCCGCGCTCGCAGGAGCTCATGGCCCGCAAGGCCGAGGCCGTGGCATCCGGCGTCGGCACCACCATCCCGATCGCCGTCGTCGCGGGCGGCGGCGGAGTGCTCGTCGACGCCGACGGCAACTCGCTCATCGACCTCGGCTCCGGCATCGCCGTCACGGGCGTCGGCAACGCCAACCCGCGCGTCGTCGAGGCCGTGACCCGCCAGCTCAACGCGTTCACCCACACCTGCTTCACCGTCGCGCCGTACGACTCCTACGTCGACGTCGCCGAGAAGCTCAACGAGCTCACCCCCGGCGACCACGCCAAGCGCTCGGCCCTCTTCAATTCCGGCGCCGAGGCCGTCGAGAACGCGGTGAAGATCGCCCGCGCGTACACGAAGAAGCAGGCCGTCGTCGCGTTCGACCACGCCTACCACGGCCGCACGAACCTCACCATGGGCCTCACGGCGAAGAACATCCCGTACAAGAACGGCTTCGGCCCGTTCGCGCCCGAGGTGTACCGCGTGCCGCTCAGCTACCCCTACCGCGACGGCGGCCTCAGCGGCGCCGAGGCGGCCGCGCGCGCCATCCTGCAGATCGAGAAGCAGATCGGCGCCGAGAACCTCGCCGCCATGATCATCGAGCCCATCCAGGGCGAGGGCGGCTTCATCGTCCCGGCCGCCGGCTTCCTCCCGGCGCTCGTCGAGTGGTGCCGCGCCAACGACGTCGTCTTCATCGCCGACGAGGTGCAGTCCGGCTTCGGCCGCACGGGCGCCTGGTTCGCGAGCGACCACGAGGGCATCGTGCCCGACCTGATCACCACGGCCAAGGGCATCGCCGGCGGCCTGCCGCTCTCGGCGGTCACCGGTCGCGCCGAGATGATGGACGCCGCCGGCGCCGGCGGCCTCGGCGGCACCTACGCGGGCAACCCGCTCGCCTGCGTCGCCGCCCTCGCCTCGATCGAGTCGTACGAGCAGGACGGCCTCATCGAGCGCGCCAAGCAGATCGGCTCGGTGCTCATCGGCCGCCTCAACGCCCTGCGCACCGCCGACGCCCGCATCGGCGACGTCCGCGGCCGAGGCGCGATGGTCGCCATCGAGATCGTCGACCCGGCCACCGGTGCGCCGGATGCCGCGCTCACCGGCAAGATCGCCGCGTACGCCGCCTCGCAGGGCGTGCTCGTGCTCACCTGCGGAACCTACGGCAACGTGATCCGCTTCCTCCCCCCGCTCACCATCTCGGACGACCTCCTCATCGAGGGCCTGCAGGTCGTCGCGGAAGGACTCAAGAAGGCATGACCACCCTCACCGACAACGACGTCGTGATCGCCCGCCCCGCGGCATCCTCGGATCACATCGCCACCCCGCTGACCGACGCGCGCTCCCAGCTCGCCGAGGCGGTGGCCCTGCTCGGCTACAACGACGGCCTGCACCAGATGCTCGCGACCCCGCGCCGCGAGCTCACGGTCGCCGTGCCGCTGCGCATGGACTCGGGCGAGAGCCGCCTGTACGTGGGCCACCGCGTGCAGCACAACTTCTCGCGCGGCCCGGCCAAGGGCGGCCTGCGGTACGCGCCGAACGTCAACATCGACGAGGTGCGAGCCCTCGCGATGTGGATGACCTGGAAGTGCGCCCTGCTCGACGTGCCGTACGGCGGCGCCAAGGGCGGGATCGCGATCGACCCCCGCGAGCACTCCAAGGCCGAGCTCGAGCGCGTGACCCGCCGCTACACGAGCGAGATCCTGCCGATCATCGGCCCGGAGCGCGACATCCCCGCGCCCGACATCGGCACCGACGAGCAGACGATGGCCTGGATGATGGACACCTACTCCGTCGCCAGCGGCTACACGGTGCCCGGCATCGTGACCGGCAAGCCCATCGCGCTCGGCGGTTCGCTGGGTCGCGCCTCGGCGACGAGCCGTGGCGTGACCCACATCGCGCTCGCCGCGCTCCGGCACGTCGGCCTCGAGCCCTCGCGTTCGACCGCCGCCGTGCAGGGCTTTGGCAAGGTCGGTGCGGATGCCGCGCGCTTCCTCTCCGAGGCGGGCGTGCGCGTCGCCGGGGTCAGCGACCAGTACGGCGCCGTGTTCAACGCGGCGGGTCTCGACATCGAGGCTCTCGACGACCACGTTCGCGAGACCGGATCGGTCATCGGGTTCGCGGGCTCCGAGCCCATCGACGGCGCCGACCTGCTCACCCTCGACGTCGACCTGCTCGTGCCGGCCGCGGTCGAGGGCGTGCTCCACGAGTCCAACGCCGGCGCCGTGCGCGCCCGCGTCATCGTCGAGGGCGCCAACGGCCCCACGACGCCGACGGCCGACGCGATCCTGCGCGAGCGTGGCATCCTCGTGGTGCCCGACATCCTCGCGAACGCGGGCGGCGTCATCGTCTCGTACTTCGAGTGGGTGCAGGCGAATCAGGCCTACTGGTGGCGCGCCGACGAGGTGGAGACCAGACTGGAGGAGCGGATGCTCAACGCGTGGCAGCACGTGCTGGGGTACGCGGAGACCAGGGGGCTCTCACTTCGCACCGCCGCGACGGCGCTCGCCGTCGAACGGGTGGCCGACGCGCACCGCCTCCGCGGCCTCTACCCCTGATCCTCGAAGCGCTCCACCCGACGCACCGCCCCACGACCACGAACAGGAATCACGCATGACGACTGCAACGCTCGAATCCACCGTGCTCGACGCCGTCGAGCACCGTCTCTTCATCGGCGGCGAGTGGGTCGACGCCGAGGGCGGCAGGACCCTCGCCGTCGAGGACCCCGCGACCGGCCGCACGATCAAGGAGATCGCGGATGCCTCGCCCGCCGACGGCATCCGGGCGCTCGACGCGGCCGCGGCCGCGCAGGACGAGTGGGCGGCCACCGCGCCCCGCGCCCGCGGCGAACTGCTGCGCCGCGCGTTCGACCTGCTCCAGGAGCGCAAGGAGGAGTTCGCGCTCCTCATGACGCTCGAGATGGGCAAGCCGCTCGCCGAGGCGCGCGGCGAGGTCGCCTACGGCGGCGAGTTCCTGCGCTGGTTCAGCGAGGAGGCCGTGCGCATCACGGGCCGCTACGGGCTGAACCCCGAGGGCACCGGGCGCATGATCGTCTCGCAGCGCCCCGTCGGCCCGTCGTTCTTCATCACCCCGTGGAACTTCCCGCTCGCGATGGCGACCCGCAAGATCGCCCCGGCGCTCGCCGCGGGCTGCACGGTCGTCATCAAGCCGCCGGCGCTCACGCCGCTCACGACGATCGCCTTCGTGCAGCTGCTCGAGGAGGCCGGGCTGCCGAAGGGCGTCGTCAACGTCATCCCGACGTCGACCTCGTCGAAGGTCTCGGGCCCGATCATCGAGGACCCGCGCCTGCGCAAGCTGAGCTTCACGGGCTCGACCGAGGTCGGCCGCGCCCTGATGAAGCAGGCCGCCACCGGCATCCTGCGCACGAGCATGGAGCTCGGCGGCAACGCCCCGTTCGTGGTCTTCGGCGACGCCGACCTCGACAAGGCGGTCGAGGGCGCCCTCGTCGCGAAGTTCCGCAACATCGGCCAGGCGTGCACCGCCGCGAACCGGTTCATCGTGCACGAGTCGGTCGCCGAGGAGTTCGCGAACCGCGTCGCCGAGCGCGTCAAGGCCATGAAGGTCGGCCGCGGCACCGAGGAGGGCGTCAACATCGGCCCGCTCATCGACGACAAGGCGGTCGAGTCGACCGACGCGCTCGTGCAGGACGCCGTCTCGCGCGGCGCCAGCGTGCTCACCGGCGGCACCCGCATCGTCGACGGCGACGGCACGTTCTACGCGCCGACCGTGCTCGCGGGCGTCGCAGCCGGCAGCCGCCTGCTCGCCGAGGAGATCTTCGGCCCGGTGCTCGGCATCACGACCTTCGCCGACGAGGATGAGGCCGTCCGCCTCGCCAACGACACCGAGTACGGGCTCATCTCGTACGTCTTCACGCAGGACCTGGCGCGCGGGCACCGCATGATCGAGCGCCTCGCCACCGGCATGATGGGCCTGAACACGGGCCTCGTCTCGAACGCCGCCGCGCCGTTCGGCGGGGTGAAGCAGTCGGGCATCGGCCGCGAGGGCGGGCTCGAGGGCATCCACGAGTACCTCGACACGAAGTACACCCTCATCCCGGTCGACTGAACCCGTCGAGCGGATGTCGCAGCGCCGCGCCGCGGCATCCGCTCGCCCCGGTCTCCCAGAGGCCGAACCACGCGAATAACGCGAAGCACGAGAACCGAAAGCGAAAGAAGCACCATGGAACGCATCGACTGCGACGTCGTCATCGTCGGCGCCGGGGCCTCGGGCCTCACCGCCGCGAACAAGCTGAAGGAGGCCGGCACGTCCGTCGTCGTGCTCGAGGCGCGCGACCGCATCGGCGGCCGACTCTGGACCGACGACATCGACGGCGCCATGCTCGAGATCGGCGGCCAGTGGGTCTCGCCCGACCAGGACGCGCTCATCGAGACCATCGAGGAGCTCGGCCTCGAGACCTACTCGCGCTACCGCGAGGGCGAGAACGTCTACATCGGCGAGACCGGCGAACGCCGCCTCTTCGAGGGGGACATCTTCCCGGTGCCGGCGAAGACCGAGGGCGAGATCCTCGGCCTCATCGAGAAGCTCGACGCCCTCGTCGCCGAGATCGACCCCGACGCGCCGTGGGCGCACCCGCGCGCCAAGGAGCTCGACGAGGTCTCGTTCGCCGAGTGGCTCGGCACGCAGACCGACGATGAGGAGGCCAAGCTCAACATCGGCATGTTCATCGCCGGGGCGATGCTCACCAAGCCCGCCCACGCGTTCTCGGCGCTGCAGGCCCTGCTCATGGCGGCATCCGCCGGTTCGTTCTCGAACCTGGTCGACGCCGACTTCATCCTCGACAAGCGCGTCGTCGGCGGCCTGCAGCAGGTGCCGCTGCTCCTCGCCGAGCGGCTCGGCGGCGCGGTGCGCCTCGGCCAGCCGGTGCGCAAGCTCCGCTGGAACCCCGAGCACCCGGATGCCGGCGTCACGGCCGTGACCGACGACCTCGAGGTGCACGCGAAGCGCGTCATCCTCGCCCTCGCCCCGGTGCTCATCAGTCGCATCTCGTACGAGCCGCCGCTGCCGCGTCGCCAGCACCAGCTGCACCAGCACCTCTCGATGGGCTTCGTCATCAAGGTGCACGCGGTCTACGAGACGCCGTTCTGGCGCGCCGACGGGCTCAGCGGTACGGCCTTCAGTCCCTACGAGCTCGTGCACGAGGCCTACGACAACACGAACCACGCCGACCCGCGCGGCACGCTCGTCGGCTTCGTCTCCGACGAGGAGGCCGACGGCGTCTTCACGCTCAGCGCCGAGGAGCGCAAGGCGCGCATCCTCGAGTCGCTGTCGCACTACTACGGCGAGCAGGCGAAGAACCCGGTCGTCTACTACGAGAGCGACTGGGGCTCCGAGGAGTGGACCCGCGGCGCGTACGCGGCCAGCTTCGACATGGGCGGCCTCGCCCGCTACGGCGCGGACCTGCGCACCCCCGTCGGCCCGATCCACTTCTCGTGCAGCGACATGGCCGGCAAGGGCTACCAGCACGTCGACGGCGCGATCCGCGTCGGCCGCGAGGTCGCCGCGGCCATCCTCGAGGAGGGCTGAGCCGTGGCTGCTGCGCGCTTCGTCGTCGGATACACGGCCAACGAGCACGGCGCCGATGCGCTCGCCTTCGCGACCAGGCTCGCGACCGCGAGCGAGGCCCAGCTCGACGTCGTCATGGTCCTGCCGAGCGAGGCGCGCAGCAGCACCGTGCCGTCGGATGTCGGGTACGAGCGCCACCTCAAGGCGCGGTCGCGCGCGTGGCTGACCGAGGCGTCCAAGGGGCTCGACCCCGAGGTCGCGCAGTCGCTGCACGTGCGCTACGCCGAGTCGTTCGCCGAGGGGCTCATCTCCGCCGCGCACGAGTTCGGCGCGTCGCTGATCATCGTCGGCGCGGCGCGCGGCGGCATCCTCGGGCGTTCGCGCATCGGCTCGGTCGCGAACGAGCTGCTGCACTCGTCGGATGTCCCGGTGGCGCTCGCGCCGTCGGGCTCGCGCGAGCTCGCGTCATCCGCCGGCATCTCCCGCATCACGGCGGCCGTGGGCTCACGGCCGGGCGCGAGCGCCCTGCTCGATGCGGCCGTGCGGCTCTCGAAGGCGATGCACGCGCCACTCCGACTGCTCTCGCTGGTCTCGATCGACCTTCCCGCGGGCATGGACGAGGGGCTCGCCGAGCTCACGAGCACCGCCCACGCCGACGAGGTGCTCGCGGCGGCCCGGCGCGAGCTGCCGGCCGGCATCGAGGTCTCCGTCGCGGTCGCGACGGGCGACAGCATCGAGGCCGCCGTGCGCAGCCTCGACTGGCACCAGGGCGAGGTCGTGCTCGTCGCCTCCAGCCGGCTCGCGACGCCGCACCACCTGTTCCTCGGCTCGACGGCATCGAAGATGATCCGCGAGCTCCCGGTACCGATGATCGTCGTGCCGCGCACCTCCACCGGAAAGACCCCATCATGACGAACGAACCAGGGCCCGGCTCCGGCGCCCCGCTGACGTCCGCGAGCGCCGCCGTCGACGCCTCCGAGCAGGGCGGCATCTCGAAGAAGGGCCTCTCGGCCGGATCGGTCGGCCTCATCGGCGCGATCGTCATCGGCATCTCGTGCATCGCGCCCGCGTACACGCTGACCGCGGCGCTCGGCCCGACGGTGTCCGAGGTGGGCGTGCAGGTCCCCGCGATCATCCTCGTCGGCTTCATCCCGATGCTGCTCGTCGCGCTCGGCTACCGCGAACTCAACAAGCGCGTGCCCGACTCGGGCACGTCGTTCACGTGGGCGACGCGCGCGTTCGGGCCGTGGGTGGGCTGGATGGCCGGCTGGGGGCTCATCGCGGCCACGATCCTCGTGCTGTCCAACCTCGCGGGCATCGCGGTGGACTTCCTCTTCCTCCTGATCGCGCAGATCTCCGGCAACCCCGAGATCGCCGACCTCGCCGCGAACCCGTTCATCAACGTGGCCGTGTGCCTGCTGTTCATGCTGGGCGCGACGTGGATCTCGTACCGCGACATGCAGACCACGCAGAAGCTGCAGTACTGGCTCGTGGGGTTCCAGATCGCCGTGCTGGTGACCTTCTCGGTCGCGGCGCTCGTCGAGACCGCCAACGGCAACGCGTTCGACGCGACGCCCATCGAGCTGTCGTGGTTCAACCCGTTCGAGATCGACTCGTTCTCGGCGTTCGCCGCCGGCCTCTCGCTCTCGATCTTCATCTTCTGGGGCTGGGACGTCACCCTGACGATGAACGAGGAGACCAAGGGCTCCGACAAGACGCCCGGTCGCGCGGCGACGATCACGGTCGTCACGATCGTGGTGCTCTACCTGCTCATCTCGGTCTCGCTCATCGCCTTCGCCGGTGTCGGCACGGGCGAGTACGGCCTCGGCAATCCCGACATCCAGGACAACGTCTTCTTCCACCTCGCCGGGCCGATCCTCGGGCCGCTCGCGGTGCTCGTCTCGCTCGCGGTGCTCACCAGCTCGGCCTCGAGCCTGCAGTCGACGTTCGTGTCGCCCGCGCGCACCCTGCTCGCGATGGGCCATTACGGCGCGATCCCCGAGAAGTTCGCGAGCGTCAGCCCGCGCTTCTTCACGCCGGGGTACGCGACCGTCGTGTCGGCGATCGTCGCGTCGGTGTTCTACGCCGTGATGCGGCTGCTGAGCGAGAACGTGCTCTGGGACACGATCACGGCCCTCGGCATGATGATCTGCTTCTACTACGGCATCACGGCGTTCGCGTGCGTGTGGTTCTTCCGCAAGGTGTGGTTCCGTTCGGTCCGCAACGTGCTCTACACGCTGCTGGCGCCGCTCATCGGCGGCGTCATCCTCGGGGTGCTCTTCTTCACGACGCTCATCGACTCGATGGACCCCGAGTACGGCTCGGGCTCGTCGGTCGGCGGCGTCGGGCTCGTCTTCGTGCTCGGCATGGTCGTGCTGCTCGGCGGCGTCGTGGTGATGCTCTGGCAGTGGCGCAAGCGCCCCGCGTTCTTCCGCGGCGAGACGCTGTCGCGCGCGGTCGCGGACGCGTAGTCCGCGTACTCCCGCGACGCCCCGCCCGGCCGGGAGGAGTTCGCAGGTTCGGGAGGAGGGTTTCCGACGAACGATCCTCCCGATCTCGCGAGTTCCTCCGAAGAGACACGAGGCCGCCTCCCGCGACACCGGGAGGCGGCCTCGTCATGTCCGCTGCGGCGCCTCGACGAGCGGATGCCGCACGGCGGGCGTCAGGCCGCGGCGTCGCCCTCGATCGCGTCGGCCTCGAACACCGTCGCGCCGGCGACGACCGTGCGGATGACCCGTGCGCCGAGCAGCGACTCCTCGCCCTCGGTGAACGGGTCGACGTCGAGCACGGCGAAGTCGGCGGCGAGTCCGGCCGTGAGGCGCCCGCGAACGTCGCCGTCGCCGCAGGACGCCGCCGCGTCGCGCGTGGCGTGCCCGATCGCGTCGGCCAGCGGCAGTGCGAACGCCGGGTGGTTCGCCGGGTACGACGCGTCGAGCGCCGACCTGCGCGTGGCGGCCACGTACATGTTGTGCAGGGCCTCGTGCGGCGCCGTCGGGGCATCCGTCGAGAAGGCGAGCAGGGCGCCGGCGTCGACGTACTCCGGCCAGGCGAAGCCGCGGTCGGCCCGCTCGTCGCCGAGCATCGCGACCCAGTTGTCGAAGATCGCGGGGTCGGCGTGCACGGGCTGCATCGACGCGGTCACGCCGAGGCGCGACATCCGCTCGGCCGTGCCCGGGGCCGCGTACTCGAGGTGCTCGATGCGGTGGCGGCGGGGGAGTTCCCCGTTCACCGCGATCGCGTGCTCGATCGCGTCGAGGGCGATCTCGCTGGCGTAGTCGCCGATGGCGTGCTGGGCGACCTGGAGGCCGGCCGCATCCGCCGCCGCGACCACGGGCTTCAGCGCGTCGTGCGGCCAGATCGGCTCGGCGTTCGAGCCGTCGGCGTACGGATGCCGCATCGCGGCCGTGCACGCGTCGATGACGCCGTCGAGCACGAGCTTGATGCCGACGATGCGCAGCCAGGGCGCGGTCGGGGCGTCGGCCGTCTCGGCGGCGAGCCGCGCCGCGTGCTCGACCTGGGCGAGGTTCGCGGCATCCTCGCCGGTGTTCGCGACGAACCAGTGCGCCGCGACGCGGATGGGCAGCGTGCCGCCGCGGCGGTCGGCCGCGCGCCGGAACGCGGCGAGGCCGAGCTCGTCGAAGGCCATGTCGACGACGCCGGTGACCCCGGTGGCGAGGTACGCGTCGATGGTGCGCTCGACGGCCGTGTCGCGGTCGGCGTCGGTCGCGGCGTTCGCGAGGTGGTCCCAGACGAACTGCTGTGCGGCCGTCTCGTAGAGCATGCCGTCGGGCTCGCCGTCGGCGTCGCGGCTGATGCGTCCGCCGATGGGATCGGCCGTGTCGCGCGTGATGCCGAGCTCGGCGAGCGCCGCGGAGTTCACCCAGCACGAGTGGTAGTCGTTCGCGTCGAGGTAGACGGGCACGTCGGCGACGGCGGCGTCGAGCATGGCCGCGGTCGGGGCGCCGGGCACGGAGTCGAAGAGCCAGCCGCGGCCGAGCACGCGGGGCGCGTCGGGTTCGGTGGCCCGTGCGGCGCGGAGGCGCGACTGGATCTCGTCGAGCGTGCGGGCGTCGGTGAGCCCGACCCGGCCGAGCGCCTCGCCCATCATCACGAGGTGGGTGTGCGCGTCGGTGAACCCGGGCAGCACCAGGCGGCCGTCGAGGTCGACGATCGCGGCATCCGCGCCCGCGGCCCGCAGGGCGCCGGCCTCGTCGCCGACGTAGGCGAGCGCGTCGCCGTCGACGACGAGCGACTCGGCCCAGGGGGAGCCGGGCTCGGCGGTGAAGACGCGGGCATTGCGGTAGACGGTCGGGCTCATGCGAGCACCTCCTCGGGTTCGGCGGTCGCGCGTTCGGCGCGTTCGTGCAGGGTGGAGACGTGGGCGGCGAACGCGGCGGGCACGGCCAGCACGAAGCTCGCGATGCCGAGCACGACGGCGAAGCCCTGGAAGCCGAAGACCTCCACGAGGGCCGCGCCGATCACGGGGGTCAGCGCCGAGCCGACCAGGTAGACCGCGAGCAGCGGTCCCGACCAACGGCCGTCGACGTCGAGCGCGGCCGACGTCGACACGAAGTACATGAAGGCGATCGCGTAGACGGTGTTCCACGCGATGAAGACGACGATGAACGAGGTCTGGTCGGTCGTGAAGCCCTCGACGATCTTCAGCACGCCGCCGAGCACGAGCAGCACGACGAGCGGCACGGCACGGCCGAGCCGGTTGCCGACGATCATGAGCAGCACCGATCCGACGAGTCCGCCAGCGGTCGCGCCGCTCAGGGCGAGTCCGAGTCCCTCGGGCGTGAGCGAGGCCTGCGCGGCGCCCATGACGCCGGCCATGGCCCAGAGCGAGTCCTCGCTGACGGCCCACAGGGCGAAGGTCGCGAGCAGCACGAAGCCGGCGATGGTCGCGAGGCGACCGGGGCGAGCGGATGCCGCGGCGCGGGCCCGCATCGCCGGGATGGCCGCGGTCTCGGGCACCTCGACGGGCACGGCCTCGGCGATCGCGGCACCGGCCTTCGGGGCGAGCACGGGTGCGGCGGGGAGCCATCCGCTCACGACCAGGGCGATGAGGGCGAACAGCGCGAGCGCGCCGAAGACATCGATCGGGGCGAGGCCGATGAGGGGGACGACCGCGAGGATCACGGTGACGATCGCGCGGTTCGCGAGCCCGTTGAAGCCCGCGACGCGATCGGGGTTCGTGAAGGCCGCCAGCGCGGCGCCCGATGCGGCGACCGCACCGCCGGCGCCGGCCCCGCCGACCAGGAGGCCGATGACGACGACCGCGGGCACGCCCACGAGCGCCGCGGCGCCGAAGCCGAGGACGGCCAGGGCGAGGCCGACCCGCGCGACGAGCAGGCGGCGGGGCCCGGCGCAGAGCGGGGCGATCGCGAGGCCCGTGATCGCGGTGGCGAGCAGGGCGCCGGTGACGATCCAGCTCGCGGTGAGCACGTCGCTGCCGAGCGCGCCCTGCAGGGCGGTGATCATGTAGGGGGACAGGTTCACGCCGAGGTAGCCGGCGATGCCGATGGTGAAGGTGGCGGTCGCAGTGGGAAGCCGCAGGGGCACCCGAGCGCTGACGTCGAGGTCGGTCATGTTCGTTCTCCGTGGGGGTGGACACGTCATCGTGCCGGATGGGGGTCGCGTCGGCCGGGGTGTCGCCACGCGTTAGCGAATGGTGTTCGTTTATTATGCATACGAGGGATGCCGCTGGGAAGAGGGCTAGCCTGATCCGGGACATGCGGCTCGCGGCAGCCGTCCGGAGCATCCACCCGGCAGCGCGTCGAGCCGGGCCAGACGAACCCGCGACGACGAGGGAGGAACCGACATGGCGAGGCCCAAGGTGCCCCTGCTCTCGGTCGAGCGCATCGCGGATGCCGCGCTCGAACTCGTCGACTCGGGGGAGCCGTTCGGGGTCAACGCCCTCGCCCGCAAGCTCGGCGTCACGGCGTCGTCGCTGTACAACCACGTCGACGGGCGCGAGGGCATCATCGAGCTCATGCGCGGGCGCTTCGCGGTCGACGCCGGCGCGCAGCTGCAGCACGGCACCTGGGACGAGGTCATCGCCGAGACGCTCCGGGCGCAGCGGCGCATGTACGCGCGGCATCCGAACCTCGTGCCCCTCATCGTCGGCAAGACGATCACCGACCCGTTCGTCATCGCGAGCTACGACCGCCTCGCCACGACCCTGCTCGAGGCCGGGTTCCCCGACGACGAGGTGCTGGGCGTCATCGCGATCATCGACGCCTTCGCGATCGGCATGGGCCTCGACCTCGCCTCGCCCGAGGAGGTCTGGCAGCCCCAGGGCGAGACCGTGACCCTCGGACGCCTGCTCGCCGAGGCCCCGCACGGCGACGAGCGGTCCGACCGCGCGTTCGAACTCGGCCTCGAGCTCCTGCTCGACTCGCTGCGCCTGCGGCTCGCACGACACCGCGGCGACTGAGCGTCGTCGCGGCGACGCGTCCGCGCCGGCACTCCTCGCCGCGGACGCAGACGGTCGCGTCAGCGCCGAGATGACGATGATTCGCGTCCGTGCCGAAGCCGGATGGCCCGCCGACGACCCGTTGCCGGCGGGCGCCCGCGGTGTAACGTCGGCCGAGGGGACGGCGAACGGGGGAGAGCCATGACGAGCACGCGCCAGGCCACGGTGCACCTCGGCACGGGCAGCCTCGCCGCGGTCGTCGTCGGCTCGATGGTCGGCGCGGGCGTGTTCTCGTTGCCCGGACAGTTCGCGGCGAACACGGGCGTGCTCGGCGCCCTCATCGCCTGGCTCATCGCGGGCACGGGCATGCTGATGCTCGCGTTCGCGTTCCAGGCCCTCGCCAACCGCAAGCCGCACCTCGACGCGGGCGTGTACTCGTACGCGAAGACGGGGTTCGGCGACCTCCTCGGCTTCTTCTCCGCCTTCGGGTACTGGGCGAGCGCGTGCGTCGGCAACGTCACGTACTGGGTGCTCATCATGTCGACGCTCGGGGCGTGGATCCCGGCGCTCGGCGACGGCGACACGATCCCGGCCATGCTCGCGGCATCCGCGGGGCTCTGGGTGACGTTCCTGCTCGTGCGGCGGGGCGTGCGCGAGGCCGCCGCCGTCAACCGCATCGTGACCATCGCCAAGCTCGTGCCGATCCTCGTGTTCATCGTGATCGCGCTCACCGTGCTGAAGCCCGACGTGTTCGTCGACAACCTGCTGGGCGCGCCCGACGCCGGCCCGCTCTTCGACCAGGTGCGCGGCACCATGCTCGTGACGGTGTTCGCCTTCCTCGGCGTCGAGGGGGCCAGCGTGTACTCCCGGCACGCGAGGCGCCGAGCGGATGTCGGTCGCGCGACCGTGCTCGGATTCCTCTCGGTGCTCGCCGTGTTCGCGTCCGTCACGATCGTCTCGTACGGCGTGCTGCCCGCGGCCGAGATCGCCGACCTGCGGCAGCCGTCGATGGCCGGCGTGCTCGAGGCGGCGGTCGGCCCGTGGGGTGCGGTGTTCGTGAGCGTCGGGCTCATCATCGCGGTGCTCGGCGCCTACCTCGCCTGGACGCTCATGGCCGCCGAGGTGGTCTTCACGGCCGCGCGCGACGGCGACTTCCCGAAGTCCTTCGCCCGCAAGAGCGCGCGCGACGTGCCCACGACCGCCCTGCTGTGGTCGACGGTCTTCGCCCAGGTCGTGCTCGCCGTCGCGTACTTCTCGGCCGACGCGTTCGGGTTCGCCCTCGACCTCACGAGCGCGCTGGCCCTGCTGCCGCTGCTGTTCGCGGCCGGCTACCTGCTGAAGATCGCGATCCGCTCCGACGGCTACGGGCCGGATGCCGCAGGCCGGCGCTCGCGCGCCCTCGAACTCGTCATCGGGGCGGTCGCGACCGGCTACGTGATCTTCCTGCTGCTCGGCGCCGGGCTCGAGCTGCTCTTCATCTCCCTCATCGTGCAGGCCCCGGCGACCGTGCTCTACTTCGTCGCCCGTCGCGAGAACGGGCGGCCGTTCATCGCCTCGGGCTGGGACGTCGTCGTGCTCGTCGTCGCCTTCGGCGGTGCGATCGCGGCCGGGGTCGCGCTCGCGACCGGCTGGGTCGGCATCTGAGCGCCGCGCCGGCCGCGCCGGCCCGGCCGCCGCGCCGCGCCGTCCACCGCACGCGAGAGGTCACGTTCGGCTGCTTCCGGCCTGCGTGATCCAGCCGGAAGTGACCGCTCGGCGTCGAGTGACGGCGTGGCGGCGCCGAGCCGTCGCCCGAGTGCGGCATCCGCTCGCCGAATAGACTGGCCGGGTGCCAGTGAACCCCGAGCTGCAGGGGCGGGTCTTCCCGCCGGCCGAGCCGTACCTCGTCGGTCGTGAGAAGGTGCGCGAGTTCGCGCGTGCCGTGTTCGCGACGAATCCGATCAACCTCGACGTCGAGGCCGCGCAGGCCGCGGGCTACGCCGACGTCGTGGCGCCGCCCACCTTCGCGGTCGTCGTGCAGGAGCACACGCTCGCGCAGCTGCTCTCCGAGCCCGACGCGGGCATCGACTTCTCGCGGGTCGTGCACGGCGACCAGCGCTTCACGTCGACCCGGCCGATCGTCGCGGGCGACCTGCTCACGTCGACCCTCACGGTCGCGAGCGTGAAGACGCTCGGCCCCCACTCGATGGTGACCGCGCAGACCGACGTGACCGATGCGGCGGGCGAGCACGTCGTCACGGCGATCTCGACGCTCGTGGTTCGAGGTGATGAGTGATGGCTCCCGTGTCCGTGACCCCGGTGTTCGATGAGCTCGCCGTCGGCGACGTCGTGGCCGAGCGCGAGTTCCCGCTCACGCGCGACTCGCTCGTGCGCTACGCCGGGGCCTCCGGCGACTTCAACCCGATCCACTACCGCGACGACGTCGCGGCATCCGTGGGCCTGCCCGGCGTGCTCGCGCACGGCATGCTCACCATGGGCTTCGCCGTGCAGCCGGTCGTCGACTGGGCCGGCGACCCCGGCCGGGTCGCCGACTACCAGGTGCGCTTCACGCGGCCCGTCGTGGTCGACCCGACCGATGGCGCGACCGTCACGGTCAGCGCGAAGGTCGGCCAGCTCGACGCCGAGGCCCGCGTCGCCCGCGTCGACCTCACCGTGAAGCTCGGCGACGACACCGTGCTCGGCAAGGCGCAGGTCCGCGTCGCCCTCGACTGACATGGCAGCGACTGAGACGACGACTCCCGACCCGACGTTCGCCGACCTCACCACGCTGCGGGTCGGCGGCCCGATCCGACGTCTCGTGACCGCGTCGACCCAGCGCGACCTCGTCGACCTGGCCGTCGAGGCGTGGGCCGACGGCGAGCCGTGGATGGTGCTCGGCGGCGGATCCAACCTCCTCGTCGGCGACGAGGGGTTCGACGGCACGGTCATCCGCATCCGCACGACGGGCATCGAGGTGCTGCCCTCCGAGGACTCCGACGGCTCCGACGGCGACGGCTCCGATGGCGACGGCGCGGCGGCGGGCTCGGGCGCGACATCCGCTCGCATCCGCGTCCAGGCGGGCGAGGTCTGGGACGACCTCGTCGCCTGGACCGTCGAACGCGGTCTTGGGGGCATCGAGGCGCTGTCGGGCATCCCCGGATGCGTCGGCGCCGCGCCCGTGCAGAACATCGGCGCCTACGGGCAGGAGCTCGAGTCCACGCTCGTCGCGATCGAGTTCCTCGAGGAGGGGGCCGAGACCCCTCGCCGCATGGGGGCCGACGAGCTCGAGCTCGGCTACCGCACCTCGGTGCTGAAGCAGGGCCTGCGCGGCATCGTCGTCTCGATCGAGCTCGACCTGCACGACACCGCCGCCGAGCGCGCGGTGCTCGGCGAGACGCTCAGTCGGCCGGTCGCCTACCCGCAGCTCGCGGGTGCGCTGCACGTCGACCTCGGCGACCGGGTGCCGCTCGCCCGCGTGCGCGAGAGCGTGCTCGCCCTGCGCGCGTCGAAGGGCATGGTGCTCGACCCGGCCGACGCCGACACGGCCAGCGCGGGCTCGTTCTTCACGAACCCGATCGTGGGGGAGCACACGGCTCGCGCGCTCCCCGCCGAGGCGCCCCGCTGGTACCTCGACGCCGACCCCGGCGATGAGGTCGTGCCGCTCGCGAACGCCCTCGAGGAGTCGCCGCTCGAGCAGTTCCTCGCCCTCCAGGCCTCGCTCGGGGCATCCGACACGTCGACGGATGCCGGGCCCCGGCCGACGCTCGTGAAGCTGTCGGCCGCGTGGCTCATCGAGCATGCGGGCATCTCGCGCGGGTTCCGGCTGCCCGGATCCCGCGCCGCGGTGTCGAGCAAGCACACGCTCGCGCTGACGAACCGCGGCGGAGCCTCGGCCGAGGAGGTCGCCCAGCTCGCCCGGTTCGTGCAGTCGCGGGTGCAGTCCGAGTTCGGGATCCTGCTGCACCCCGAGCCGGTCGTCGTCGGCCTCGAGTTCTAGGCGCCACCGCGCTCGGGCACCTCGGCTGAGATGCTCGCAGTGCCGCCGCCGTACCGGTCGGCGGGCCCTCGAGAGCGTCCTGCCGGGTCTCGAGGCGTTTCGCTCCGTCGGTGACGGTCAGGCGCGCGTCAGGAGCGGGCGCGCTCGCCCCGACGGATGAGCCCCACGATGCCGAAGAGCGCGACGACGACGCCCACGACGATGAGCGCGTAGAGGCCGGCCGCGAACGGGTTCAGGTCCGCGAGCCAGGCGTCGGCATCGGCGCGGCGCTCGGCGTCGACGATGAGCCACAGCGTCACGGCGGCGATCGAGGCGAAGATCAGGGCCCAGACGAGGGCGCCCCAGCGCACGGTCGGTCGCGATGCTCGCGGGCTCGTGCGGGCCGCGGGCCCGGCGTATGCCGGGGTCTCCGCTGCGGGCGGGATCAGGGCGGTCGTCGCCGTCGCGCGGGCGTCATCGGAGCCAGTGGTCCCGGGACCGGTGGGCCCGAGGCCGACGGTCTCGGAAGACGCGGGCGGGGTCGGCGTGACGGGCTCGGTCGGGCCGGTGGTCTCTCGTGCATCTGACATGGGCTCGCTCATTCCTGGATCTGGACGTGGACGGTGCCCGCGCGCTGCGCGAGCTCGAGGCGGGCGTCGACCTGCTCGCCGCTCCGGGGTGCGTCGACCCCGTTCGAGCCGCCGATGAGCAGGGCGTCGCGGTCGAGTCCCTCGAGCTGCGGTGAGCTCGCCGCGCCGTCCTGGCTGAAGACCGTGACCTCGATGCGGTCGGCCTCGGAGGCGTCGAGGAGCAGCACGGCGTCGGGGAGCACGGTGATCCACGTGTCGCCGATGCCCTGGTCGAGCTCGATGGTCGGCGCGGGCCGGATGGCGGTCGGGTACACGGTCACGTAGGCGTCGCCGATGGGCTGCACGAGGCGCTGCGACTCGGTGACGTCGATGCTCGTGCTCGGCGGGATGAGCTGCCCCTGCTGGGCGAAGGACGCGGCGCCCGCACCGACGAGCATCGCCAGCAGCGTGGTCAGCGTGAAGAACGCGAGTGCCCCGCTGCGTCGCCGACGCAGTGCCGCGACGATCATGCCGAGCGCCAGTGCGAGCGTCGCCACAGCGAGTGCCACGGGCACGGCGAAGGCCGCGATGCCGGGGTCGCCGAGCGCCCACAGGGCGGCGATGGAACCCGCGACGAGTCCGAGGCCGAGCACGGTGAACACGAACGCGGCGCTCGCGCGGGGGCGGGCGGCGCGGCGGGCGGCCCTCGCCGCGTCGGCCTCGGCGGCGAGCGCCTGGGCCTTCGCGCGGTTCTCGGACGCGGCGCGCGCCTTCGCCTCACGGGCGGCCTCGTCCTGACCGGACTTCCACTCGCCGTGGGCGACACGCCACGCCTCGTGCTGCTCGCGCCACTCGGCGATCGCCGCGGCGTCGGCGCCCACCGCGGGCACGGGCGGTTCCTCGGTCCGGCCGGAGGATGCCGCACCCGTGGCGGATGCCGCAGCGACATCGGATGCCGCGGCGACACCGGATGCCGCGGCGGCCCCGTCGCCCGCGAGGGCGTCGTCGGTCGCGAGTGGCCCTGGCGCGGCATCCGCATCGGTGGCGGGCCGGCCCGCACCGCCCGTCGCGGCGAACGCGGACCCCGACCGGGCAGCGTCGGCCGCGGAAGCCGTTCGCGTGCCGCCGCTGCCGGCCGGGGGGTTCTGGGAGCTTCGCCGGGCGAGCCAGATGACGAGGGCGACGATGCCGCCGACGACGAGCAGCGTCCAGAGGATGCGCAGCGGAACCATGAGGTTGAAGCCGAAGATCGGGTCGGCGAAGGAAGGCCACTCGTCCCACCACTGCCAGCCGAGCCATCCGCCCTGCACGAGCGGGATGAAGCCGAGCACGCCCATCACGGCGATGCCCACGACGGCCGGGTCGACGATGCCGCGGGTGAGGCGCTCGAGGTGGATCTCGCCCTCGCTGTCGGGCAGCAGCAGCCAGGCGACCGCGTAGAGCAGCACGAGCGGGGCGCCGAGCACCGCGACGACCACGACGATGCCGCGGACGATGATCGGGTCGATGCCGAGGCGGGCGCCGATGCCCGCGCACACGCCGCCGAGCCAGCCGGCGCGACGCGGCAGGCCGAGGCGCCGCAGCCACGCGTAGAAGCCGGGGCCGGTGTCCGGCGCGGGTGTCGCCGCGCCGGGACCACCGGTGGACGGAGCCGAACCGACCGCACCGTCGGCCGGCGGGCCGGCGGGCGCGGAGTCCCCCTGCACGTCTTCCGGCGCTGGGTCGGTCGTCGGGTCGGTCTGGTTCGTCTCCATGTCTCGATGCTGGCAGCGGCGACGGATGCCCCGCCATGGGGTGAGTCCCTGATTCGACCCTGATCCCGGCGTCGGGGCCGCGGCGACGCGCGCGGGGTCTGCTTGGATGGCAGGCATGGAGCCACGGATGACCAGGCCGCGCGCCTGCGTGGCCACCGGGGTCGCGGCGGGCCTGGCCGAGCACCTCGGCTGGCCCGTGCCGCTCGTGCGCGCCGCGTTCGTGGCGACGAGCCTCGCCGCCGGTGCGGGCCTGCTCCTCTACCTGTGGCTCTGGGCGTTGACGCCGTGGGCGCCGGGCGACGAGCGGCCCAGCCGACGTGCGCCCGTGGCGTGGATCCTCGTCGTGGCCTCGTCCGTGTGCCTGATCGCCGCCTGGGTCACCAGCGCCCGGGTGGCCGACAGCGACGACGCCGGTCTCCGCTGGTGGTTCGGCGCCGTGCTCGCCGGGGTCGTGCTCGCCGTGGCATCCGGCGCGTGGGCGAGCTTCATCGACCGACCCGAGCCCGAGCGCGGGCCCCGGCACGAGCTCACGATCCGGCTCGTCGCGACCGCGCTGCTGCTGGTCACGGCCGTGGCGCTCGTCTTCGGGCAGAACGCGCACTGGCATCCGGTGCCGACCTTCGCCGCCGCGCTCGCCGCGGTGCTCGGCATCGGCCTCGTCTACGCGCCGACCCTCGTCACGGCCTGGCAGGACCTCGCGGAGGAGCGCACCAAGCGCATCCGGGAGGAGCAGCGCAGCGAGATCGCCGCGCACCTGCACGACTCGGTGCTGCAGACCCTCGCCCTCATCCAGAACCGGGCCGGCGCGTCGAGCGAGGTCGCCCGCATTGCCCGCGCGCAGGAGCGCGAACTCCGCGACTGGCTCTTCGACGGCGATGCGCCGGCCGACAGCGACCTCGGCACCGACCTCCGGGACTTCGCCGCTGCGCTCGAGATCGACTACCCGGTGACCATCGACGTGGTCGTCGTGGGGGAGCCGCGCGAGCGCGCGAGCGGCGAGGTCGCGGCGGCCGCGCGCGAGGCGATGCTGAACGCCGCACGGCATGCTGGAGGAGAGGTGTCGGTGTACGTCGAGTCGTCGCCCGAGACGGTGGAGGTGTTCGTGCGCGATCGCGGCGAGGGGTTCGAGTTGCAGGACGTGCCGGGCGATCGGCTGGGCGTCCGCCAGTCGATCATCGGGCGGATGCGCCGGGCCGGCGGTTCGGCCGAGGTGCGTCGGGGCGCCGGGGGCGTCGGCACCGAGGTGCGCCTGAGGTACCCCGCCGAGCGGGTCGGGGCGGAGGCCGGTCGTGGCTGACGCGCCAGTCCGCGTGGTGATCGTCGACGACCACTCGATCTTCCGCTCGGGGCTGAAGGCCGACCTCGACGCCTCGATCGAGGTCGTCGGCGAGGCGCACGACGTCGAGTCCGCGGTGGCGGCGGTGACGGATGCTGCGCCCGACGTCGTGCTCCTCGACGTGCACCTGCCCGGGGTGGGCGTGCCGGCGGGCACGAGCGGCGGGGCCGAGGTGATCCGCCGAGCGGCGGCATCCGTGCCGGGCACGCGCTTCCTGGCGCTCAGCGTCTCGGACAAGGCCGAAGACGTGGTCGGCGTGATCCGAGCCGGCGCCCGCGGCTACATCACGAAGGGCTCGTCGGGGGCCGACGTGAGCCGTGCCGTGCACGCGGTCGCGGGCGGCGACGCGGTCTTCTCGCCCAAGCTCGCGGGGTTCGTGCTCGACGCGTTCGGCGCCGCGGTCGGCGAGACGGCCGCCGCGAGCGACGAGCTCGACCGCCTCTCGGCGCGCGAGCAGGAGGTCATGCGCCTCATCGCCCGCGGGTACTCGTACAAGGAGGTCGCGGCCGAGCTCTTCATCTCGACGAAGACGGTCGAGACCCACGTGTCGGCGGTGCTGCGCAAGCTGCAGCTCTCGAGCCGGCACGAGCTCACGGCGTGGGCGAACGCCCGCCGCCTGCTGTGATGCCGGTGTCGGGGGTGCCACCGGCCGGCCGATAGACGTCGAGCGCCGCCGGCAGCACGCGCACGGTCGTGCGGTATCCGGGCACCGCGGTGCGGGCGGATGCCTCGGCGGGCGCCGCGATCGACACCTCGCCGTCGTGCGCGAATCCGGGCGGCTGCCCCTGCCGCGGACGCACGAGCACGTCGATCGACTCGGTGGTGAACGACTCGAGCCGCTCCGGCAGCAGTCGCAGGCGTCGGAGCACCGCACTCGTGCGCCGGCCGAACGCGAGCGAGCCGACGGCCCGCGCCCGGGTGCCGGCGTGCAGCACCCGCACGTCGAGCGTGCCGTCGTCGAGGCGCCGGCGCTGCATCGGCGCCGCGATGCCGGGCTCGTTCCGCCCGACGCCCACGTACAGCGTCCAGACGCGGGCCCGGCGACCGTCGACGACGACGGTCACCGGAGCCGAATGCCGGAGCACCCGCGCCGCGGCGACGAGAGCGGCGGGCCACTTGCCCCACCTGCCCTCGAGGCGCTCGCGCTCGGCGACGAAGTCGGGGTAGATGCCGACCGAGGCGGTGTTCAGCACGGTGATCGGGGAACCGCCGGCGAAGCGGAGCTCGGCGACATCCGCTCGCACGCCCTCGCCCCGCTGCAGCGCATCGACGGCGAGGTCGACGGATGCCGCGCCCGCCGTGCGTGCGAAGTGGTTGAACGTGCCGCCGGGCACGACGAGGAGCGGCACCCCGGCGGTCCTGGCCTCGTGGGCCACGGCGGCGACCGACCCGTCTCCGCCGCAGACGCCGAGGATGGAGGGCGGCTCGTCGCGGGCGAGCGCGGCGCGCACGACCGTCCGCGGGTCGTCGCCGTCGTCGAGGAGGTGCAGCTCGGCGAGCGGCAGCCGCCGTTCGAGCACCCGCACCGGGTCGCTGCGCACCACGCTCGTGCCCGAGGACCGGTTCACGACGATGAACGCGCCCGCCCCCTCGGGCGAGGCGGGCAGGCGGCGGTCGGCGCCGGTCGGGGTGGCACCGTCGCGCTCGCGGGGGGTGCCCGGACGCGCGACGAGGGTGCCGAGTGCGGCGACCCCGGCGCCGAGCGCGAGCCCTCCGACGACATCGGACACCCAGTGCGCCCCCGTGTGCAGGCGCGAGTAGGCGACGCCGAGGGCGACCGGAGCCAGGGCGATGCCGACGCGCGGCGACTCGACCGCGATGCCGGTCGCGAAGGCCGCGGCGCTCGCCGAGTGGCCCGACGGGAAGGAGGGCGTGACGGGCGGCTTCGGAAGGCGTCGCCCGATCGGCACGTCGGCGAGCAACGGCCGGTCGCCGCCGAAGACCCGCTTGGCGATCAGGTTGGTGAGGGCGCTCGCGACGAGCAGCGAACCGAGCCCGCGCGCGGCTGCCCGGCGGCGACCGGTCACGGCGAGCGCTCCCGCGATCGTCCACCAGAGCACGCCGCGGTCGGCGAACCCCGAGACGCGCGACCAGAACCGGTCGGCCACGGGGTGGCTGGGTCCGGCGTTCACGGCGCGTGTCGTCGCGGCATCCGCTCGCCGAACCCACGCCGGCAGGATCCTCGTGCGCTGGACGGCGACGCGTGCGCTCTGGGAGACCACGTCGTCATCGTACGCGGGGCGACGGCCCACCAGCGGCGGGATCGGCAGGTCAGCGATCCTGCCGCTCGAGCATCGCGTCGCGCACCTGTCGGCGCAGCACCTTGCCGATGAGCGATCGGGGCAGCTCGTCGAACTCCTCGATGTGCTTCGGCACCTTGTAGGGCGTGAGGCTCGTACGGCAGAAGTCGCGGAGCGCGGATGCCTCGAACACCGCGCCCTCGCGGAGCTCGACGCCCGCGGCGACGGCCTCTCCGCCGTCGGGTCGGGGCAGGCCGACGACCGCGGCGCCGCGCACGTCGGGGTGCGCGAGCAGGGCCGCCTCGACCTCCGACGGCGAGACGTTGAAGCCGCCCGTGATGATGAGCTCCTTCACGCGGTCGACGATCGTGACGAACCCCTCGTCGGACACGTGCACGATGTCGCCGGTGCGCAGCCATCCGCCGGGCAGCAGCGTCTCGGCGGTCTCGGCAGGCCGCCGCCAGTAGCCCTGGAAGACCTGCGGGCCGCGCACGAGCAGTTCGCCGGGCTCGCCCGCCGGTCGGTCGACGTCGGGCTGGTCGGGGTCGACCACGCGGATCTCCGTGCTGGGGAACGGCACCCCGACGGTGCCTGGGCGACGCGTCGGACCCATCGGGTTGCCGAGCGTGATCGGCGAGCTCTCGGTCATGCCGTAGCCCTCGACGAGCAGCCCGCCGGTCGCGCTCTCCCACCGGTCGACGGTCGCGATCGGCAGGCTCATGGCGCCCGAGATGGCGAAGCGGATGCTCGCCAGCGCCTGCGGCCGGCGCTCGGCGGCGCGCACGAGCCGGTCGTAGATCGGCGGCACCGCCGGGAGGAACGTCGGCGGCGAGTGACGCGCCGCGTCGAGCACGAGCTTCGGATCGAACGTCGGGAAGAGCACGAGCCGGGCACCGATGCTCATCGCGGTCGTGAGGCAGAGGGTCAGGCCGTAGGCGTGGAACAGCGGCAGCACCCCGTAGAACGTCTCGCCGCCGAGGTCGAGACCGGGCACCCACGCGCGGCTCTGCATCGCGTTCGCCCGCAGGTTGCGGTGGCTGAGCACGGCGCCCTTCGGCGTTCCGGTGGTGCCGCTCGTGTACTGCAGCACGGCGGTGTCGTCGAGGGAGGGGCGCGGATGCCGCTTGGCGAGCGCGCGTCGCGAGGTGAGGTGCTCCCAGGCCAGGAGTCCGCGAGCCCGCGGCTGGGTCGCGAGTGCGGCGCGCGAGCGCCTCGCCTTCGGGATCGGCAGGCGCAGCGCCAGTCGCTTGCCGAACGGCAGGGCCTTCGACACGTCGACCGCGACGATGTGGTCGGGCCGGATGTCGCTCGGGAACTCGGCGACCGTGTCGGCGACGTTGCTCCAGACGATCGCGACGCGGGCGCCGTGGTCCTCGAACTGGTGGCGCAGTTCGGGCGGCGTGTAGAGCGGGTTGTGCTCGACCACGATCGCGCCGAGCCGCAGTGCGGCGTAGAACGCGACGACGTGCTGCGGGCAGTTCGGCAGCACGAGCGCGACGCGGTCGCCGGCCTTCACGCCGAGCCGGCGCAGCCCCTCGGCCGCCGAGGCGATCTGCTCGCCGAGTTCGCGGTAGCTCGTCTCGGCGCCGAAGAACTCGAGCGCCGTGTTGCGCCGGTAGCGCTTCACGGCGGCGTCGATCATGTCGACGAGGGTCTCGCTCGGTTCGTCGATCTCGGGCGGCACCCCCTCGGCGTAGTGCGCGAGCCAGGGGCGGTGTTCGTACGTCATGCCAGCCTCTCGAGGCCACCCTGCACGCGTCGACCACGGTCGCAGCCGTCGTTGCCGCGGCGCATGCGGATGCCACCTCCCAGCGTAGGCGCATCCGCATCCGCCTCCGCATCCGTAGCTGCGGGGCCGCATCCGCGCCCGCACCCGCATCCGTCGTTCGAGCCCTCAATTCTGCAGGAGATCGGGCCCCGTCCCGCTCCACACGGAGGATGGGTCCCGATCTCCTGCACCGCGAACGGGGACCGGGCGCGCCCGTGTCGGAGCGCGCCCGGAGTCGTCAGCCCGGCGTCAGCCCGCGATCAGCCCTCGCGGGGCGCGGTGCCGGGCGTGCCGCCCTGCGCGGGCGTGCTGCCGGTCGCGGTCGAGACCGGCTCGTCGTCGGCCGGGCCGGTCACCACGATGCCGTCGCGCAGGGCGCGCTCCGCGGCATCCGCCTCGTCACCCGTGATGGCCTCGCCGCGCGCGACCATGCCCGCCTCGTCGGAGAGCGGGATCTGCTTGAGGAACAGCGCGAGCACGAACGCCGCGAGGATGAACGGGATCAGGTACCAGAACACGGGGGCGAGCGAGTCGGCGTAGGCCGTCACGATCGAGTCGCGCACCGGGTCGGGCAGCTCCGAGAGCCGCTGCGGGTCGAGGGTCGACATGGCGTCGCCGGCCTGGGCCGCGCTCGCGCCGGCATCCGTGAAGATCTTCGTGAGGTTCTCCGACAGGCGGGTCGCGAACATCGCACCGAAGATCGCGACGCCGAGCGAGGCGCCGACCTCGCGGAAGTAGTTGTTCGTGCTGGTCGCGGTGCCGACCTGGGTCGGCGGCACGGCGTTCTGCACCACGAGCACGACGACCTGCATGATGAGGCCGAGGCCGGCGCCGAACACGAACAGGTAGATGCAGATCAGCCAGATCGGAGTGTCGGCCGAGAGGGTCGTCATGGCGAGCATCGCCGCCGCGGTCACGAGCGTGCCCGCGATCGGGTAGGCGCGGTAGCGGCCCGACTTCGAGATCGCGATGCCCGACCAGATCGAGGTGCCCATCATGCCGGCCATCATCGGCAGCATCAGCAGGCCGGATGCGGTCGCCGAGGCGCCCGAGGACATCTGCAGGAAGGTCGGCACGAACGCGATGGCCGAGAACATGCCGATGCCGAGCGTGAAGCCGATGGCGGTCGCGTTGACGAAGACCGGGTTCTTGAACAGCGAGAGCGGGATGACCGGGTCGTCGGCGCGGGCCTCGACGACCACGAACGCGGTCGCGGCGGCGAGCAGGCCGACGCCCCAGGCCCAGGTCTCCATGGCGTCCCAGCCGTGGTCGGAGCTGCCGCCGAAGTCGGTGAAGAAGATGAGACAGACGGTCGCGGCCGAGAGCAGCATGACGCCCAGGACGTCGATCTTCTTCTCGGCCTTCTTGCTCGGCAGCGTCAGCGTGAACCAGGCGATCGTGAAGGCCGCGATGCCGATCGGGATGTTGATGTAGAACGCCCACTGCCACGTGAGGTGGTCGACGAAGAAGCCGCCGAGCAGCGGGCCGGCGACGGCCGAGAGACCGAAGATGGCGCCGAGCGGGCCCATGTACTTGCCGCGCTCGGAAGCCGGCACGATGTCGGCGATGATCGCCTGCGAGAGGATCATGAGCCCGCCGCCGCCGAGGCCCTGCATGGCGCGGAACGCGACGAAGGCCCAGAAGGTCGGGGCGAACGCGGCGCCGACGGATGCCACGGTGAAGAGCGCGATCGCGATGAGGAAGAGGTTGCGCCGCCCGAGCACGTCGCCGAACTTGCCGTAGATGGGCATGACGATGGTGGTCGCGAGCAGGTAGGCCGTGGTGATCCACGCCTGGTACTCGACGCCGCCGAGCTCGCCGACGATGGTCGGCATGGCGGTCGAGACGATCGTCTGGTCGAGGCTGGAGAGCAGCATCCCGGCGATGAGCGCCGAGAAGATGATCCAGATCCGTCGCTGGGTGAGGACGAGCGGGCCGCTCGTCGGCTTGGTCCGTGCAGTGGTCATGGGGCGCTTTCGGGGGTTCGGGTCGAGTCGGGGTTCGGGGTGCAGGCCGCACGGGTGGCGGCGACGGAGTCGCGGAGGATCGAGGCGAAGTCCTCGCGGCCGGTGGCGGGGTTCGAGAAGAACCGCTGCCCGGCGTTGCCGACGAGGGAGCCGATGACGACCGCGGCGGTGCGTGCGACGGGGTCGCCCGCCGGGAGGTGCTCGCGCTCCTCGATCGCCGCGATGATGCGCTGCTCGAGCTGTCGGCCCGCGCCGATCATGTGCGGGAGCAGGTGGGGCTCCCGCTCGATGAGGGCGTGCGGATCGATGGCGTCGTGCTCGTCGTCCCAGGCCGCGACGGTCGCGATGGCGAGCTCGGCGAGCGCGTCGAGCAGGGTCGGCGCATCGTCGTCGCCGCGCGTGAAGGCGGCGAGGGCGGCCTCGTCGATGCCGTCGGCGTCGTGGCCGACGACCGCGTCCTCCTTGCTGGGGAAGTAGTTGAAGAAGGTGCGGCGGGAGACGCCGACGTCGGCGCAGAGCTCCTCGATCGTGAAGCCCGAGAGGCCGCGTTCGACGGTGAGCTGGCGAGCGCGATGGCAGAGGTCGCGGCGGGTGCGACTCATGCGCTGCTCGCGCAGGCCGGGTTGAGTCTTTGCACTTTCGGTCACGAAGTGCAATTCTGCACTATTCAGCGCAAAGTGCAAAGTCGAACGACAGCCGGGTTTCAGAGCAACCCGAGCTCCATCGCCTTCGTCACGGCTCGCGTGCGATCGCCGACCTCGAGCTTCTCGAAGGCGTGCACGAGGTGCGTCTTCACGGTCGCCTCGCCGATGACGAGCGTGCGCGCGATCTCGGGGTTCGAGCGGCCCGCGGCGACGAGTCGCAGCACGTCGAGCTCGCGCGGCGACAGGGCGGGCGCGGGCGCGGCCGACGAATCGGCGCGCACCCGCGACACGAGCTTCGCCGCGATCGACGGCGCCAGCACGGTCTCGCCCGAGGCGACGGCCCGGATGCCGGCCAGGATCTCCGCCTGCGGGGCGGCCTTCAGCAGGTAGCCGCTCGCGCCCGCCTCGATCGCGCCGAGGATGTGCTCGTCGGTCTCGTAGGTGGTGAGCACGAGCACGCGCGTGCCCGGCGCCTCCGCGAGGATGCGGGCCGTGGCGGCGGCGCCGTCGACCACCGGCATCCGCAGGTCCATGAGCACGAGGTCGGGCCGCAGGGCACGGGTGAGCTCGACGGCCTCGGCGCCGTCGGCCGCCTCGCCGACCACGACGAGGTCGGGCGCGGACTCGAGCAGCCCCACGATGCCCGCGCGCACGATGGGGTGGTCGTCGGCGACGACGATGCGGATCTCGTTCACGCGGGCTCCCCTCCGGCAGCGGCCCTCCGCGGCACCGTGACGCGGAGCAGCGCGCCGCCGCCGTCGGCCGGACCGAACGCGAAGTCGCCGCCGACGAGTGCGGCGCGGTCGCGGAGCCCGCCGAGCCCGAAGCCGCCGTCGCCGAGGCCGCCCGTCCCGGTCTCGCCCGACCCGCCCAACTCGCCCGACCCGCCCAACTCGCCCGACCCGCCCGGGCAGCGTCAGGGGTGTAGAAGAGACGGGCTGAGCCCCGCGCCGCGGGGGGGGTCGTCCACGCCGATCCAGGCGTGCGCCGCGCGCGCGTGCTTGCGCACGTTCGCCAGCCCCTCCTGGGCGCAGCGCAGGAGCACGACCTCGAGCTCGCGATCGAGCCCCGCGACCGTCGACCGGACGTGCACGCGGACCCCGGTCTCGCGTTCGAACGAGGCCCCGAGCCGGTCGAGCGCGTCGGCGAGCCCGCCCTCGGGCGCGACGGGGGCGAGCGTGGCGACGAGGCCGCGCGCCTCGGTCAGTGCCTCGCGCGCCATCTGCTCGATGAGCTCGACATCCGTTCGAGCGGATGCCGCGGCGGCGCCCTCGACGTCGGCGAGCCGGTTCTCGGCCCGCTGGGCGACCAGCACGAGGCCGGTGAGGCTCTGGGCGATCGTGTCGTGGATCTCCCGGGCCAGCCGACCGCGCTCGTCGGCGACCCCGGCATCGCGGTGCAGCGCGGCCAGCTCGCCCTGCGTGGCCTGCAGGTCGGCGAGCAGGCGTGCGCGCTCGTCGCCGTACTCGGCGATGCGCGTGATCCAGAGGCCGAGGGCGAGGCTGAAGCCGAGGGAGAGGGCGCCGACCGTGAGCCCGGTGGGGATGCCCGCGACGCCGAAGTGCAGCACGTAGCCGATGACGATGCCCGTCGCGAGGGCGCCGTTGCCGATGATCGCCCGGCGGGTGTCGGGCGCCGTGATCCAGAGGAACGGGTACGCGAAGGCCTGCAGCATCGCGAACGAGGGCTCCGCCGCCGTGCCGGCGATGGAGAGCGCCGTGAGCACGAGGACGATCGCGACGTAGTGCCGGGGGCTGTCGTCACCGCCGATGCGACCCCGCAGGTAGAACGCGTAGGCGAGGAGGAACATCGCGGTCACCGCCCACGTGGCCGCGTCGTCGGCGCCGTACGGCGGGTCGACGAGCCCGACGAGCACCGTGACGAGCGCGACCGCCAGCGCCGCGGCATCCCACCATCGCCGGTTCACCATGCGCTCAGGCTCCCACACGGCTCCGGAACGGGGAGGGCATCAGGCATCGCGGCGGATCCAGCGGAACGTGAGCCGGCTGAGCACCAGCCCCAGCACCAGCCAGACGAGCAGCGCGATGGCGACGCCCGTTAGGTTCCACGACTCGTTCTGCTCGAGCGCCTCCCAGCCGTCGGGCAGGAACACCGAGCGCATGCCCTGCGCGATCCACTTGAGGGGGAAGATGCTCGCGATGTTCTGCAGCCAGTCGGGCAGCATGTTCCACTGCAGGTAGACGCCCGAGATGAACTGCAGGATCAGGCCGATCGGGATCACGACGGCGGCGGCGCTCTTGCCCGACCTGGGCAGGGCCGACAGGGCGATGCCGATCAGGGCGCAGGTCGTGAGGCCCAGCACGAACACCCACGCGAACGTCAGCCACTTCGACGGCTCGGTCGGCAGGGCGATGCCGAGCACCAGCCAGCCGGCGAGGATGAGCAGCGCCGCCTGCAGCGTTCCGGTCACGAACACCTGCCCGATCTTGCCGAGGAAGTACGCCACGGGCGAGAGCGGGGTGCCGCCCAGGCGCTTCAGGGTGCCGTTGGACTTCTCGAGGGCGATGTCGATGGCGAGGTTCTGCACGCCCGAGAGGAAGATGCCGGACGCGAGCATCGCGGGCAGGTACAGGGCCGCCACGGAGATCTCGGACCCGGGCGGACCGACCTCGCCCGAGGCGCTGAACGCGGCCGAGAAGATCGCGAGCATCACGAACGGGAAGAGGAACGTGAAGAACAGCGTGTCGGGCGCGCGGAAGTACATCCTGGTCTCGACGCTGATGCGCGAGGTGCCCTGGGTCATCACGTTGGTGCTCATGCGGCCGACTCCTCGGCGTCGGCGGCCGTGCCGGCCGCGGTGGTGGTGACGGCATCGCCGTCGGCGTCGAGTCCGGCGCTGCGCACGAGCCCCAGGTACACGTCCTCGAGCGTCGGGCGGATCACCTCGAGGCCCTGCGGTTCGGCGCCGATCGCCGCGACGACGGATGCCACGACGCGGCCGGGTTCGTGGGTGCGCACCTCGTGCGGCCGCCCCGCGGCGTCGTTCCAGCGCACGAACGGCACGCGGGCCTCGGCGCCGCCGATCTCGTCGATGCCGCCGACGTCGAGCAGGCGCCCTGCTGCGATGACCCCAGCCCGGTCGGCGAGCCGCGCCGCCTCGTCGAGGTAGTGCGTGGTGAGCAGGATCGTCGTGCCCTCGGCCTTCAGCGACCGGATCAGCTCCCAGAACTGCTGGCGCGCCTCGGGGTCGAAGCCCGTGGTCGGCTCGTCGAGGAAGAGCAGTTCGGGGCGGCCGACGATGCCGAGCGCGACGTCGACGCGACGCTGCTGCCCGCCCGAGAGCTTGGCGACCCGCGTGTTCGCCTTGGCCTCGAGGCCGACGGCCGCGATCACGTCGTCGACCCGGCGCGGGTTCGGGTAGAGCCCCGCGAAATGCCGCAGGACCTCGCGCACGGTGAGGAGGCCCGTCTCGCCGCCGGTCTGCAGCACGATGCCGATGCGGGACTTCCAGTCGAGGCCGCCGTGCGCGGGGTCGACGCCGAGCACGCTGACCTCGCCCGCGGTGCGGGAGCGATAGCCCTCGAGGATCTCGACCGTGGTCGACTTGCCGGCGCCGTTCGGGCCGAGCAGCGCGAAGGTCTCGCCGTGGCGGATGTCGAGGTCGATGCCGTCGACCGCCGCGACGCCGCCGTAGACCTTGCGGAGGCCGCGGATGCGGACCGCGTCGTCGGTACGTGGAGTGTCCATGCTTCGAGCCTGCCCTCTTCGGCGGCGGCGCAACAGCCCTCGACCGGTCGATCGCGGCATCCACCGACCGATGGATGCCGGTGCGCGCGTTTCATCGCGCCGTCATCTGATTTCGACGCCCGCGGCAACCGGGCTAGTTTCGAGGAATGCCCAACCCCACGGAATCCGCATACGACCGTGTCCGCGAACTCGTCGTCAGCGACATCGACGCGCAGTTCCGCGCCGACGTCAGCCTGCTCGGCGGTCTCCTCGGCACGATCCTCACCGAGGCGGGCGGGCAGGGGCTCTTCGACGACGTCGAGCGGCTCCGCCACGCGGCGATCCACGCGCACGAGACGCGCGACGACGACGCGCTCGCCGAGGCGGAGCGCATCGCGGCGGCATTCGACCCGTCGCGCGCCGAGCAGGTGGCGCGCGCCTTCACCGTGTACTTCCACCTCGTGAACCTGGCCGAGGAGCACCAGCGCGTGCGCATCCTGCGTGCGCGTGCCGAGCAGCGCGAACGCAACTCCCGCGCGGCCGGCGATGCGATCGAGCCCGGGGCGGCGGCATCCGACCCGGCGCAGGACGACATCGACGGCTCGCTCTCCGCGACCATCCGCGTGCTCGTCGACGAGGTCGGCGTCGACGAGGCCCGGGCCCGCGTCGCCGGCCTGCGGTTCCACCCGGTGCTGACCGCGCACCCGACCGAGGCCCGCCGACGGGCCATCGCCTCGGCCATCCGCCGCATCGGCGAGCTGATCGACGAGCGCGACGACCTGGCGCCCGGCGATCGCACGGTCGCCGAGCTCGACCGGCGCCTCCTCGAGGAGATCGAGATCCTCTGGCGCACCGCGCCGATCCGCACCACCAGGCCGACGCCGCTCGACGAGGTGCGCACCGCGATGGGCGTCTTCGACCAGACGCTCTTCGAGGTCGTCCCGCAGGTCTACCGCAGCATCGACGACCGCCTGCAGCCGGATGCCGCGGGCCGCGGTGCGACGATCGCGCCGGCGTTCCTCAGGGTGGGCAGCTGGATCGGCGGCGACCGCGACGGCAACCCGTACGTCACGTCCGAGATCACGCGGGAGGCGGCGGGCATCGCGGCCGAGCACGTGCTGCTCGGCCTCGAGCGGGCGGCCACCCGCATCGGCCGCACGCTCACGCTGGACGCGCAGGACACCCCGCCGTCCGAGGCCCTGACCGCCCTGCTCGAGGCGCAGCAGGTGCTCGCGCCGAAGGTGACCGCGACCATCGGCACGCGTGCCCCGCACGAGCCGCACCGCCGTGTGCTGCTCGTCATCGCGGAGCGCATCGCCGCCACGCGGCGCGGTGACGCCGGGCTCTCGTACGCCGGCCCCGAGGCGCTGCTCGACGACCTTCGCGTGCTGCAGGACTCGCTCCGTCACGGCGGCGCGCTCCGGAGCGCGAACGGCGAGCTGCAGCACCTCATCTGGCAGGCCGAGACGTTCGGGTTCCACCTCGCCGAGCTCGAGGTGCGCCAGCACTCCAAGGTGCACCGGCAGGCGCTCGCCGAGATCCGCGCGGGCGGCGAGCTCGGCGAGATGACCGAGGAGGTGCTCGCAGTGTTCCGCGTCATCGCCGAGCTGCAGCAGCGGTACGGCGTGCGCACCGTGCGCCGGTACATCGTGTCGTTCACGCAGAGCCCCGAAGACCTCGCCAACGTCTACGAACTGGCCTCCGCCGCGCTCGGCGACGCCGCCGACGAGGTCGCGATCGACGTCGTGCCCCTGTTCGAGACCTTCGCCGACCTCGAGGCGAGCGTCGACATCCTCGACCGCATGCTCGAGCTCGACCGGGTGCAGGCCCGCCTCGCGGCGACCGGCCGCAAGCTCGAGGTCATGCTCGGCTACTCCGACTCGTCGAAGGACGTCGGCCCGGTCTCGGCCACGCTCGCGCTGCACGACGCGCAGGCCCGCATCGCCGACTGGGCGGAGCGCAACGACATCGAGTTGACGCTCTTCCACGGTCGTGGCGGCGCGCTCGGCCGCGGCGGCGGACCCGCGAACGAGGCGGTGCTCGCGCAGCCCGCCGGCTCGGTCGACGGGCGCCTCAAGATCACCGAGCAGGGCGAGGTCATCTTCGCCCAGTACGGCGACCCGGCCATCGCGCGACGCCACCTCGAGCAGATGGCCTCCGCCGCGCTGCTCGCGGGCAGCCCGTCGAACGAGGCCCGCAACCGCGCAGCCGACGAGCGCTTCGCCGACCTCGCGACGACGCTCGACGAGGCGTCGCGCATCCGCTTCCACTCGCTCGTGAAGGCCGAGGGCTTCGCGCCGTGGTTCGCCGACGTCACCCCCATGGAGGAGGTCGGGCACCTCGCCCTCGGTTCGCGTCCGGCGCGGCGCGGCCTCTCGGTCGAGTCGCTCGACGACCTGCGCGCGATCCCGTGGGTCTTCTCCTGGAGCCAGGCGCGCATCAACCTCGCCGCCTGGTTCGGCCTGGGCACCGCGCTCGAGGCGGTCGGCGACGAGGCCCTGCTCCGCGAGGCCTACGCCGAGTGGCCGCTGTTCACCGCCATGATCGACAACTTCTCGATGTCGCTCGCGAAGACCGACGAGCGCATCGCGGCCCGCTACCTGGGCCTCGGCGATCGCGACGACCTCGCCGCGCTCGTGCTCGACGAGATGCGCCTGACGAAGGCGTGGCTCGGCCGGGTCACGCAGAGCGAGGAGCTGCTCGTCGCCCGCCCGGTGCTGGCCAAGGCCGTGCGCCTGCGCAGCCCTTACGTCGACGCGCTCTCGCTGCTCCAGCTGCGGGCGCTCGCCGCCGTGCGGGCCGGCGAGGCCGACCTGCCGAGCGACGACCACCACCGCCTGCTGCTGCTCACGGTCAACGGCGTCGCCGCCGGCGTGCAGAACACGGGCTGATCCGGGCTCAGCGGTCGCGGCCGCCTCGCGCGCCTTCGAGCTCGGCGAGGCGCCGTGCGAGGAATCGGCGTTCGGGCTCCGTCGGCGCCAGCCCGATCGCCAGGCGGTAGCGGTCGGCGGCGGCATCCGCTCGCCCGAGTCGGCGCAGCAGGTCCGCCTGCGCGGCCGGCAGCAGGTGGTAGTTGCCCAGTGCGCCGGATGCCGCGAGCCGATCGAGCTCGTCGAGCCCCGCCCGTGGGTCGCCGGCGAGCCCCACCGCCACGGCGCGATTGAGCTCGACGACCGGAGACGGCGTGATCGCGAGCAGGGCGTCGTAGCGCCGCACGATGGCCGTCCAGTCGGTGTCGTCGGCGTGCGCGGCGCGCGCGTGCTCGCGCTGGATCTCGGCCTGCAGGCGGTAGGGGCCGGCCGCGGCATCCGCTCGTCCTCGCTCCGCGGGCTCGGACGCGGCATCCGCCCGGTCGAGCCGGTCGAGCACCTCGAGCCCCTGCGCGACCTCGTCGGCGTTCCAGCGCGTGCGGTCCTGCTCGTCGAGCGGCACGAGGTCGCCGGCGGCGTCGACCCGCGCGGCCGACCGCGCGTGCTGCAGCAGCAGGAGCGCGAGGAGCCCTGCCGCCTCGGGCTCGTCGGGCATGAGGTCGACGACGAGCCGCGCGAGCCGGATCGCCTCCTCCTGCAGGTCGAGGCGCAGCAGCCGATCGCCCGAGCTCGCGAGGTAGCCCTCGTTGTGCACGAGCATGAGCACCGCGAGAACGCCGTTCAGGCGCCGCCGCAGCTCGTCGCCCTCGGGCACCCGGTACGGGATGCCGGCGTTGCGGATCTTGCGCTTGGCCCGCACGAGGCGCTGCGCCATGGTCGCCTCGGGCACGAAGAAGGCGCGCGCGATCTCGGGCGTCTCGAGGCCGCCGACCGTGCGCAGGGTCAGCGCGACGCGCGCCTCGAGCGGCAGCGCCGGGTGCGCGCAGGTGAAGACCAGCCGCAGCCGGTCGTCGATCTCGCCGGCCGCTGCGGCGAGGTCGGCCGGATCGGTCGGGGCGCCCGGCCCCCGCATCTCGTCCATCACCATCCACTCCCTGACCTTGTCGAGCTCGACACCGCGGCGGCGCAGCACGTCGAGCGCCCGGTTGCGTGCGACGGTCGTGAGCCAGGCGCCCGGATTGCGCGGCACGCCCTCGGCGGGCCAGCGCACGGCCGCACGTTCGAACGCGTCGGCCGTCGCCTCCTCGGCGACGTCCCAGTCGCCGGTCGCCCGGATCAGCGTCGCGACGACGCGCGTCCACTCCTCGCGGTACGCGCGCACGACGGCGCCGTGCACGGCGGCGGCATCCGTCGGCCCGTCCGATTCGCGCCCCGCGTCGCTCATCCGCCGATCACGCGTCCTCCTCGCCGTTCCAGAACGGGCGCAGCTCGATGCGTCCGGCCCTGGCCATCGGATGCCGCGACGCGATCTCGATGGCCTCGTCGAGGTCGCGGCAGTCGAGGATGTCGTACCCCGCGATCCACTCCTTGGACTCGGTGAACGGGCCGTCGGTCACGAGCAGCTCGCCGTCGCGCACGCGCACGAGCGTGGCATCCGCCACGGACTGCAGGCGTTCGCCGTCGACCCGCGTGCCGCGCTCGTCGTTCTCGGCGACCCACTGCTCGATGGGGATGCCCTCGTCGCCGGAGCGGTCGGGTGCGGTGTCGGTCGCGACGAACATGAAGTAGCGCATGTGCTCTCCTCGGTTTCGGTGTTCACGGTATGCCCAGACGACGAACGGGGACAGGATGAATCGACACCCGTCGCGACATCCGCTCGCCGGCTCCTCCCGAAGCGCCGGAATTCGCGGACCGGCCGGCGGATGTCGATTCCGTCCCACCCCGTTCGTCGCAGGGGAAACAGCGTGACGAGGAAGGAGCGCAACGTGATGGAGATCATGATGTTCGTGGTCGCCGACCCCGACGTGGAGGCGGGCGAGGTCGACCAGGAGGCGGTCGCGGAGTGGGACCGCGTGCGGGCCGAGCAGGGGGTCCTGAAGCGCGCCATGCGGCTGCGACCCGCCGACGAGGCCGTGACCGTGCGGGTGAGGGGCGGCGAGACGATCGTGACCGACGGCCCGTTCACCGAGTCCAAGGAGTGGATCGCGGGCTACGACATCCTCGAGGTCGCCGATCTCGACGAGGCCGTCGAACTCGCCAAGGGCGACCTGCTCGCGCGCCACGGCGCCCTCGAGCTGCGTCCGTTCTGGACCCTCTACGGGGAGGACTGAGCCATGGAGTTCATGATGTTCGTCGTGCACGATCCCGACGCCGAGCCGTACGTGGCCGAGGAGGACGACATGGCCGCGTGGGACGCCGAGATGACCCGGCGCGGCGTCTCGATCGCCGGCGACCGGCTGCGCCCTCCGGAGTTCGCGAAGACCGTGCGGGTGCGCGGCGAGGAGGCGATCGTCACCGACGGCCCCTTCACCGAGTCCAAGGAGTGGGTCGCGGGCTTCGACGTCATCGAGGTGCGCGACCTCGACGAGGCGATCGAGGTGGCGGCGAGGCATCCGATGGCCAGGTTCGGGCGCATCGAGCTGCGCCGGGCGTGGCCGCTCAGCGAGAGCTTCGAGCCCTGAGCGGATGCCGCGTGGCCCGCGTCGCGCTCCCGGGCCTCGCGCCCCGGGTCAGTGCGGCAGCACGAGCATGACGCCGAGCGTGATCATGACGATCGCGATCACCCCGTCGAGGATCCGCCACGCGCGCGGGCTGCCGAGCACTCCGCCGAGCAGTCGGCTGCCGTAGGCGAGTCCGAAGAACCAGACGATGCTCGCCGCGCTCGCGCCGGCGGCGAACGCCCAACGTCCGTCGCCGTGCGTGTTCGCGATCGACCCGAGCAGGAACACCGTGTCGAGGTACACGTGCGGGTTCAGCCACGTCAGTGCGAGGCAGGTGAGCAGGGCCGCGGCGAGTCCCGTGCGCCGCGGTCCCGCCGTCTGGGGGCGCACGAGCGTCGGGGTCGCGGATGCCGCGTGCCCCGCGCCCGTCGCCTGATGATCGTTCTCGGGTCCGGTCGCCCCGGCCGCGGCATCCGGTTCGACCGCGAGGGCCTCGCCGCTCGGTCGCAGCACCCGGCGCGCCGCGAGGAGCCCGTACGCCACGAGGAACGCGGCGCCCGCCCAGCGCACGGCCTCGACGAGCCACGGCACGGCCTGCAGCACGGCACCGGTTCCGGAGACCCCGACGACGATGAGCACGATGTCGCTGAGCGCGCAGACGGCGGCGACGGCGAACACGTGCTCGCGTCGCACGCCCTGGCGCAGCACGAACAGGTTCTGCGCGCCGATGGCGACGATGAGCGAGAGGCCGAGGCCGAATCCGGCGAGGGCGGGGGAGAGGGGCACGGAACGAGCGTAGGTCGGCGCGTGCCGTCAATCCAGCTCAAGTTCCTACCGAAGCATTAGCGTTGCTTCAGATGGAGATCCCGCTCGACCTCGCCCGCACGCTCGCCGTCGTCATCGACGAGGGCACCTTCGACGCGGCCGCGCGTCGGCTGCGGGTCACGCCCTCGGCCGTGTCGCAGCGCATCAAGGCCCTCGAGCAGCAGCTCGGGCGCGTGCTCGTCGTGCGCTCCAAGCCCGTGCGGGCGACGGATGCCGGTGCCGCCGTCGTGCGGCTCGCCCGCCAGCTCGCCCTGCTCGAGCACGACACCCTCGCCGAGTTCGGACTCGACGCCGCACCGGTGCGACCCGTGAGCCTCCCGCTCGCGGTGAACGCCGACTCGCTCGCCACGTGGTTCCTCCCCGCCCTCGCCCGGGTCGCCGAGCGGCATCCGGTGGTCTTCGACCTGCACCGCGACGACCAGGACTTCACCGCGGGCCTCCTCGAGTCGGGCACCGTCATGGGCGCGGTCACGTCGCAGGCGACCCCGGTCGCCGGATGCCACGTGCGGCCGCTCGGCGTGATGCGGTACGAGGCCGTCGCCACGCCCGGCTTCGCCGCGCGCTGGGCGTTGCCCCGTGGAGTCGCCTCCGACGGTGCGGAGGCCGCCGACGTGGCATCCTCGAGCGCCTTCGCCGCCGCGCCCGTCGTCGAGTTCGACCGGCGCGACGACCTGCAGCGCCACTACCTGGCGGGCCGCGGCGTCGACCCCGCCGGCCCGTCGCGGCACTACGTGCCCGCCTCGAGCGACTTCGCGGCCGCCGTGAAGCTCGGGCTCGGCTGGGGGCTGCTGCCCGGCTTCCAATCGTTCGCCGAGCTCGCCGCCGGCGACCTCGTCCGACTCGGCGGTGCGCCGGTCGACGTGCCGCTCTACTGGCAGCAGTGGAACCTGCGCTCGCCGCTCCTCGACGCCGTGGCCGACGCGCTCGCCGAGGAGGCCTCGACCGCCCTCCGGCCCCCCGATAGACGGGCACCATGACCGATGCTCCGACCGCGGCGGGGACGCTTGTGGCGGTGTTCGGGAGTTCCAGGCCGCCACGAGCGTCCCCGCGACGGTGGAGGCGTGAGGGGTGCGACGGGCGTGAGGGGTGATGGGCGTGAGCCGGAGGCGAGACGCGACGGGCGCGTGGCGTGGCGGGCGTGAGTCGGAGGCGAGACGCGACGCACGCGATCGCGCGGTAGACGATCCCTGCTGGGAACTCAACCCCTAGTCGGGGAACGCGGTCTGGCGTTGACTGGTTCTCGAGCGCGGCACACTGCCGACAGCTTGCGAAGGGAGCCACCATGGGGATCGATGATCGTGTCGAGAACACTGCCGAAGACCTGAAGGGCAAGGCCAAGGAGGCCCACGGCAAGATGACCGGGGATGACTCCAAGGTCGCCGAGGGCAAGGCCGACCAGGCCAAGGCCGACCTCAAGAACGCTGCTGAGGACGTCAAGGACGCCTTCAAGCACTGACCGCTTCGGGCGCGCACGAGGACGGTGCGCGACGAAGCCTGCGGCGAGAGCGCCTGGCTCCTAGGGGGGAGTCCAGGCGTTCTCGTGTGTCCGGACGCGCGTGTACGGCGGGCGCGTTCGCCCGGCGTCCACGCGTTCGCTCGGCGTCCACGCGTTCGCCCGGCGTCCACGCGTTCGCTCGGCGACGGACGCGAATCGTCGCTCAGCGGCCGGTGAAATGACCGTTCGCGTCCACGGCGGTATCCGCGAGGTCGGCCGCGCTCAGCCGAAGAGGCGCTGCAGGCGCTGCACGCCCTCGAGCAGCGGGGCGTCGCCCAGCGCGTAGCTGAGGCGCAGGAACCCGCTCGGGCCGAATGCCTCGCCGGGCACCGCGGCGACCTCGGCCTGGTCGAGGATCAGGTCGGCGAGCTCGAGCGAGTTCTTCGGCGTCACGCCGCCCCACTCGCGCCCGAGCAGGCCGGTGACGTCGGGGTAGACGTAGAAGGCGCCCTCGGGCACCGGCACCGTGAGCCCGTCGATCTTCGAGAGCTCCGACACGATGAGCCGGCGACGGCGGTCGAATGCACGGCGCATCTCCTCGACCGCGTCCTGCGGGCCGTTGAGGGCTGCGATCGCGGCGCGCTGCGAGATGTTCGAGACGTTCGAGCTCAGGTGCGACTGCAGGTTCGCGGCGCCCTTGATGACGTCGGCGGGGCCGACCATCCAGCCGAGGCGCCAGCCCGTCATGGCGTACGTCTTGGCGACGCCGTTGACGAGGATGGTCTGGTTCGCGAGGCCCGGAACGGCCTCGACGATCGACAGGGCGCGGGGGGCCGGGGCATCCGCGTCGCCGTCGATGGGCGCGTAGGTGAGGTTCTGGTAGATCTCGTCGGAGACGACCCAGATGCCGTGCTCGAGCGCCCACTCGCCGATGGCGCGCGTCTGGTCGGACGAGTACACGGCGCCGGTGGGGTTCGACGGCGAGACGAACAGCAGCACCTTGGTGCGCTCGGTGCGCGCGGCCTCGAGCTGTTCGACCGTGACGAGGTAGCCCTGGTCGGAGCCGGCGAACACGTCGACCTGCACGCCGCCGGCGAGCTTGATCGCCTCGGGGTAGGTGGTCCAGTAGGGCGTCGGAACGAGCACCTCGTCGCCCGCGTCGAGCAGCACCTGGAAGGCCTGGTACACGGCCTGCTTGCCGCCGTTCGTGACGACGACCTGGCTGGGGGAGACCTCGAGGCCCGAGTCGCGGAGCGTCTTCGCGGCGATCGCCTCGCGCAGTTCGGGCAGGCCGGTCGCGGGCGTGTAGCGGTAGTTCTTCGGGTCGTGCACGGCCGCGAGCGCGGCTTCGACGATGTAGTCGGGCGTCGCGAAGTCGGGTTCGCCCGCGGCATACGAGATGACGGGGCGGCCCTCGGCCTGCAGGGCCTTCGCCTTCGCATCGACCTTGAGGGTCGCGGACTCGGCGATGGCGGCGATACGGGCAGACAGGCGGGTGCGTTCGGTCACGACGACCAGCCTACGGCGCGCGAGCCGCGCATGACAGGGCGACGGATGCCACGGCACCTCGCCGCGGCATCCGTCGCCGTCGTCCGGGTCAGCGGCGGGTCTTGAGCTCGCGCCCGTGCACCGTCAGCGCGTAGATCACGAGGACGTCGATCGCGAGCACGATGAGCGACCACCACGGCTGCACCGGCAGCAGGAACAGTTGCCCGATGGCGTTGACGATCACGAGGATCACGGCGACCACCCGCGCCCACGTGGCGCCCGAGAAGAGTGCCGCGCCGACCAGGACGAGCAGTGCGCCGCTGATCACGTGCCACCAGCCCCACCCCTGCACGTCGAACAGGAACAGGGCGCCCCCGCCGGTCGTGAGGTAGGCGCTGTCGGGCATCGCGAGCGCGATGAATCCGTACAGCACGTCGAATCCGCCGGCGATGATGAGCATGATGGCCGCGAAGACCCCCCAGCCGACCCAGCCCGTCTTCTCGGTGTCACTCATGGTGAGGCTCCCTTTGGCGTCGAAGCAGCGTCGCCGCGGATCTGCGGCGAGGCAGATGGTGCTGCGTCACGGTAGCGCGCGAGCAGCGGCGCCGTCACGAGGCGCGCTGGTCGCATGACCGGGCGACGGATGCCACGGGCGTGCGCCGCGGCATCCGTCGCCGTCGTCCGGGTCGGCGGGGTCAGCCGACGGTGACCGCGACGTCGGGCTGGTCGCTGAACGCGCCGTCCATGCCGGCGTCGACGAACACGCGGAGCTCGCCGAGCAGGTCGCCCGGCGCGTTCGGGTCGGTGCTCGAACGGAACTGGGCCGGGAGGAACTGGTTCTCGAGCCGGAATGTCCAGCCGTGCACCGTGAGGCCCGCCGCGTGGGCGTCGGCGATCACGCCGGTCGGCGTTCCGAGGGCGCCTGCGGGCGTGCGCGGGATCATGACCGACTTCTCGAGGCCGACGCCGTCGGCGTAGCCCGCGACCTCGGCGAGTCCGGCGGGCGTGACGAGGTCGGCGTACGTGCGGGGGTCGCCGGAGGCTGTGAAGTCGTAGGGACGGCCGGCGGAGTTGACGAGCTGCGCGAGGTGCACGTTCGTCATCCCGTCGAGCTCCCTGAGGTTGCCGACCTCGAAGCTCTGCACGATGACCGGGGCGTCGGCGCGGTCGACGCCGTTCGCCTGCAGGGCGGCGACCAGCGGCTCCTCGAGCGAGAGGCCGATCGAGTCGAAGTACGTGGGGTGCTTCGTCTCGGGGTAGACGCCGACCTGGCGGCCGTCGCAGCTCACCGAATGGCGGGCGAGGTCGATGACCTCGTCGAGCGTCGGCACCTGGTAGAGCCCGTCGAACGCGGTGTTCGCCGGACGCGTGATCGCCAGGCGCTCCTTGGCGCGCAGCGTGCGCAGCTCGGCGAGCGTGAAGTCCTCGGTGAACCAGCCCGTGATGCTCGCACCGTCGATCGTCTTGGTCGTCCTGCGCGAGGCGAACTCGGCCCTGGCCGAGACATCCGTGGTGCCGCCGATCTCGTTCTCGTGCCGGGCGACGAGCACGCCGTCCTTCGTGGAGACGACGTCGGGCTCGATGTAGTCGGCGCACTGCACGATCGCGGTCTCGTACGAGGCCAGCGTGTGCTCGGGGCGGTAGCCGCTCGCGCCGCGGTGGCCGACGATGGTCACGTCGGACGGCGTGATCCGCACCGTGTCGAGGTCGATCACGTCGAACTCGGTGTCATCGGGCGTGCCGGGGACGCGCGCGTCGTTGCCGGGGTAGTTGTTGTCGTTGGCGATGAGCAGGTTCCCGTCCTTCAGCTGCACGACCGTCTCGAACGACTGCACCGGGAGCGAGAAGACCGCGCCGGTGCCGTACCCGTCGCCGTCGCCGATGCCGTCGGGGTTGGCGATGTGGAGCGCGTCGACCACGAGCGTCTTCTCGAGGTACCCCTGCGAGTCGGCGCGCCGGAGGTCGACCTCGTAGATGCGCTTGGTGACCGCCTGGTCGCCCTCGAAGTCGTCGCGCTCGACGAGGAGCAGCACGTTCTTGCGCACGGTGAAGGCATCGCCGATGACGTTGGCCTCCTGGTCGACCTGGTAGCTCCAGGTGCGACCCGTGTAGGCGCCGCGGCGCGTGTCGAACTCGTGGACCTCGCGGCGGCGGAGGTCGGTCTCATCGGCGTAGGAGCCCTCGACGACGGGGTACAGGTAGCGGCCGTCGGCGGATGCCGCGAGCGCCTCGAAGCCTCGGCTCGCGCGGACGCGCGGGGTCTCGCCGGCCAGGAGGTACGGGTTCTGCGGCGACTTCGCTCCGGTGAGCGAGTACGGCTTCTCGAGGAGCGTGCCCTTCGCATCGAAGTGCAGCAGGAACGGCCCGAACTCCTCGCCGACCCAGAACGTGCCGTCCTTGGCGCGCACGACGGATTCGATGTCGAAGTCGGCGCCGGTGAGCAGGCGTTCGGGGGTGCTCCCGTTCACGATGGGGAAGTCGAGCACCCGCTTGCGGTCGTTGTACGAGATGAAGCGCTCGACGGCGATGGAGCCGTCGCCGCCGCCGGCGGTCTGCCAGTCCGGGCGCACGAGGTAGTTGCGCAGGAGGAAGTCGGCCGAGTTGGCCTTGGTGCCGAAGCCGTTGTCGGGTTGGGCCCAGAACGTGCCGTCCCCGTTGTCGATCGCGGCGGAGAACCCGGGGATGACCTGCCCGGCCCACGGGCCGACTCGTCCGTTCGCGGGGGACGCGAGCGCGCCCGACGCGGGACCGGACTCGAGGTGATCGGCGGAGAGGGTCGCGCGGGCGACGAGGGTGGGCTCGACGGCGCGCACGGACGGCGCCCCCGAGGCGCCGCCGCGGTCGTCGCCCGGGGCGGCGACCGCGGAGACGGGGACGAGGACGGCTGCGGTGGCGACGACCGCGGCGGTCAGGGCGATGAGACGCGGCAGGGCGCGTCGCGAGAGGTTTCGGCTCATGCCGCGAGCCAATCGTCCGCAGCCCACCGTGTGGGTGGCCTGCGAGCGAAGCTTGGACGAACGGCGTGGAACCACGCGGTGGCGCACGGCGCCGCGGGCCGGCCGCGATCATGAGGCCGGCGCCGATGCTCCTAGAGGTTCTGCCCGATGTCCCACAGGCGGTCAGGGGCCGGACGCCGCGGGGCGACCGGCCGGGACCGCCTCCCCGTCAGCCGGCGAGACCGGCCTGCGCGACGACGTCGGCGACCGCGTCGGCTATCTCGTCCGGGATCACGGGAACCATCGCGTGCGGGGTATCGACGGTGACGAGTTCACCGGGTGAGAACCGATTCGCGAGGTCCGACTGCTGCGTGCGGATCGCGGCGAGGAACGCCTCGGTGTTCACCGGCGGGAGATCGATGGTGCTGGTCACGAAGACGACGCCGGGCACGGCGGGAAGCGTATCGAGCGCGGTTTCGGCGATCGGGTCGGCGCCGTACACGTCGACCTTCTCCGTGCTGTCGTTCCACGCCTCGGGCGTCAGGCGGTACTCGACCGGGAGGTACTGCTCTTCCAGCGCATTGCTGCCCGCGAGCGAGGGGTCGAGGAGCACCATGCCGGCCACGCGATCCGGGTGCAGACCCGCGTACGTCGTCGCTACCAGGCCGCCGAACGACCCGCCGATGAGCACGACGGGATCCGTCGCGCCGATCGCGCCCAGGACCGCGTCGACATCGGCAACGGTCTGCTCGAACGGGATCGGTCCGTCCGCCGTGGAGCTCTCGCCGACATTCGTGCGCTCGTACTCGCAATACTCGGCCTCATCCGCGAGCCGTTCCTGCAGTTCGGGTGCGTGTGCCCAGCTCGAGGCGTCGCCTGGCTGGATCAGGCCATGCAGGTAGAGCACCTTCACGTCGCCCTCGCCCCAGCAGGTCACCGCGAGCGAGCGGCCGTCGCCGGTCTCGACGAGTTCGTCGAACGACGTTCCGGCCGGGGCCGGCGCCGACGCGTCGGCATCGGCCGTTGCGCCGTCGCCGTCCGTGTTCGCGGACGGGGCCGCCGTGCATCCGGCGAACAGGAGTGTCGCTGCGAGGGATGCGCCAGCAGTCGTCCACATGGGGGCCTTCGACATGACCGGAGGCTACTCGCGGTCCGAGCCGCCCGCACTCAGTGCCTGTACTGAACGAGCGGAGCGCCGATGCCGGAGCGGAGGCCGCGGCATCCGCCCTCCCTGCCGCGCGGCGGGTGTCAGAGGTTCTGCCCGATGTCCCACAGCCGGTCGGGGCGGCCGTCGATGGCCTCCGAGACGGCGAGCGCCTGGTCGTCGCTGAGCGATGCGACGTAGTCGATGACGCCGCGGCCGAGCCCGAGCCGGTGCACCTCGCCGGCATCGGGGATCGGCACGCCCTCGGGCCTCGTGACCCGGAGCAGCGCGTAGCCCTCGGTCGCGAGCTCGACGAGTTCGCGAAGCCGTTCCGGCACGCGGTGCCGGTCGATGTCGTCGGTGATCCACGCGGTGAGGCCCTTGACCGCGCGCGTGAGCACGCGGCTGAGCCCGCGCTGGTACATGGCGATGTCGGCGCGGTCGAGGATGAAGTGCCGGTGCACGAACTTCAGCACCTCGACCTCGTGCCAGGCGAGCCGGTCGAGCGTCACGAGACCCGTGCGCACCTCGTCGGCGGGAGCCGGCACGACCGAGGTCTGCAGGTGGTTGATCCACCGGTTCGTGAACGACGAGAGCCCGCGCTCCGTGGCGATGGAGCCGTCGAACGGGGTCGCGAGCAGGCCGTCGACGAGGTCGTCGGCCACGATGTCGACGGCCTCGGCGAAGGCCTCGTCGGACGCGATCCAGGCGTCGCTGCGGAGCAGCTTGCGGCGCAGGCCCTCGAGCGCGGCGCCGGGCGGCGCGGACCGCGCGCCGAGCGCCGCTTCGTCGAGCGCGCGCAGCGTCTCGCCGTCCTCGATGAAGCCGCGGAACTCCCGGGCCACCGAGCCCTGGCTGAGCAGGCCGGCACGGTAGAAGTCGTCGACGTCGTGGATCGAGTACGCGATGTCGTCGGCGATGTCCATGATCGAGCACTCGAGCGACTGCTGCAGCGGGGGCAGACCCGTGCGCGCCGAGAACAGGTCGGCGGCGTCGAGGTCGTACGCCGAGAACTTGCCCACGTCGACGCCGCCCGAGACGCGCCGCATGCCGCGCGGCAGGGGACCGGGGGCGAGCGACGCCGCGTCGACGAAGCGGGTCCAGGGGTACTTCGCGACGGCGGAGCGCACGGCGGCGGTGAGGTTCAGCCCGTGGGGAGCGTTCGCCGAGACGTCGAGCGTCGCGATGATCCGGTAGGTCTGGGCGTTGCCCTCGAAGCCGTCGGAGAGCCCGAGCGTCTCGCGTGCGAGCCGGTCGAGCACGCGTTCGCCGAGGTGCCCGAACGGCGGGTGCCCGAGGTCGTGGGCGCTCGCGGCGGCCTGCACGACGACGGCGTCGCAGCCGTGCTCGGCGGCGAGGGCGCGCGCCGGCGACGCGGCATCCGTGAGCCCGACCGCGATGGCGCGCGCGACCGCGGTGACCTTGATCGAGTGGGTCAGCCGGTTGTGGATGAGCGGGCCGGCGCCGGGCTGGGCGATGACCTGCGTGACCGCCGAGAGGCGTGAGAAGTAGGGCGAGAAGCGGATGCGCTCGAGGTCGAGCCGGAACTGCGAGTGCTCGCCGGTGACCTGCACGCTGCTCTGCGGTTCCGCGACGAGCCGTGTTCCGCGTTCGATCGACATCTGCGTCCCTCCCCGGCCGCGATTCAGGTGACGGATGCCGCTCGAGACGACGGATGCCGCGGCCGGCCCGCTCCCAATCTACGGGTGCCCGTGCGCCCGGGCGACGCCCCGACTGCCGGCTCCCGAAGATCACAAGTGGGTCACGCGACCCAGTCTGGGGTATGCTCCGCGCGTGATGAAGCGCCCCGGTCGACCCCTGCTCGCCGCGGTGGCGGCCCTGATCCTGCTCGCCCTCGGGGCCGGCATCGCCTTCGTGCTGACCGATGCCCTCGGCATCCGCACGGAGGATGCCGACATCCCGACTGAGGCCTCCTCGGTGGCGCAGGTCGAGGCGGCCGTGCCCCCGCCCGTCTTCGAGGTGGTCGCCTCGCCCCCGTCGGCGCGCGTCGACGCGGCGCTCGACGAACTGCAGGGGGCCGTCGCGGATGCCGCGACGACCTCGGGCACCGCGACGCTCGCGGTCGAGGCCGGCGACGGCGACCCCGCGGACGAGACGTACTCGCTCGAGGGCGATCCCGGCGCGCTGCGCGTGGTCGCGGCGAGCGAGACGGGCGCGGTGCGCGGTGTCTACGACCTCGCGCAGGCCGTGCGCGACGGCCGCTCGACCGCCGAGCACCTCGGCGAGCAGGTCGAGTCGCGACTCGGGTTCCGCATGGCCGACCTCGGCGCGGTCGGCGTCGCGGTCGACGAGGAGGCCTGGGCCGCGGGCGACGACTACTCGCACAACTCCAAGGCGTTCGAGGACGTCATCCTGCCCGATGCGCCCTACATCGACGAGGCGGCGCTCGCCGTCGCCCGCGAGGACTTCGACGCGTACGTGGACCACCTGCTCGCGGAGGGGTACACGGCGATCGCGGTGCCCGGCCTGCTGGAGTACATCACGTTCTCCGACGTCGGCGACGGCACGGAGGTCTACGGGCCCGACGACGAGCACGTGGCCCGCGCGCTCGCGATGCGCGAGGCGTTCGGACCGATGTGGCAGTCGGCCAGGGATGCCGGGCTCCAGGTGTTCCTCCGCACCGACATGCTCGTCGTCACGACGCCGCTCGAGGAGTACCTCACCGAGCGGTTCGGCGGCCTCGACACCGAGAACCCCGAGTTCTGGGAGGTCTACGCGGCCGGGCTCGACGAGCTCTACCGCGAGATGCCCGCCATCGACGGCGTGCTCATCCGCATCGGCGAGGCGGGCCAGGTCTACGACCTGCCCGACTGGGACTACCGCTCCGCGCTCGCCGTGACGACCGTCGACGCCGTGCGCGCGATGCTCTCGACCCTGCTCGACCAGGCCGAGCGCGCCGACCGCGAGGTGATCTTCCGCACCTGGACCGTGGGCGTCGGGGCGGTCGGCGACCTGCACACCAACGCGGACTCCTACCGCACGGTGTTCGAGGGCATCGACTCCGACCGCCTCATCGTCTCGACGAAGTACACGCTCGGCGACTTCTACAGCCACCTGCCGTTCAACGACACGCTCGAGGTCGGCGACCAGCGCAGGATCATCGAGTTCCAGAGCCGTCGCGAGTTCGAGAACTTCGGGGCGTGGCCGAACGACCTCGGCGACCTCTACGCGCAGGCCCTCGACCGCCTGCTCGCGGCCAATCCGAACATCGAGGGCATCTGGACCTGGACGCAGGACGGCGGCCCCTGGCGGGCCGGTCCGCTCTCGCTCGAGCTGAAGGCCGGCCTCTGGCAGCTCGCCGAGCTGAACACCGAGCTCGCCGTGCGCCTCGCGCGGGATCCGTCGCTGGATCCGGCATCCGTCACCGTCGACTGGGCGAGGCGCTGGTTCTCCGACGACCCGGCGACCGTGCAGGCCATCGCCGAGGCGATGTCGCAGAGCCGCGAGGCGATCACCGACGGGCTCTACATCGGCCCGTTCGCCGAGCATCGCGTGTACGCGATCGGCCTCGAGCCGCCGCCCATGATGTGGATCTTCGAGTGGGACATCCCCACGGGCGACAGCGCCGCCCTCGACGTGATCTACGCCATCGCGCGCGACGACCTCGACGAGGCGATCGCGGGCGGGCATCGCGCGCTCGACGCCGTCGACGCCATGCAGGCCGTGATCGCCGACACCGACCCGGACTCGTGGAAGGATGCCGCGCTCCGCGACGCCTTCGGCGAGTCGCTCGCGTACGAGCACAGCACGCTGGCCATGCTCGCCGGCTACCGCGAGATGGTGCTGCGCAAGGCGCAGTGGCACGACACGAGGGATCCGCAGGTGTACGGGCAGTGGCAGGCCGCCCGCGACGCCTTCGTCGAGAGCTCGGCGGCGCACGAGCGCGACTACGCCGGCGACCCGTACCACCCCGCGTACAACCTCGAGGCGGCGCGGCTGGGGCTCGAGCGCGGCGAACGCGACCAGGCCATGGGCTGGGCCGCGGGCGCGACGCTCGTGCTGACGCTGCTCTGGATCGCCTACGGCATCGCGGCGCGCTCGCGCCGGATCGGCGCCTGGCCCGGCGCGCGCCTGGCCAGGGCGATGTGGGTGGCGGGAACGCGTCCGTGGCGCGCCGCCGAGGCGACCGCCTCGCTCGGCCGCGTCGAGCGCGTGCTCCTCGTCGCGGTGCCGGCGATCGCGCTCGTGCTCAGCCGGTGCATCCTCACCTGGTTCGCGGCGCCCGCGCACCTCGTGGCGACACTCGGCGCCTGGCTCGTCTTCGGCGCCGTGGTACTGCTTCTCGCCCGCTGGATCGGCGGGCGCGAGGCCGTGGCCCAGGTCGCGGCCTCGGTCGGCGGCGCCGTGATGCTGCGCGTCGCGCTGCTCTCGTTCGCGCTCGCGCCGACGGGCCCCGGCGGCTACTGGTTCGGCTTCTGGACGGACCCCGTCGCGAGGTCGGCGTACTCGACGGTCGCCTTCGCCCTGTTCGCCTGGGTGATCGTCGCGGCGGCGTGGGCGCTCGCGCAGGCGGTCGGCGCCCGGCGGGCGACCGGCGTGGTCCTCAGCGCGTGCGGGCTCGCCCTCGCGCTCGTGGCCGGGCTGGTCGCGGTGATCGGGCTCGAGCAGGCCCTGACCGCGTGGAACGACCAGATGGCGCTGCTCCCGTGGGGCCTGTCGCGCATCCTCGGCATCACCGTGTACCTCGACATCCCGGCGGATGCCGCGTGGTCGGCGACCCTCGTCGGCGCGATCGTCGCGGTCGTCGGCGTCGCCCTGTGGGCCCCGCCGAGGCGCCGTCGGGAGGACCGGTTTGGCGGTGGGGCATCCGTCGCCTAAACTTGCTGAGGTTGCGCACGACGACCAAGCTTTCCCGTGCCCGAATTCCTCGAGAACTCAGGTAGGGTGAGCCGGTCACAAGGTGTGATCTTCGGAGGCGTTGCCTCCGAAGGGCGGTGGCTCAATTGGTAGAGCAGCGGTCTCCAAAACCGCAGGTTGCAGGTTCGAGTCCTGTCCGCCCTGCGAGCCGGCAGTGATTGCCGGCCCACGAAAGGTGTACGAGGTGGCACGGAAGATCATCGACGAACCCAGCGAGGATGTCGTCGCCAACGCGAAGCGCGAGCGCGCGGCGCGGCGAAATCCATTCGCGCGGATCGCGTTGTTCATCCGTCAGGTCTTCGCCGAGCTGAAGAAGGTCGTCACCCCGACCCGCAAGGAACTCTTCAGCTTCACCGTCGTGGTACTCGTGTTCGTCATCATCATGATGGCGCTCGTCTGGGTCCTCGACACGGTGTTCGGCTGGCTGGTGCTGTACGTCTTCGGGTCGACGGGGGCTTGATCAGCCACTCGTCCTGAAGAACCGCGTGCCGCGAGGCGCACGAATGAGAAGGAATCGAGAAATTGGCAAAGATTGAGCGCGACGACGTCGACTGGGCCACGGCTGCAGAGCAGTCGGCCGAAGACGACGAGGCCCAGGAGGGCAACTCGCTCGAGCACGACGAGCAGTCGGTCGAACCGGCCGAGCAGCGTGCGGTGCACGTGATCGACGACGAGGGCAACGACGTCGACCTCGATGCCGTTCTCGATGCCATCGCCGAGGCGAACGACCCCGAGGCCGACGCCGTCGTCGACGACGCCCTCGACATCGACTCCGTCGAAGAGGCCGACGCCGCACTCGAGGCCGTCAGCGAAGAGAGCGACGAGCCCGAGCACGACCCCTACGAGGAGTTCCGCAACGAACTGCGCTTCCTCCCGGGCAAGTGGTACGTCATCCACTCCTACGCGGGCTTCGAGCGCCGCGTGAAGGCGAACATCGAGCAGCGCCGCGAGTCGATGGCCATGGCCGACTACATCTACCAGGTCGAAGTGCCGATGGAAGACGTCGTCGAGATCAAGAACGGCCAGCGCAAGATGGTCACCCGCGTGCGCATCCCCGGCTACGTGCTCGTCCGCATGGACCTGAACGAGGACAGCTGGTCGGTCATCCGCCACACCCCCGGTGTCACGGGCTTCGTGGGCAACGCCCACAACCCCACGCCCCTCCGCTTCGAAGAGGCCTTCGGCATGCTGAAGAGCCTCGTCGAGCCCAAGGACGTCGCACCCGCCAAGGGCGCGAAGGCCGGCGGCGGCACTGCTGCGGCCCGCGTCATCCCCGCCGAGATCGACTTCGAGGTCGGCGAGACCATCACGATCAAGGACGGCTCGTTCGCGGGCCTGCCCGGCACGATCAGCGAGATCAAGCCCGAGAGCGGCAAGCTCACCGTGCTCGTCTCGCTCTTCGAGCGCGAGACCCCGGTCGAGCTCAGCTTCGACCAGGTCACCAAGCTCTAGCCTCCGGGCGTTCGGGTTCCCACCCGAAGCTCAGCCAACCCTCCGGTATACTCGGAGGGTTGTGCTGTGTCAGCACTGCCGACGCAGCACCCGATCCACCGCCCTCCGGAACCGCCGGTCGAGCGGGAGAGTGCCCAGGACATGGGCGTTCGAACAGAAAGAGAGAAATCATGGCACCGAAGAAGAAGGTCACTGGTCTGATCAAGCTTCAGATCAAGGCCGGCGCCGCCAACCCCGCCCCGCCCATCGGCCCGGCGCTGGGTCAGCACGGCGTCAACATCATGGAGTTCTGCAAGGCGTACAACGCGCAGACCGAGTCGCAGCGCGGCAACGTCATCCCCGTCGAGATCACCGTCTACGAGGACCGTTCGTTCACCTTCATCCTGAAGACCCCGCCCGCCGCGGAGCTCATCAAGAAGGCTGCCGGCGTCGCCAAGGGCTCGGGCGTCCCGCACACCACCAAGGTCGGCAAGCTGACCCAGGCGCAGGTGCGCGAGATCGCCGAGGCGAAGATGGTCGACCTCAACGCCAACGACCTCGACGCCGCGTCGAAGATCATCGCCGGCACCGCCCGCTCGATGGGCATCACGGTCGAGTAGTCGCCCGGGTCGAGTCCCCACCGATCGATCAGCGCGAAGCGCCGAGATCGGGGTGCGAGACCCAGACGGATGCCGCGCGGCGTCCGACACCTCAGAATTCCTCACTCGTGGCAGCGCCCGCCAGGCGCGATGACCACACTCTCTCAAGGAGAACCAACATGGCACAGAAGTCCAAGGCCTACCGGGCCGCGGCCGAGAAGATCGAGGCCGACAAGTTCTACACCCCGACCGACGCCGTCGCGCTCGCGAAGGAGACCGGTTCGGCGAAGTTCGACTCGACCATCGAGGTCGCGCTGAAGCTCGGCGTCGACCCCCGCAAGGCCGACCAGATGGTGCGCGGCACCGTCATCCTCCCGCACGGCACCGGCAAGACCGCCCGCGTCATCGTGTTCGCGACCGGCCCCGCTGCCGAAGCCGCGATCGCGGCCGGCGCTGACGAGGTCGGCGGCGCCGAGCTCATCGAGAAGGTCGCCGGCGGCTACACCGCCTTCGACTCGGCCGTCTCGACCCCCGAGCTCATGGGCCAGGTCGGTCGTCTCGGCAAGGTCCTCGGCCCGCGTGGCCTCATGCCGAACCCGAAGACCGGCACCGTGACCCCGAACGTCGGCCAGGCCGTCTCCGACATCAAGGGCGGCAAGATCGAGTTCCGCGTCGACAAGCACGCCAACGTGCACTTCGTCGTCGGCAAGGCGTCGTTCACCACCGAGCAGCTCGACGAGAACGTGAAGGCCGCCCTCGAAGAGGTCGTCCGTCTCAAGCCGTCGAGCGCCAAGGGCCGCTACATCCAGAAGGGCGCCGTGTCGACCACGTTCGGCCCCGGCATCCCGCTGGACGTCAACGCCATCTGAACCATCCGGTGACCGGGGCGCGCTCGCGCGTCTCCGAGATCCACGAAGGGCCCGTCGGTTCGCCGACGGGCCCTTCGGCATACCCCCGGGTGGGTGGTGGCAGGCGCGAACGTGCGGTGGGAAGATGCACGCATGGGACTCATCGACGCGCAGCTCGACGGCGTCGCGGCCGGGAATCGCGCCGCTCTCGCGCGCGTATACGACATCGCGCGCAAGGTCGATCCGACCGCGACCGAGGGCGAGAGCTACGGCATGGCCGCCCTCCTGCATCGCGGCAAGGGCTACGTCGCCGCGCTCGAGGCGAAGGCGCATCTCGGGCTGTACCCGTTCAGCGGCAGCGTGTTCGCCTCCATCGCCGACGAGCTGACCGATTTCGACTGGTCGCCCGGTGCGTTGAAGTTCAGCGCCGACCACGAGATCCCCGAGCCGTTGCTCCGGCGCATCCTCGAGGTGCGCATCGCCCAGATCGACGCGCAGCTCGACCGCAGCGGTCGCAGGCGGTAGCCGCCCGCCCACGAACGACGGATGCCGCCCCCGGCCGAAGCTCGGGAGCGGCATCCGCTCTGGTGATGAAGCGCGCCGAGGCGCGGGTCAGTCGACCGTCGTCATCGCGGCCGTCTCGACGCGGCGCTGACGCAGGCGTTCCGCGACCTCGATCGCGTCGCCCGCGGGGGCGTCGGACTTGCGGTCGGGGCGAGCGATGAACAGGTACCCGAAGCCCGAGACGAGCACGACGCCGAGGCCGATCCACACCGCGTAGTCGGCGACGAAGTCTCCGGAACTGCCGGGCGTGGCCATGAGCCAGATCGCGAACAGGCCATAGGCGAGCGCCACGATGTTGACCACGAGACCCCAGGCGCCGAGCGAGAACGTGCCGGCGGGCTTCCAGCCGCGCAGGCGCTGGCGCAGGGCGCCGAGCACGACCATCTGGAACGCGATGTAGATGCCGAGCACCGCGAACGCCGTGACGGGCAGCGTGATCGCGGGGTTCACGTAGATGAGCAGCGTGATGATGGCCGGAACAGTGCACGCCACGATCAGTGCGTTGCGGGGCACCTTGTTCGCGCTCACCTTCGCGAGCCAGCGGTGGCCCGGGATCATGCCGTCGCGCGCGAAGCTGTAGAGCAGGCGGCTGGCCGCGGCCTGCAGGCTCAGCACGCACGAGATGAAGGCGAGCACGGCGACGACGAGGAAGACCTTCGCGCCGACCGGGCCGAGCGTGGCCTCGAGGATGCCGGGGATCGGGTCGGCGTCCTCGCCCGAGACGATCGAGGCGAGGTCGGGTGCGGCGAGCACGTAGCCGCCGAACGAGAAGAGCGCCGAGACGCCGCCGACGAGGATGGTGAGGATCATCGCCTTCGGGATGCGACGACCCGGGTTCTCGACCTCCTCGGCGACGTCGCCGCAGGCCTCGAATCCGTAGAACAGGAAGAGTCCGGCGATGGCCGCGCCGATGAAGGCGGTCGCGTACGACCCGTCGCCCTCGACGTTCATGGTGTCGAAGAAGACGCTGAACTCCTGCTTGCGCTGGAAGATCAGCAGGTAGAGGCCGACGCCGATGACGCCGATGAGCTCGGCCGCGAGGCCGATCTGCGCGACGCGGGCGAGGGTCTTCGTGCCCGTGAAGTTGAAGACGAGCGCGAGCAGCAGCAGGCCGAGCGAGAAGCCGAGGACGACCTCGGGCGTCGCGGCGATGCCGAACAGGCTCGCGACGAAGCCCGACCCGTAGCCGGCGACCGCCGTGATGGTCACGATCATCGCCCAGATGTAGATCCACGCTGCCATCCAGGCGTAGCGGCGACCCCAGAGGCGGCGGGCCCACGGGTAGATGCCGCCGTGGATCGGGTACTGCGACACGACCTCGCCGAACACGAGCGAGACGAGCAGCTGCCCGGCGCCGACGATGACGATCCACCAGATGGAGGGCGGCCCGCCGATCGTGAGCGCGACCGCGAAGAGCGAGTACACGCCGACGAGGGGCGAGAGGTAGGTGAAGCCGAGGGCGAAGTTCGCCCAGAGGCTCATCGAGCGATTGAAGTTGTCCTGGTAGCCGAGGACTTCGAGGTGATCGCTGTCGCCGAGGTCGGTCGGCTTGGCTGGTTCGACGGACATGTGCGCCTTTCGGGGGTCGTCATGAGGTGCCCGCAGCGCCCCCCGCGCCTCGACCACCGCATCGTGGTTGCGCCAGCATAGCCATACATCCGGTTGTAAAACTATAGATTGGGATGATTTAGTCCGGCGGATCTCTCGACGCCGTCGGGCGAGCGGTCGACGGCGTCGTCTCAGGCGCGGCGGGCGGCCTGCGGAATCCCGGCATCCAGGAGTCCCGGCAGCTCCGCCATGCTCGTGAACACGTGCGATGCCCCGGCCGCCGTGAGCGCCTCGGGGCTCGTGGACGTGAGTCCGCCGGAGGCGAAGCCGAAGACGGTCGCGCCCGCGGCCACGCCGGCGGTCACGCCCGCGACCGTGTCCTCGACGACGGCGCACTCGCGCGGGTCGACGCCGAGACCGGCAGCCGCGGCGAGGTAGACATCGGGGGCCGGCTTGCTGCGCGCCGTCTCCATGCCGCTGTACACGTGCCCGCCGAACGCATCAGCCAGGCCGACCTTCGCCAGCTGCAGTTCGATCTTCGCCCGGTCGGCGCCCGAGGCGCAGGCGATGCGCCCCTCGTACGCGGTCGCGACGGCCGTGACCGCGGCGACCGCGCCGTCGATCGGCTCGAGGTCGACCGCGAGCGCGGCGTTGCGGCGGTCCCGGAACTCGAGCAGCCACGCCTGGTCGGGGCGGACCCCGGTGTGCTCCTCGATCACGTCGAACTCGTCGCTCAGGGCGCGGCCGATGAAGCGTTCGACGCACTCCTCGGCGCTGATCGGCCAGCCGAGCTCGTGCAGCATGGTGCGCAGCACCCCGTTCGTGATCGCCTCGGAGTCGACGAGCACGCCGTCGCAGTCGAAGAGCACGGCCTGGAAACGCTGCATGGAAGACGACACCCGATCGACGTTACCCCGCGCGCGTGGCGTGCGCCGCCGCGGCGGCGCACGTGGTCGAGGGGCAAGGGTGCGAAGGGCGAGGACGACGGATGCCCCGGGCCGCCGACGTGGATCGGTCGTGCCCGGGGCATCCGCTCGCTCGTGCGAGCCGTTCGGCGGAGGTCAGCCGATGCGGATCATCTTCTTGTTGACGAACTCGTCGGCGCCGAAGCGGCCGAGCTCGCGGCCGGAGCCGGAGCGCTTGACGCCGCCGAAGGGCAGCTCGGCGCCGTCGGCTCCGACGACGTTCACGAAGACCATGCCCGCCTCGATCCTGTCGGCGACGCGGAGCGCCTGCTCGTCGTCGGTCGTGAACACGTAGGAGCCGAGGCCGAACGGGGTGTCGTTCGCGAGCTCGATCGCGGCGTCTTCGTCGGCGACCTTGAAGACTTGGGCGACCGGTCCGAAGAACTCCTCGTGGAACGCGTCGGAGCCGGGCTTGACGTCGGTGAGGATCGTGGCCGAGTAGTAGTTGCCGTTGCGGGCGCCGCCCGCGTGCAGGGTCGCACCCTGTTCGACGGCACGGGCGACCTGGTCGGCGAGGCCGTCGGCGGCCTTTGCCGAGGAGAGCGGGCCGAGGGCGGTGCCCTCCTTCGACGGGTCGCCCTCCTCGACGGCGTTCATCGCGGCGGTGAACTTCTCGAGGAACGGCTCGTAGAGGTCCTCGACGACGATGAAGCGCTTGGCGGCGTTGCAGGCCTGGCCGTTGTTGTCGACGCGGGCGAACACGGCGGCCTCGACGGTCGCGTCGAGGTCGTCGGTCGAGAGCAGGATGAACGGGTCGGAGCCGCCGAGCTCGAGCACGACCTTCTTCAGGTGGCGACCGGCGATCTCGGCGACCGCGGCACCGGCGCGCTCGGAGCCGGTGAGCGAGACGCCCTGCACGCGCGGGTCGGCGATGACCTGCTCGATCTGGTCGTGCGAGGCGTAGATGTTGACGTACGCGCCCTCGGGGAACCCGGCGTCGAGGAAGATCTGCTCCATCGCGGCGGCCGATTCGGGGCACTGCTCGGCGTGCTTGAGCAGGATCGTGTTGCCGATGATGAGGTTCGGGCCGGCGAAGCGGGCCACCTGGTAGAACGGGAAGTTCCACGGCATGATGCCGAGCAGCGGACCGAGCGACGAGCGGCGGATGAGCGCCGAGCCCTCGCCGGCCAGCAGGTCGATCTTCTCGTCGGCGAGCAGCGACTCGGCGTGGTCGGCGTAGTACTCGTAGATCGCGGCGGCGAACTCGACCTCGCCGACGGCCTGCTCGATGGGCTTGCCCATCTCGCGGACGATGATCTCGCCGAGCGCCTGGGCGCGCTCGTTGTGCAGCTCGGCCACGCGGCGGATGAGGGCGGCGCGCTCGGCGACCGTGGTGTTCTTCGACCAGGTGCGGTGCGCGTCGGTCGCCTTGACGATCGCGGCCTGCAGGCCCTCGTCGGTGATCGTGTCGAAGGACTTGACCGTCTCGCCCGTGGCGGGATTGATCACGGCATAGCTCATGGGGTTTCTCCTTATCGGGTGCACGCACGCAGAGCTTCGTCTGCCTCGGTGCCTACGCTCACCTCAAAGATATAACAACGAATGATTCAGTTCGACCCGGATGCGAGGGGGTTGACGAGCACCCGCAGCGGGGTGCCCGGACACGGTTCGACGACGGCATCCGCGGGCGGCACCGGCGCGAGCTGGCCGACCTCCAGCGCCGGCTCGGTCGAGAGCACGACTCGGCCCTCGTCGTTCACGAGGGCGAGCGGCACGTCGACGTCGAGGAACGCGGCGAGGAGCTCGCGTTCGAGGCGGCGCACCGCGACATCCGCCCCGATCACGCCGACCATGCGCGGCTCGCCGGTCTCGCCGTGAGCGGCTGTGCCGGCGGCATCCGTCGCGTGCACCGGCATGGTGAGCGTGAGGATGTAGTCGCACGTGCAGAGGTGGTCGACGTAGGGGCCGGTGACGTGCGCGTGCCGGGTGGTCGCGGGGATGCGGTACCACTCGAGCGCGCGGAAGTCGCGGAGGTACTCGGTGTAGCCGCGGGTCGTGAGGTCGAGGCGCACCGGCTCGGTCGTCGATCCGAGCACGGGGTTCGCGTCGAGCGGGCCGAGCCACCACGCGAAGTGCACGTCGCGCCCGCGCACGATCTCGCCGTCGGCGATGAACCCGGCGCCGACGAGCAGCGGTTCGGGCTCGGTGAGGCGGGGGAGCACGAGCGAGGCGACGACCTGGTCGATCTCGGCGGGCCGGGTCTCGGGGGAGGCGTCGATGACGTGCTCGACGGGCGCGCGCCAGGCGACGAGCTGGTCGAACACCCCGGCGAACACCTCGCCGACGGTGATTGCGACCTCATGCGGTGAGCGGGGCATCGAGCGCACCTCCTCGTTCGATGCGCGCCTTCGCGGCGAGGAGCGGCACGGTGAGGCCGCGGAGCAGGTCGCCGGCCGCCTCGCGGGCCTTCGCGGGACGATGCGCCGCCACGGCGCGCACGATGCGACGGTCGTGGGCCGCGGCATCCGCTCGTTGCTGCGCGTCGTCGAGGCCGAGGAGCAGGAGGGGGCCGAACTCGGCCTGCAGGCGGATCTGCTCGCGCACGAGCCGCGCCGACTGGCTGAGCACCGCGACCTCGAGGAAGAACCCGCCCTGGTTCGTGCGGGCGGATGCCGCCGTGTCGAAGTCGGATGCCGCGAGCCAGGCCGCGAGCCGCTCGGCGTCGCCGGCGGAGGCGCGCTCGGCGGCGCGTTCGGCCGCGCCCCCGAGGATCGCGCCGAAGTACACGGCCATGTCGCTGAGCTCGACCTGGGCGAGGGAGCGGAGACGTGCGGCGATGAGCGCGTGGTGGTCGTCGTCGACCGCGGTGACGAAGCTGCCGCCGTCGCGCCCGCGGCGCGTCTGCACGAGACCGGCCTCGCGGAGGATGCCGAGGCCCTCGCGCACGGTGATGAGCGCGACGCCGAAGCGGCGGGCGAGTTCGGGCTCGCTCGGCAGGCGTTCGCCCGGGCCGATCACGCCGAGCACGATGCCGTCGGTGAGGCGCTGGGCGACCTGCTCGGCGCGGCCGGTGTCGGCGAGCTGGGCGAACACGGCTTCACGCGCGCCGGGTCCCACCCTCGATTCCATCTGCTCAGGCTAGCCGAGCGAGGCGGTCGCGGCTGGCGGCTCGCGTAATAATCATTCAAGATAGGATGAATTCGAGCGGCATCGTGGCCGCCCCACACGCGGAGAGGCGGAAGCGATGCACGACGAGTCCCCCGAGACCCGGCACGTCGCACCCGAAGGGGTGCTCCGCGGCATCCGCGTGGCCGATTTCTCCCGCGTGCTGGCGGGCCCCTACGCGACCATGATGCTCGCAGACTTCGGCGCCGACGTCGTGAAGGTCGAGTCGCCGACGGGCGACGACACCCGGCACTGGACCCCGCCCGTCGACGCGAGCGGGCAGGCCACCTACTTCGGCAGCGTCAACCGCAACAAGCGTTCGGTCGCGCTCGACCTCGCGGATGCCGCGGGGCTGGCCGAGGCCCGCCGGCTCGCGGCATCCGCCGACGTCGTCATCGAGAACTTCCGGCCGGGCGTCATGGCGCGGTTCGGCCTCGCGTACGAGGACGTGCGGGCGCTCAACTCCGGCGTCGTCTACTGCTCGATCACGGGCTTCGGCGCCGGGCGCGGTGCTGCGCTGGCGGGGTACGACCTGCTCGTGCAGGCCGTCGGCGGGCTCATGTCGATCACGGGCGAGGCCGACGGCGGCCCCGCCAAGGCGGGGGTCGCCCTCGTCGACGTGCTCACCGGGCAGAACGCGCTCGCCGGCATCCTGCTCGCCCTCCGCGAGCGGGACCGTACCGGCGACGGCCAGCTCGTCGAGGTCGACCTGCTCGGCAGCCTGCTCTCCGCGCTCACGAACCAGGCCGGCTCCACGCTAGCGACCGGCACACCACCCCGCCGACTCGGCAACGCGCACCCGAGCATCGCACCCTACGCCGTCTTCACGGCCGAGGACCGCGAGCTCGTCATCGCCGTCGGCAACGACAAGCAGTTCCGGGCGCTCGCCGGCGTGCTCGGTCTCGCCGAGCGCGGGCTCGCCGACGACCCGCGCTTCGCGACGAACGCCTCGCGGGTCGCGCACCGGGCCGAGCTGTCCTCGATCATCGAGGAGCGGCTCGCCGCCGCATCCGCCGCGCACTGGATCGACGAGCTGGCCGCCGCGAGCGTGCCGGCCGGACTCGTGAACGACATCGGCGAGGCCATCGCGTTCGCCGAGGCGCTCGGCCTCGAACCGGTCGCCGAGACGCGGCGCACCGCGGGCGCCGACGTCGCCGGCGCGGCGGGGCCCGATGCGATCGTCAGCCGCTCGATCGCCAACCCCATCCACCTCGCGGCGACCCCCGCCGCGTACCGCACGCCGCCGCCCGCGCTCGACGAGCACACGGGCGCCGACTGGCATCCGCGTGCGCGGGTCGAGTAGGCCGCCGGGCCGTATCGAGACCCCGATCGCACCGAACCCGACATCCGCTCGCCGCACCACCCTCGGAAGGACCGCACGCATGACCGCCATCGCCCCCCGCATCGACACGGTGTTCGACCTCGACGCCCTCCTCACCGAGGAGGAGCGCGAGTGGCAGCAGCGTGCGCGCACGGTCGCGCAGGAGCGCATCCTGCCGATCATCGAGGACGACTTCGAGAACAAGCACTTCCGCCGCGAGCTCGTGAAGGTCATGGGCGACGCCGGGTTCCTCGGCATGCACCTGAAGGGCTACGGATGCGCCGGCGCGGGCGCCGTGGCGTACGGGCTCGTGTGCCTCGAGCTCGAGGCGGCCGACAGCGGCTGGCGCACGTTCGTCTCGGTGCAGGGCTCGCTCGCGATGAGCGCGATCCACAAGTACGGCTCCGAGGAGCAGAAGCAGCGGTGGCTGCCGGGCATGGCCGCGGGCGACCTGATCGGATGCTTCGCGCTGACCGAGCCCCAGGGCGGCAGCGACCCGGCGGCCATGACCACGGTCGCACGACGCGACGGCGACGAGTGGGTCATCGACGGCGCCAAGCGCTGGATCGGCCTCGCCTCGCTCGCCGACGTCGCCGTCGTCTGGGCGCGCGTCGACGACCCGTCGGGGGAGTTCGGCACCGGGGGCAGCGCTGTGCGCGGGTTCCTCGTGCCCACCTCGACGACCGGTTTCACGGCCACCCCGATCGACGGCAAGCTCTCGATGCGCGCCTCGGTGCAGTGCGACATCGACCTCGAGGGCGTGCGCGTGCCCGCCGACGCCATGCTGCCCGGGGCATCCGGACTCTCGGGGCCGTTCGGCTGCCTCAACGAGGCGCGCTACGGCATCGTCTGGGGGGCCATGGGCGCCGCGCGCTCGTGCCTCGAGGCCGCGCTCGAGCGGTCGATGACGCGCGAGGTGTTCGGCAAGCCGATCGGCGCGAACCAGCTCACCCAGGCCAAGCTCGCCGACATGTTCGTCGAGGTGGAGAAGGGCGTGCTGCTCGCCCTGCACCTCGGCCGGCTCAAGGAGCGCGGGGCGCTGACGCCCGCGCAGATCTCCGTCGGCAAGCTGAACAGCGTGCGCGAGGCCCTCGAGATCGCGCATCAGGCGCGTTCGATCCTCGCGGGCGACGGCATCACGAACGCGTTCCCCGTCATGCGGCATGCGGCGAACCTCGAGTCCGTGCGCACCTACGAGGGCACCGACGAGATCCACCAGCTCGTGCTGGGTCGCGCCCTCACGGGCATCGCCGCGTTCTAGGCCCGCGCGTTCCAGCGCAGGCCGATCATCACCACCGCACCACCATCACCACCATCACCACCGCACCACAATCAAGGAGCCGTCATGAAGGCAATGGAGCCTCGACTCACCCGCGCCGTCGTCGAGTGGACCGGATGGGGCACCGCCCCGGTCCCGGTCCGCGACGACGCCCGCGTCATCGCCAGGTTCGGCGCGACGGCCGGCCCGGCACTCGCCATGGCCGCACGCCGCCTCGAGGCCGACTACGGCGGATGCTCGGAGGAGTTCCGCACGCGGCATCCGGAGATCGGCATCGACGCCGTCGAGGCGCTCGCCTGGGCGAGCGGGCACGACGCGGTGTAGCCCGCCGTCGACGACGAAGGGCGCCCCGGCCGACGCCGGGGCGCCCTTCGCGCGTGCCGTGCGGCGTCAGTTGACGCCGGGCACCACGATCCACTGGTTCACGAGGACGAGCCAGATCGCCGTGACGACGAGCGCGGCCAGGGTGATGCCGCGACCGGTGCGGCCGCCGACGAAGAGGGCGATGACGAGCACGATGAGCGTCGCGACGCCGAGCACGACCGAGCCCCACGGGATTCCGGGAACGAAGAAGGACAGGAGGAACAGCGCGGCGACGATGACCTCGATGACGCCGACGACGGTCGAACCGCCGCGGGCGCGGAGTCGCAGGATGCCGTCGACGAGGGCGAGGATGCCGCCGACGAGCGCGATGAGCAGGAGCCAGGTCAGGGTGATCATGAGGTTCCTTTCGGGTGGCGGTGCCGCAGCACCGATGCGGTGGACGGGGGTTCCACCGGTCACCGAACACTATCGACGCCGTGAAGATGGTCGCGAGGGGTTGCGCCGCGCCCGGGATCCCGTGTATTCCGCGAGGCGTATGTCACCCGATGCAAGAGATGGGAATGCAACCGGGAGTCATCCGGTTTCACCCTGAGTCGTCTGCGTGATGGACTCATGGGACGGCGCGACCACGCGCCTCCCCGCCATCCGCTACGTCGGCCCACAACGCCACACGCCTCGAACGGAGCACCACCCGCATGTCACGCGCCCGCACCATCCTCGGCCTCGCCGCCGCATCCGCCGCCGTCCTCGCCCTCGCCGCCTGCTCGAGCAGCGCGCCCGAGGCCAGCGACGACGCGGCCGGCGACGAGTTCGGGCTCGTGAAGGCGGGCACGCTCACCGTCGCGACCGAGGGCACGTACCGTCCGTTCACGTACCACGACGAGGGGTCCGGCGACCTCGTCGGCTACGACGTCGAGATCGCCGAGGCGGTCGCCGACGAGCTCGGCCTGAAGGTCGAGTTCCAGGAGACCCAGTGGGACGCGATCTTCGCGGGCCTCGAGTCCGGCCGCTCCGACGTGATCGCCAACCAGGTCTCGATCAACCCCGAGCGCGAGGAGAAGTACCTCTTCAGCTCGCCGTACACGGTGTCGCCGAGCGTCGTCGTCGTCAACGAGGGCGACACGTCGATCACGAGCTTCGACGACCTCGCCGGCAAGACCACCGCGCAGTCGCTGACGAGCAACTTCTACCAGCTCGCCGTCGACGCCGGTGCGAACGTCGAGTCGGTCGAGGGCTGGGCGCAGGCTGTCGCGCTGCTCGAGCAGGGTCGTGTCGACGCCACCGTGAACGACAAGCTCACCTACCTCGACTACCTCAAGCAGAACCCCGACGCGAAGCTCGAGGTCGCTGCCGAGACCGACCCCACCCAGAGCGCGCTCGCGTTCACGAAGGACAAGACGGCGCTCGTGAAGGCCGTCGACGAGGCCCTCGACACGCTCCGCGCCGACGGCACGATCGCCGAGATCGGCGAGAAGTACTTCGGCGCCGACGTCTCCGAGTAGCCTCGCACCACACGACCTCGAAAGGAGGCCGACGTGGATTCCTCCGGCTGGCAGCTGTTCCTCGACTCCTTCTGGCCGATCGTCTGGGGCGGGCTGAGCGGGACGATCCCGCTCGCCCTCGCGTCGTTCGCGATCGGCCTCGTGATCGCCCTGGGCGTCGCGCTCGCGCGCATCTCGAAGAACCGGGTGCTCTCGGGCGCGGCGCGCTTCTACATCTCGGTCATCAGGGGCACGCCGCTGCTCGTGCAGCTCTTCGTGATCTTCTACGGCATGCCCGCGATCGGCATCGTGCTCGACCCGTGGCCGAGCGCGATCATCGCGTTCTCGTTGAACGTGGGCGGCTACGGCGCCGAGATCATCCGCGCGGCCATCCTCTCGGTGCCCAAGGGCCAGTGGGAGGCCGGGTACACGATCGGCATGGGCCGCGGCACGACGCTGCGACGCATCATCCTGCCGCAGGCGGCGCGCGTCTCGGTGCCCCCGCTGTCGAACACCTTCATCTCGCTCGTGAAGGACACCTCGCTCGCATCGCTCATCCTCGTGACCGAGCTGTTCCGGGTCTCCGAGGAGATCGCCGCGTTCAGCCAGGAGTTCATGCTCATCTACCTCGAGGCGGCCCTCATCTACTGGCTCTTCTGCCTGGTGCTCTCGAGCGGCCAGAGCGTCATCGAGAGGAGGCTCGATCGCTATGTCGCCGTCTGAGCGCGAACCCGACGAGAACCGGGCGGATGCCGCGGGCCGGCCGAGTGCCGGCGACCCGCTCGCCCCCGCCGCGACGCCCGACGACGCCGTGCTGTTGACCGCACGCGGCATCCGCAAGTCCTTCGGCGACAACGAGGTGCTGCGCTCGATCGACCTCGAGGTGCGCCGGGGCGAGGTCGTCGTGCTCATCGGGCCGAGCGGCTCGGGCAAGACGACCGTGCTGCGATCGCTCAACGGGCTCGAGACGCCGGACGCCGGCATCCTGAGCTTCGCCGGCGGACCCGACCTCGACTTCGCCGGCAGCGTGACGAGGCAGGGCCGGCTCGCGATGCGCGACCGTTCGGCCATGGTCTTCCAGCAGCACAACCTCTTCCCGCACATGACCGTGCTCGAGAACGTGATCGAGGGCCCCGTGCGCGTGCAGCGCGTGCCGAAGGCGCGGGCGATCGCCGAGGCCGAGGCCCTGCTCGGGCGCGTGGGCCTGTCGGAGAAGCGCGACGAGTACCCGTTCGCGCTCTCGGGCGGGCAGCAGCAGCGCGTCGGCATCGTGCGGGCGCTCGCGCTGAAGCCCGACCTGCTGCTCTTCGACGAGCCGACGAGCGCGCTCGACCCCGAACTCGTGGGCGAGGTGCTGAAGGTCATCAAGGAGCTCGCCGACGAGGGCTGGACCATGGTCGTCGTGACGCACGAGCTCGGGTTCGCCAGGCAGGTCGCCGACGAGGTGCTCTTCATGGACGGCGGCATCGTGGTCGAGCGCGGCGCGCCGAAGGACATCTTCACGAATCCGGCCGAGGAGCGCACGCGACGCTTCCTCGACCGCATCCTGCGTCCACTGGACTGACGGGGCCGCTGGCGTAGCGTTGAGGCATGCCCGCCGCCACCGGACTCTCGCCAGAGGCCCGGATCAGGCGGGCCCGGCGACTGCTCGGCGTGTTCCGGCTCTGCCTCGTCGTGCTCGAGCTCGTCGCCCTCATCGGCAACTTCCGGTACGTGCAGGGCTTCCAGAGCTTCGCGACCGCGAACTTCTTCAGCTACTTCACGATCCAGTCCGCGTTCATCGCCGTCGTCACGCTCTCGATCGCCGCGGTGTTCGCGCTCCGGGCGCCGCGCGACCCCGCCTGGCTCGGCATCCTCCGCACGATGGCGACGGTTTACGTGGTGCTGTCGGGGCTCGTGTTCGCGGTCATCGTCGCCGAGTCGTCGTCGCACGGGTACCGGGTCGACGTGCCGTGGTCGGACACCCTGCTGCACTTCGTGGTGCCGGCGCTGGCGCTCGTCGCGTGGACGACCGACAGCGTGCTCGCCGTGAATCCGAAGGTGCCGTGGTCGACGGTCGGCTGGGTGCTCGTGTTCCCGGTCGGATGGCTCGTCTACACGCTGATCCGCGGCGCGGACGTCGGGTGGTACCCGTACTTCTTCCTCGACGAGGCGCAGGTCGGCAGCGTGGCGGGTGTGGTCGTGTCGTGCGCGATCGTGCTCGGGATCTTCCTCGCGCTGACGTCGACGCTCGTGTTCGTCAATCGCCTGCTGTGGCGAAGGGCTCGAGATCGACGAGCACGGCAGCCACGAAGTCCTGGTCCGACAACTGCTCCAGTCGAGTCGCCTGCGTCGATGCGATGACGCCGACGAGCACGGGGTCGCCGCTTCCCGTGGCGACGCCCGCGTCGATCCAGAATGCGACCGTCGGGTAGTCGCCGACCACGCTGAGCAGGGATGCCGCGGGCGCGGCCGAGCCGGCGGCATCCGGCTCGCCCGCGGCATCCGCTCGCCAGAAGGGCTCCTCGAACGCGAGCCAGACGACGTCGACGACGCCCATGCCGATCTGCGCGATGGCGTGCTGCTGCGGGCGGGGGAGCGCGGGCTCGAATCGCACCTGGTCGGTCTTCAGCACCCCGAGCGGCAGGGTCACGACCGCGCGGTCGACGTTGATCGACTCGCCCGTGTCGAGGCGCAGGCTGACGCGCTGCTCGTCGTAGGCGATGCGGCTCACGGCGCTCGAGAGCACGAGGTCGAGGCCCTCGGCGAGCGGCGTGAACAGGTCGGAGAGCGGCGCGGCGGGCAGGCGGATGTCGGCGTACGGGTCGTCCTCGGACGCGAACGCGCCGAGCATCCGGGTGGGATCGAACTGCTGCGCCGACACGACCGTGGGCGACGCCCCCGTCGTCGGCTGCAGGCCGCTCGCGAGTGCGTGCCGGAGCCACGCGGCGGGGCTCACGCCGTCGTCGCCCGCCGTCTCGGACATCGGGATCATGCCGGCGCCGAGCAGGGCCGTGGCGACCGGGACGTCGTGCGGCTGCCCGCCCGCCCAGATGTGCGCCTGCTCGAGTGCCTCGACGCCGACCGGCGAGGGCGCCACGGGCGTACCGTCGTTGCGGTAGACGGCGGCGTCGCCGCCCACCGTGGTCGTGGTCACGGATGCCGATGCCATCGCCTCGAGCAGGTCGTCGTCGTTCGGGACGAACCAGGTGCCGAGTTCGATCGTGCCGCCGAGGGCGTCGTCCTGGACGGACTCGACCCGGCCCCCGATGCGCTCGCGCGCCTCGATCACGAGCACCTCGAAGCCGTCGTCGGCGAGCTGTCGGGCAGCGGTGAGGCCCGCCATGCCCGCGCCGATGACGGCGATGCGCTCACCCGGCTCGGCCAGGCCGGCGATGTCGCCCGCCGCCCGGAGCCCCGACCGGCGGGCGCCGTCGAGCGTGCCGGGCGCGGCGGTCGACGTGGCCTCGCCGGCGAAGACGATCCGCCCGCCCACGGGCGTCGCGAGGCGCTCGCGCATGGCGTCGGTGGAGCCGAACTCGGGGAAGCTGAAGGAGCCGCGCGCGTACGGGTCGGATCCCCACGCGGAACGCCGCATGTTCGTCGGCCGCGGCACCGGCGACGGCGGCGTGGTCGACGTCGGCCCCGGCGTCGGCGCCTTGGTCGGGACGGGCTCATCGCCCCAGGTGCAGCTCGAGAGCACGACCGCGACCACGCCCGAGAGTCCGGCGGCCAGGAAGCTGCGCCGGGCCATGCCGCCCGACGCGCCCCGTTCGTCCATGCGACTCAGGCTAGCCGACGAGGGCCGCGGCGCATCGGTGCGACCGCGTCCTGGAACGGCGAAGGCCGGGCCCGCGGCATCCGCAGGCCCGGCCTCCACCGGTGTTCATCGAGGTCGCACCGCCCGTGAGGGGCCGTGCGGCGCCGCGTCAGACGACGTACGAGTCGGCCACCGTGAGCGCCTCGTCGATGATGTCGAGGCCGCGCACGAGGTCGGCCTCCGAGATCACGAGCGGCGGGGCGACGTGCAGGCGGTTGAAGTGCACGAACGGCCAGAGGCCCGCCTGCTTGCAGGCCGCGGCGACGGCGCCCATGGGCGCGGCATCCGCACCACCGGCGTTGAACGGCACGAGCGGTTCGCGCGTGGCCGGGTCCTTCACGAGCTCGATCGCCCAGAACAGGCCGAGCCCGCGCACCTCGCCGACGCTCGGGTGCTTCGCCGCGATCTCGCGCAGGCGGGGGCCGACGACGCGCTCGCCGAGGTCGCGCACGCGCTCGAGGATGCCGTCGCGCTCGAAGACCTCGAACGTGGCGACGCCGGGGGCGCACGCGAGCGGGTGGCCCGAGTACGTGAGCCCGCCCGCGAACGCGACCGTGTCGAAGTGCGAGGCGATGCGCTGCGAGATGACGACGCCGCCGAGCGGCGCGTAGCCCGAGTTCACGCCCTTCGCGAAGGTGATGAGGTCGGGAACGACGCCGAAGTGGTTCACCGCGAACCACTCGCCGACGCGGCCGAAGCCGACCATGACCTCGTCGGCGATGTAGACGATGCCGTACTTGTCGGCCAGGGCGCGAACGCCCTCGAGGTAGCCGGGCGGCGGCACGAGCACGCCGTTCGTGCCGACGATCGTCTCGAGGATGATCGCGGCCACGGTCGAGGCGCCCTCGAGCACGATGACCTGCTCGAGGTGCGCGAGCGCCCGCTCGGCCTCCTGCTCGGGGCTGTCGCTGTGGAACGACGAGCGGTAGGCGTACGGCCCCATGAAGTGCGCGACCGACCCGTCGGAGGGCTCGTTCGCCCAGCGGCGCGGGTCGCCCGTGAGCGAGATCGCCGTCGCGGTGCCGCCGTGGTAGCTGCGGTACATCGAGAGCACCTTGCGCCGGCCGGTCACGGCGCGCGCCATGCGCACCGCGTACTCGTTGGCGTCGGCGCCGCCGTTCGTGAAGAACACCTTGTCGAGGTCGCCGGGCGCCACGTCGGCGATGCGCCGCGCGAGCTCGCCGCGCACGTCGTTCGCCATCGACGGCTGGATCGTCGCCAGGCGGCCCGCCTGCTGCTGGATGGCCGTGACGAGGTCGGGGTGCTGGTGCCCCAGGTTCAGGTTCACGAGCTGCGAGCTGAAGTCGAGGTACGCGTTGCCCTGGTAGTCCCAGAACGTCGCTCCCTCGCCCGAGGCGATCGGCAGCGGGTCGATGAGCGCCTGCGCGCTCCAGGAGTGGAACACGTGCGCACGGTCGTCGGCGCGCACCTGCGCCTCGGCCGAGGCGTCGGGCAGCGGATGCCGCGTGCCGGCCCGGTCGACGAACGTCGGCGTCGCGGCCTCGGTCGGCGTCGCGGCATCCGTGTCGGGAAGGAGGGTGTCGGTCATGTCGTGGTCCTTTCGCGATTCGCCGGGATCAGTGGTTCTGGGGGAAGCCCAGGTTGATACCGGTGTGCGCGGAGTCGCCGCGCGTGGCCGGGTCGAGCCAGCGGCTCGTGATGGCCTTCTCGCGCGTGAAGAAGTCGAAGCCGTGGGCGCCGTAGGCCTTCGCATCGCCGAACAGCGACTGCTTCCATCCGCCGAACGAGTGGTAGGCGACCGGCACCGGGATCGGCACGTTGATGCCGATCATGCCGACCTGCACCTCGTTCTGGAACCGGCGCGCCGCGCCGCCGTCGTTCGTGAAGATGGCGGTGCCGTTGCCGAACTGGCCGGAGTTGATGAGGTCGAGGCCCTCGTCGTACGACTCGACGCGGACGATCGAGAGCACCGGGCCGAAGATCTCCTCGGTGTACGCCCGCGACGAGGTGGGCACGTGGTCGAGCAGGGTCGGGCCGAAGAAGAAACCGTCCTCGTGCCCGTCGACGGTGAGTCCGCGGCCGTCGACGACGACGGTCGCGCCGTCGGCCTCGGCGATGTCGACGTACGAGGACACCTTGTCGCGGTGCACGTCGGTGATCAGCGGGCCCATGTCGGGCTCACTGAGCTTGCCGTCACCGGCGTCGATGCCGGCGCCGTTGCCGATCTTCAGCTTCGCGATGCGCTCGGTGATCTTCGCGATCAGCTCGTCGGCGACCGGCTCGACGGCCAGCACGACCGAGATCGCCATGCAGCGCTCGCCGGCCGCGCCGTACCCGGCGTTCACGGCCTGGTCGGCGACGAGGTCCAGGTCGGCGTCGGGCAGCACGAGCATGTGGTTCTTCGCGCCGCCGAGCGCCTGCACCCGCTTGCCGTGCTTGGACGCGGTCTCGTAGATGTACTGGGCGATCGGGGTCGAGCCGACGAACGAGATCGACTGCACGAGCGGCGACGTGAGCAGCCCGTCGACGGCGAGCTTGTCGCCCTGCAGCACGGTGAAGACGCCGTCGGGGAGTCCCGCCTCCTTCCAGAGCTGCGCGATCCAGAGTGCGGCCGAGGGGTCCTTCTCGCTCGGCTTCAGGACGACGGCGTTGCCGGCGGCGATCGCGATGGGGAAGAACCAGAGCGGCACCATGGCCGGGAAGTTGAACGGGCTGATGATGCCCACGACGCCGACGGGCTGCTTCAGCGTGTAGACGTCGACGCCCGTCGAGACGTTCTCGGAGTAGGCGCCCTTGATGAGGCTCGGGAACCCGGTGGCGAGCTCGACGACCTCCTGGCCGCGCAGGATCTCGCCCATCGCATCGGAGACGACCTTGCCGTGCTCGGCGGTGATGATGGCGGCGAGCTCGCCCTTGCGGGCGTTCAGCAGCTCGCGGAACGAGAACAGCACGGTCTGCCGCTTCGCGATCGAGTAGCCGCTCCACTCGAGGTAGCCGGCGTGCGCCGAGGCGATCGCCGCATCGATCTCGGCCTGGTCGGCCAGCGCGACCTCGGCCTGCACACGACCCGTGGCGGGGTTGTACACGGGGGCCGTGCGCCCCGACGACGAGGCGCTCGGCGCACCGTCGATCCAGTGCCCGATCACCGGCACGTGCGGGGACGACGCGGGCGAGGTGGCGGTCTCGGTGAGGCTCATGGTGGTTCCTTCGTGACTGGGTGGTGACGGATGCCGCGAGTCGGACGCCTTCGCACCCGGACACTTCGCCCGAACCGTCGGTTAGGCTTGCAGCTCAAGCTTTTCAGAGGGTGCGAGGACTCATCGATGTCAGAACGTCGCGAAGACCGGTCGATCCAGACGGATCGTCTGGGAGCGGCGTTCGTCGACGACGGGCTGCCGACCGTTCGGGAGATCCTCTCGCTCGACGCCGTCGTCGACGGCCTGCCCGAGGTGCTCGCGGGCGATGACGCGCTCGACGCGCGCGTGCGCTGGGTGCACCTGTCCGACAGTTCGGGCGTCGCCCGGCTGCTCGACGGCGGCGAACTGCTGCTGTCCACGGGGTCGGGGTGGCCGACCGAGCCGGCCGACCTCGACGCGTTCATCGGAGGCCTCGTCGAGGCGGGGCTCTCGGGGCTCGTGCTCGAGCTCGGCGTGCACTACCGGTACGTGCCGGCCGTGGTCGAGAAGGCCGCGCGCGACCGCGGGCTCGCCCTCGTGGTGCTGCACCGCGAGGTGAAGTTCGTGGCGCTCACCGAGGCCGTGCACAGCCGCATCATCTCGGAGCAGACGGCCGCGCTTCGCGCTCGCGACGAGGTGCGCGAGCGGTTCACGGCGCTCAGCCTGCGCGGGTCGCCCGCCGACTTCATCGTGCACCAGCTCGCGCAGACGCTCGGGTCGGCCGTCATCCTCGAGAACCTCGCGCACGAGGTCGTCGCGGCCGAGGTGCCGCCCGCCGCCGAGGAGGAGCTCTTCACGAACTGGGAGGCGCGTTCGCGGCTCGCCCATCGCCGCGACCAGCAGCTGCGCCATCGCGGGGCGCCCGCAGGCGGGGGCCCGGTCGCGCCGCATCCGACGCATGACGACTGGCTCATCGTGCCGGTCGAGGCCCGCGGCACGCGGTGGGGCCACCTCATCGCGCTGCCCGGCCCGACGCACCCCGCCGGACGCACGAGCGTCCTCGAGCAGGGCGCCATCGCGCTCGCGCTCGGGCGACTCGCCGACGGCGAGAACGACGAGTGGACCCGCATCGGCCGCCAGCGCCTCGTCGATGGGCTCGTGGCGGGCCGCTTCGCGGGCCTCGCAGGCGCCGAGGCGCGGGTGAAGGCGGCCGGCCTGCCCATCGACGGCGCGACGCTCTACGGCATCGTCTCCACCGGGGCGACGGTCGCGCCGGGGGCTGCGGATGCCGCGGCGCGCGCACTCGCCGGGCGCGCGATCGACGGCGCCGCGAACGCCGCGGGCGCCCCGACCGGCGCCCGCATCGTGCTGCTGTCGGTGCCGAAGGCGCTGTCCGACGCCCAGGCGAAGGAGTTCGGGTCGGCGCTCGTGGGCGGCGACGCGGCATCCGCTGATCGGCTGGTGCTCTCGATCGGCGCGGCCGCGACCGGGCTCGAGGGCGTGCTCGGCTCGGTGCAGGAGGCGACCGACCTCGCCCGCGGGGCACGCCCGCGCGGGGTGCGCGGCGTCATCGTGCGGCGTGCCGACGACCGTCCGCTCATGCGGCTCGTGACGTCGTTGCGTGACGACCATCGGCTGCTCCGCCACAGCGAGCGGATGCTCTCGCCGCTCATCGAGTACGACCTCGCCCGCGACGGCGACCTGCTGAGCGTGCTCGGCGCGATGCTCGCGCATCCGGGCAATCGCACGGCGGCCGCGGCGGCCTCGCACCTCTCTCGTTCGGTGTTCTACCAGCGGCTCGCGCTCATCGGCGACCTGCTCGGGCTCGACCTCGACGACGGCGAGGTGCTGACGGGGCTGCACCTCGCGTTGCTCGTGCGGCGGAGCGCGTCGCGCTGATCGCGGCCCGCCGGGTCGCCTCGTTTACTTGCTATTGACAAGTTCACTTGCAAAGAGCAAGCTGGGACGCACGAAGCACTTCAGACGACGCTCCCCAGGAGGAGATCATGACCGCGACCAGCATCTTCGTGAACCTGCCCACCAATGACCTCGAGCGCTCGAAGGCGTTCTACGAGGGGCTCGGGTTCCGCATCAACCCGCTGTTCACCGACGAGAACGCCGCGTGCGTCGTGCTCGACGAGAACATCTACTTCATGGTGCTCACGCGCGAGTACCTCGGCACCTTCACCGACAAGCAGATCATCGACCCGAAGACGCACGCCCAGACGAGCATCTCGTTCACCCGCGACTCGCGCGACGAGGTCGACGCGGTGCTCGTGAAGGGTCTCGCGGCCGGCGGCACCGAGCCGCGTGAGGCGCAGGACTACGGCTTCATGTACTCGCGCGACCTCGAAGACCCCGACGGCAACATCCTCGGGTTCCTCTACATGGACCAGGTGGCCGCCGAGAAGGGCCCCGAGGCCTACATGGCCGAGCAGGGCGCCGGCCAGGCCACCGCCTGATCCGGCCGACCTCGTGGCGACACGCGCGGCGCGCGGGTACGGGCAGTACAGCGGCACGGCCCGCGCGCTCGAGCGCATCGGCGACCGATGGGCGCTGCTCATCGTGCGCGACCTGCTCGTCGGGCCGCGTCGATACGGCGACCTGAAGGCCTCGCTGCCGCGCATCCCGACCAACATCCTCAGCGACCGGTTGAAGGAGCTGCAGGAGGCCGGGGTCGTCCGCCGCGTGCCGACCGTGCGCGGCGGCTACGAGCTGACCCGCCTCGGGCTCGCGCTCGAGCCGGTCGTCGTCGCGCTCGAACGGTGGGGCTGGTCAGAGCTCGGCGAACCCGTCGAGGGTGACACGGTCGGCGCCGACGCGCTCGCGATCTCGCTGCGAGCGGCGTTCCGAGCGGATGCCGCGGCAGGCCTGCCGCCGACCGAGTACGTGCTCCACGTGGGCGGCGTCTCGCTCTCGGTCATCGTCCTCGGCGCGACGCTCGACATCGTGCCGATCGGTCCCGGCGCCCTGCCGCAGCCCAGGCGGCGCTCGGCCTTCGAGCCCGTGCCGGGCGCCCTGCTCGAACTCGCACTCGAACCGGACTCCCTTCGCGACCTGCTCGCCGGCGACGCCGCGCGGGCCACCGTCCTGGCCGGAGACGATGAGCTGCTCGAGCGATTCGTGCTGACGTTCCGCATCGGTCCGGCGGCGCCGCCGACCGAGCGCGCACCGGCAGCGGATGCCGCGGCCTGAATCACCCGTGTGAAGCGGGTGTTATCGAAGCGAGATGCTGGCCGGATGTCGATGGCGTGATCACCCCGATAGCGTGACCATGCGGTTCCCCCCGCACGTTCACCCAGAGGAGAACCCGTGTCACGATTCCGCCCGTTCGCATCGGCGCCGGCTGCGTTCGGCCTGGCTGCGCTCGCCCTGATGGGACTCGCAGGTTGCGCCCTCGGTGGAGCGAATGCGAGTGAGCCCACCTCGACGGCGTCGCAGGTACCTGAGCCGTCCGCGACCACGCCGCCACCGTCCGAGACCCCGATCCCGACGCCGGTCGTTCCGGACCTCGCCGACGTCGCGTCGTGGGAGATCACGGCGGCCGGCATCGGACCCATCGTGCGCGGTGCCCCGTACCCCGAGTCGATCGCGCCGTTGGCGACGTTCGAGGTGACGGAGTACTGCCCGGGTGTCATCGACCTCTCGAAGGACGCGACGGCGCAGATCCTGCTGAGACTCTCAGATGACGGCACCGAGATCGCGTCGGTCTGGGTGAGCGGTCTCGCCGGCGTGGACGGCGTCGTTCCGGTCGCGCCGACGACGGCAGCGGGAATCCACCTCGGATCATCGGGCGATGAGCTCGCGGCGGCGTACCCCGAGCTCGAGCTCGCCGGGCAGACCGCCTCCGACACCTACGGCTACGCGGTCGGTGACGACGAGAACGGGTGGATGGACTTCATCGTGGACGGCGACGTCGTGTGGGCGATGGGTTCGTCGGAGCGTCCAAGTGCGCCGAAGGAGATGTGCGGCTGATCCGGGTCAGCCGCGGCTGCGCGTCGCCACCGCGCCGACCTCGACGAGGATCGCGGCGTCGACGAACGGCAGGGCGTGCGTGAGCGTGAACGCGGGGCGGATCTCGGCGTAGACCTCGCCGTGGGCGCGGGCGGCTTCCTCCCAGTTCTCGAAGTCGCTCACCGCGAGGCGGCTGTGCACGACGTCTGCGAGCGAGAAGCCGTGCTCGACGAGCACCGACTCGATGGTCGCGAGCGCGGCCCGCGTCTGCGCGTACAGGTCGTCGCCGGCGCCGGCCGTCTCCGAGATGTGGATCGTGTCGTCGACGACGACCGCCCTCGAGTAGCCGATCTTGGTCTCCCAGGGCGATCCGGTGGTGACGAGCGTGCGCATGGGCGTGCTTCCTGACTGTTCGGGGGAGGGGCCGCTCAATTCCTACCCGTGGCATCGACCGCCGTGCAACACGCGTGACCCCGTGCGTCGACACCGCACCGCGCCCGGCCCCGCTGGGAACGGTGTTCGCGGTCGGGGTCAGACCGGTTGCAGCGCCTCGTGTTCGCCGTCGGGCAGTGTGACGGTGATCGCGTCGCCGGGGATCACGGGGCCGTCGGCGAGCACGACCGCCATGACGCCCGCGAGACGCACGACTTCGCCGTCGTCGCCACGCGACACGAGGCGCTTCATCAGCCCGTCGCCGAGCTGGTCGATCTGCACGCACGGGTTGCGGAGTCCTGTGATCTCGATCTCGGCCTCGTCGCCGAGCCGCAGGCGGGACCCTCGGGGCAGGCCGAGCAGGTCGACGCCACGGGTCAGCACGTTCTCGCCGAGCGCGCCCGGCGCGACCGCGTAGCCGTCGGTCGCCAGCTCGTCGAGCAGTTCGGCGTGGATGAGGTGCACCTGGCGCAGGTTCGGTGTCGACGGGTCGCGCCTGATCCGCGAGAGGTGCTGGACCGTGCTGCCGAAGTGGGCGTCGCCCTCGACTCCGAACCCCGTGACGAGACGGATCTCGTCATGTCGCGGCTTGCTGAAGTGGTGCGCGTCGTCGCGCGACACCGACACGACGGACGCGGGCGCGGTGAGAAGCTCGTCGGGAACGCTCATGCGTCGAGCCTATCGAGGCCGGCTAGGGCGCGACGTAGACCTTGCGCAGCGTCTCGCGCACCGTCCAGACGGTCTCCATGCCGGACGTCAGCCGCACGACGGAGCCGGGCCGGAGCTCGATCGATGCGAGCGCCGGGCTGACGAACTCGACGGTCGCGTCGCCCGTGAGCACGACGAACAGCTCGTCGGCCTCGACGTCGCTCATCGCGCCCGGGGTCATCTCCCAGACGCCGATCGTCCGGCCGGCGTCGGCTGCGGCATCCGGGTCGTCACCGCCGTCGGGCTCGGTCGAGTCGAGCACGAGATGGCCGGTCGTCGGAGCACCTGTCACGACCTGGTCGGCAGCGACGGGCTCGTGCTCGAGTGCCAGGCCCGCGGCATCCGTCACGGCACCCGCGAGGAGCCGGGTGAGGCCGGTCATGAGTCGAACCCCAGGCCGAGGGCGTCGAGCGTCTTCAGCAGCAGGTTGCGCTCACCGCGGTTGTGATCGGCACGGTCGAGCGACCACCGCGTGGCGTTGATGCCGATCGCAGCCGCGGGCTCGGGCGGGAACGGCAGCGGGCGCTTGCGCACCATCTGCAGCCGCGTGCGCTCGGTGTCGCGCCGATCGAGCAGGTCGAGCATCGTCTCGGCGGCGAAGCGGGTCGACCCCACGCCGAGCCCGGTGAACCCGGCGGCGTAGGCGACGCGGTGGTCGCGGGCCGTGCCGAAGAACGCCGTGAACTGCGTGCTCGTGTCGATCGCTCCGGCCCACTGGTGGCTGAACGACAGGCCCTCGAGCTGCGGGAAGGTCGTGAAGAAGTGGTTCGCCAGCTTCTCCCACGTCTCGGGGCGGTTCTCGTAGCCCGTGCGCACCCGCCGGCCGTAGTGGTAGATCGCGTCGTACCCGCCGAACAGGATGCGGTTGTCCTTCGAGAGCCGGTAGTAGTGGAACTGGTTCGCCATGTCGCCGATGCCCTGGCGGTCGCGCCATCCGATGCTCGACAGCTGCGCCTCGGAGAGCGGCTCGGTCATGAGCACGTAGTCGTAGACGGGCACGGTCATGAGCCGGTTGCGCTTCAGCAGCGACGGGAAGACGTTCGTCGCGAGCACCGCGTTCGTCGCGTCGACGCGGCCGCCGTCGGTGATGACGCTGACCGCGCCGGTCGAGCCCGGGGTGTCGATGCGCTTCACGGGGGAGTGCTCGAAGACCTCGACGCCGAGCTCCTCGGCGACGCGCGCCAGTTCGGACGCGAGTCGCGCCGGATGCAGCATGGCGTTCGAGCGCTTCTCCCAGACGCCGGCGAGGAAGGTCGGCGAGGCGACGGACGCCTGCACCTCGCGCTCGTCGAGAAAGACGACGTCGTCATCGCCCTCGGCGACGGCCTCGGCGTGCATCTCGCGCAACCACTCGACCTGGTGCTCCTCGATCGCCGGCGCGAGCTGGCCGGTGCGCTCGAAGTGGAAGTCCATGCCGAGTTCGGCCTCGGAGGCCTCGATCGCGTCGAGGTTCTCGAGCCCCAGCCGGGTCAGCGTGGGCATCTCGGCGGGCCAGCGCGACATGCCGTTCTCGTGGCCGTGCGTGAGGCTCGCCTCGCAGAACCCACCGTTGCGGCCGGATGCCGCCCAGCCGATCGACTTCGCCTCGACGAGCACGACGCGCGAGGCGGGGTTGCGGCGCTTCGCGAGCACCGCACTCCAGAGGCCCGTGTAGCCGCCGCCGACGATCACCAGGTCGGCGACCTTCGTGCCGGTGAGCTTCGGACGCCCGCCGACGGCGCCCTCGGGCAGGTCCTCGAGCCAGAACACCGCCTGTCGGGTCGGCTTCAGTGCATGTTCGACAACGGATGCCGGAGGTCGGCGTCGTTCGAATACGGTCGTTCCCACGGCGATCACTCCAAGGCGGTCTGGGTAGGTCTCCATCCTCCCGCGCAGCACGTCGCGGCGCCACGTGCGCGGTGTCGGGACATCCGCTCGCACTCGGACAAGCTGTGCTGCTCGGCGCAGCGAGGCGCGGCGCAGCGAGGCGCGGCGAGACGCCTGCGCCGGTCCGAGCTCAGGCGCGCGGCGCGTGCGCCTCGAGGAACGCGAACACCTCGGTCTGGTCGACGCCCGGGAACGTGCCCGTCGGCAGCGCCGCGAGCAGCGAGGTCGGGGTGCGCGCGGCCGGCCACGAGGCATCCGCCCATCGCTCGGCGAGGCCCGCCGGGGCCTGGCAGCACGCCGGATCGGGGCAGCGTGAAACCGCACGGTGGGGTGTCTCCCGCCCGCGGAACCACTTCACGTGCTCGAACGGCACGCCCACCGACACGGAGTACTCGCCCTCCTTCGCCTTCTCGATGCGCGACGTGCACCAGAACGTGCCCGACGGGGTGTCGGTGTACTGGTACCAGGGGCTGAAGCGGTCCTCGACGTCGAACACGGTGCGGGCCGTCCAGTTGCGGCACATCGTCGTGCCCTCGATGGCGCCGAGCGCGTCGCTCGGGAAGCGCACCCGGTCGTTCTCGTAGGCCTTGATGATGGTGCCCGACTCGTGCACCTTCGTGAAGTGCACCGGGATGCCGAGCCTCGCCGTCGCGAGGTTCGTGAAGCGGTGCGCCGCCGTCTCGTACGACACGGCGAAGTGGTCACGCAGTTCCTCCATGGAGATGCGGCGCAGGTTCTTCGCCTCGGTGAGGAAGCGCACGGCCGCCTGCTCGGGCAGCAGGATCGCCGCCGTGAGGTAGTTCGTCTCGATGCGCTGGCGCAGGAAGTCGGCGTAGCCGTGCGGTTCGGAGTGGCCGAGCAGGTGGCTCGCGAGCGCCTGCAGGATGGGCGAGCGCGAGTCGCGCGACGGCGACTGCTGCGTTGGCAGGTAGATGCGGCCGTTGCGCTTGTCGGTCACCGAGCGGGTCGAGTGCGGCAGGTCGCCGACGTAGTGCAGCGAGTAGCCGAGATGGCTGGCCATGTCGGCGACGAGCTGGTGCGACACCGGCCCGCCGGTGTGGCCGACCGCCTCGAGCAGCTCGGCGGCCTTCGCCTCGAGCTCGGGGTAGAAGTTGTCGCGCGAGCGCATCTCGGCGCGGAGCACGGCGTTGGCGCGGCGGGCCTCCTCGGGCGTCGCCGCACGCTCGCGGTGCAGGCGGTCGATCTCGTTGTGCAGCGCCAGGATCGTCGCGAGTGTCTGGTCGTTCATGCCCTTCGCCACGCGGAACGGGTCGAGTCCGAGCGCGGCGAAGACGGGCCCCCGCTGGGCCCGCTCGACGGCGATCTCGAGGGCGGCGCGCTCGGACGGGGCATCCGTCCTCAGCAGCTCGTCGACGGTCGTGCCGAGCGCTGACGCGATCGTGCGCAGCATCGAGAGCCGGGGTTCGCGCTTGCCGTTCTCGATCGCGCTCACCTGCGACGGCGCCCGTTCGATGGCGGCGGCGAGTTCTCCGAGCGTCATCGAACGTGCGGTGCGGTGCTCGCGGATGCGGCGGCCGAGCGTGAGGGCGTCGACCTCGGTGGTCGCAGCGTCGTCGATCTCGGCGCGCTCGGCGGCGACCCGGCCCGCGTGGTGCGGGGCGGGAGCGGCGAGGCGGGGACTGCGATCGGCGGTGATCATCTTTCGATGGTCACACGCGCGAGCGGATGCCGCAAACAGAACTCTCGCCGAAGTTCTGCGCATCGGCGGATGATTGTGGCAGATCATCGCGTTTATCCGCCGAGACACACGGAAGAATCACCGTCCTGCTGCCTGCGTCGTGGTTTCGCGGTCGAGCATCTCGAGGTAGTGCGTGTTCGTCATCACGCCGAGCACCGTGCCGAAGGGGTCGACGACGGAGGCCGTGACGAACCCGGGCCCGTGCTCGGTGATCGGCAGCAGGGGCGTCGCGCCGAGCTCGATCAGGCGGTCGAGCGTGCCCTCGAGGTCGTCGGTGTGCCAGTGGATGATCGTGCCGCCCGTTCCGGCGCCGAAGCCGGCCGGGCTGAACCGGCGGTCGATGAAGCCGAGCTCCTGCTGGTGGTCGCCGATGCGGAACTCGACGTAGGCGGCGCGCCCGTCGGGCCCTTCGCGGGTGAAGTACGGCTCGAAGCCGAGCACCTCGGCGTACCAGGCCGCGGCGGCCGCGGGGTCCTCGACGTAGCAGTTGACGGTGGCGATGCCTCGCAGCATGGTGTCTCCCTCATTCGGCCAGGCGACCCGATGCCGACCTGGTGATTCCATCCTGCTCCCCAAAAGTGCTCACCTTATGACTACTTTTCCGAGGAGAATCGAATCATGCGCGCAGACCGACTCGTGGCCACCCTCCTCCTCATGCAGGCGCGCGGACGGGTGACCGCCGCCGAGCTCGCCGAGGAGCTCGAGATCTCGGTGGCCACCGCTCGCCGCGACCTCGAGGCGTTGTCCGCGGCCGGCATCCCGGTCTACCCGCAGACCGGGCGCGGAGGCGGCTGGCAGCTGCTCGGCGAGGGCCGCACCGACCTGAGCGGGTTCACCGCATCGGAGGCGCGCGCCCTCTTCCTGACGCTCGGGCCCCGCGCCGGCGAGAGCGACGAGGCCAGGTCCGCACTGCGCAAGGTCATGCGGGCCCTGCCCGAGACGTTCCGAGCCGACGCCGAGGCCGCCGCCGAGTCGGTCATCGTCGAGGCGGGCGGCTGGGGATCGCCCGCCGTGCGGCCGCCGGAGGTCGCGCTGCTGCAGGCCGCGGTGCTCGAGCGCCGTGCCGTGCGCTTCGACTACACGGCATGGGGCAGACCGGCGCGCACTCGCACGGTGCATCCGCTCGGCCTGATCGACAAGGGCGGCACGTGGTACCTCATCGCCCGAGCGGTGGAGGTGGACGCGGGCGTTCCGGATGCCGCGGGCGTTCCGGATGCCACGGGCGGCGCGGACGCCGAGGACGTTCCGGATGCCGCAGCGCGGCGGCCCGCGGCATCCGACACCGCTCTTCGCAGTTACCGCCTCGATCGTCTCTCGAACGCCGAGACGCTCGACGAGACGTTCGAGCCGCCCGAGGGCTTCGACCTCGAGGCGGCGTGGGCCGAGGTCGGCGGCGAGGTGGCACGCGCGCGCGCCCGTGCGACGGCGACCGTGCGCGTGGAGCCCGACGTGCTCGAGGAGTTCCGGGGGTGGGTCGGCGGCACCGAACTCGTCGCCGACGCGGCACCCGATGCCGCCGGCCGGGTGCTCGTGCGGGTCACCGCCCCGAGCGAGATGGCGCTCGCGCGCCGCCTCTCGGCCTGGGTCGAGGGCGTCGAGGTGGTCGAGCCACGGGCGGTGCGCGCCCGACTCGCGGCGTTCGGGGTGCGGCTCGTCGAGGCCTACGGGGCGAACCGCTCGGAGGGGCCCGTCAGCTGAGCAGGTCGTCGACGCTCACGACCTGCGCGTAGCTGTCGCCGAGCGCGGCCATGAAGGCGGCGTGCACCTGCGCCGCGGGCACCACCGTGTCGCCGAACGTGAGGTCGGGGGCGGCGCACGCGTCGTGCGCGACCGTCACGGAGTAGCCGGCGTCGACCGCCGCGCGCACGGTCGCATCGACGCACATGCTCGACATCATGCCGACGATCACGACGCCGTCGGCATCGGCGCCGGCCTCGCGGAGGCGCACGTCGAGGTCGGTGCCGAGGAAGGAGTTCGGGTGCGCCTTGACGACGACGGGCTCGCCGTCGACCGGGGCGACGAGCGGGTGGATCTCGACGCCGTGCGTGCCGGGCGCGAAGAACGCGGCATCCGGGGCGTCCCACACGTGCTGCACGTGCACGACCGGCTGGCCGGCCTCGCGGTGGGACGCGAGCAGGCGGGCGGCGTTCGCGGCCGCGGCGTCGGGGCCGACCAGCGGATGCGCGCCGCCGGCGAAGTAGTCGTTCTGGATGTCGATGATGAGCAGGGTGCGGGTCACGCGAGCCACGCTAGCCGACGCACTGTCGCCACGGCGCGTCGCAGCCCTAGGCTGGCCGCATCCCGACGAGCGGAGGACCGATGCCCGAGGTCGACACGGTGCCCGAGCTCAGCAGGTGGAAGCGCACCATGGTCGCCGACGGCACGCTCGCCGTCGAGTGCCTCGAGCGCGGCGAGGGCCCCGGCGTCATCCTGCTGCCCGAGATCCCGGGCATCATGCCGGGCACGATCGCGCTCGGCGACCTCCTCGTCGAGCACGGCTTCACCGTGGTCATGCCGTCGCTCTTCGGCGTGCCGGGTCGTCGGGCGAGCGCGCTCGTGCAGGCCGTCGCGGTGGCCAGGCTCTGCGTGATGTCGGAGTTCCGCGCGTTCTCGCTCGACCTGAGGGGCGAGGTCACGGACTTCCTCCGGCTCGTGGCCGGCGAGCTCGCCGGGCGCACGCCCGGACGCGGCGTCGGCATCGTCGGCATGTGCTTCACCGGCGGCTTCGCGATCGCGACCGCCGTGACCACCGACGACGTTCCCGGTGACGCCGTCGCGCGCGCGGAGCATCGGCGTGCCCGCCGAGGCGCTCGAGCGCTATGCAGCCTCGCGCAGCGGATCGTCGCACTGCGTGCTCGGGCTCCGGTTCTCGCAGGACCGCACGTCGGGCGATGCGCGACTGGTCGCGCTCGAGCGCCACCTCGGGCGGGCCGCGAGGGTCGTTCGCATCCCCTCGGGCGACGAGAGCACCGACGGCACGCCGAAGGGCGGCCACTCCGTGCTCACGAAGGGCGTGCGCGAGGACCCGCCGAACCGTGCATTCGCCGAGCGGGAGGCGATGTTCGCGTTCCTCTCCGAGCGGCTCGCCCCCGCAGAGGGCTGACGCCGCTCGCGCCGATCAGGTCGAGACGGTCTCGCTCGTGCCGGCCGCGACCGGGCTCGCCGGCCCCGCCGGGGTGACGGAGATGGACGCCATGTGACTCCTGGTTTCGTCGAGGGAAGTTCCGTTGAAGATACCGGACGCGGATCCGTAGCGTGACGGGCATGACAATTCTCCTGACCGGCGCGACCGGGTACATCGGTTCGGCCGTCCTCGACGCCCTCCTCGCCGACGGGCACGACGTGCACGCCGTCGTCCGCAGCCAGTCCGCCGCCGAACGCGTCGTCGCCCGTGGCGCGACGCCGATCATCGGCGACGTGACGGATGTCGCGTGGTTCGCCGCCGCGCTCGCCGGCGCCGACGGCGCGATCCATGCGGCCGCGCCCGACTCCGACGCCGAGGCGTTCAACACCGCCGTGGTCGACGCGGCCATTCGCGCGTACGCCGGCACCGGCCGGCGATTCGTCCTGACGAGCGGCGTCTGGGAGTTCGGGGCCGGCGAGATCGCCGACGACGACCCCGTCGCACCGCCCGCGCTCGTCGCCTGGCGGGTGCCGATCGAGGAGCGCCTCCTCGCGTCGGAGGTCGACGCAGTGGTGCTCGCCCCGGGCGTCGTCCATGGCCACGGCAAGGGGCTCGTGAACCTCGTCGTCGATGCACCCGTCACCGAGGCGGGGGAGCTCTCGCTCATCGGCGACGGCGAGCAGCGCTGGTCGCTCGTGCACGTCGACGACCTCGCCCGGCTCTACGTGGTCGCCCTCACGAACGTCGATGCGTCCGGGCGCGTGATCGCCGTCGACGGCTCGCCCACGACGGTGCGTGCGATCGCCGAGGCGGCGGCCGCGGCATCCGGAGCCGGCGGGGTGGTCGGCGAGGGCGTCGAGGCGACCCGTGAGCGGCTCGGCGCCGCGTTCGCCGACGCGCTGCTGCTCGACCAGGCAGCCGACGGGGCGAAGGCCCGCTCGCTCGGATGGGAGCCCCGGCACGCGAGCGTGCTCGACGAGCTCGCCCGTTCGCAGGCGTCGGACGACTCCTTGGAGGAATCGGCGGCCTAGGCGGCATCCGCCGACCGGTCGGGCCGGCGCGTCCGCGGACGCCTCGACCCGGCCGACCCGACCGCCGACCGGGCCGATCAGGGCGTCAGTCGTCGGATGCCGCGTACACGCAGTCGCCCTCGACGAAGGTCTGCAGCACGCGGGTCGCCCCGATCTCGGAGGCGGGGCCGGCGAACGGGTCGCGATCGAGCACGACGAGGTCGGCGAACTTGCCCACCTCGATCGTGCCGGTGACGTCGTCGAGGTGGTTCACGTACGCGGAGCCCGCGGTGTAGGCGGTGAGCGAGGTGGCGAGGTCGATGGCCTGCTCGGGCAGGAACACGTCGAACTCGCCCTCCTCGTATCCGGGCGCCGAGACGCGGTTGACGGCGACGTGGATCGCCGCGAGCGGGTTCGGCGTCGACACCGACCAGTCGCTGCCGGCGGCCAGCACCGCACCGGAACGCTGCAGGTCGCCGAACGGGTACTGCCAGGCGTCGCGCGGCGACCCGAGGAACGGCAGCGTGAGCTCGACCATCTGCGGCTCCAGCGCGGCCCAGAGCGACTGCATGTTCGCCACGACGCCGAGCTCGCGGAAACGCCCGATGTCGTCGGGGTGCACGACCTGGATGTGGGCGATGTGGTGTCGGTGGTCGTTGCGCCCGTTCGCCTCGATGGCATGCGACACGGCGTCGAGGCATTCGCGCACGGCGCGGTCGCCGATCGCGTGGAAGTGCAGTTGGAACCCGAGCGCGTCGAGCTCGGCTGCGGCGGGCAGCAGCACGGCCGGGTCGACGAACGAGATGCCCGAGTTGTCGGTGAAGTGCCCGTGCCCGTCGCAGTACGGTTCGAGCATCGACGCCGTGAAGTTCTCGGCCACGCCGTCCTGCATGATCTTGATGCTCGTCGAGGCGAACCGGCCGGCGCGGTAGCGCTCGCGCTTGTCGACGAGATCGTCGATCTGCTCGACGCCGCGCAGGCGATCCCACCAGAGCGCGCCGACGACGCGACCCGTGAGCTTGCCCGATTCCGCGGCGCGCACGTAGGCGGGCCCGGGGTCGCCGGCATCGCCGTAGGTGCCGACGATCGCATCCTGCCAGGCGGTGATGCCGAACGAGTGCAGGTACGCCTGCCCGAGGAGCAGTGCCTCCTCGAGCTCCTCGTCGGTCGTGCGGGGCAGCAGCCGGTTCACGAGCCCCATGGCGCCCTCGTGCAGGGTTCCGGATGCCGCGCCCGTCGCATCCCGCTCGATGCGCCCGTCGGACGGATCGGGGGTGTCCCGGTCGATGCCCGCGAGGCGCAGCGCGGCCGAGTTCACCCAGGCGCCGTGCCCGTCGCGGTTCGGCAGGAAGGCCGGCCGGTCGGGCACGACGGAGTCGAGGTCGGCGGCCGTCGGCGTGCCGCCCGGGAACGCCGACATCGACCAGCCGCCGCCGAGGATCCATTCGGCGTCGGGGTTCGCCTCCGCGTACTCGCGGAGGCGTTCGAGGTAGGCCTCGCGCGTGTCGAGCTCGGCGAGGTTGCAGCGCATGAGGTCGAGGCCGCCCCACACCGGGTGCACGTGCGCGTCCTGGAACCCCGGCACGAGCAGTCGCCCCGCGAGGTCGACGTGCCGGGTGTCGGGGCCGATCAGCTCGAGCACCTCGTCGTGGCCTACGGCGACGATGCGCCCGTCGGTGACGGCCACGGCGCTCGCCCTGAAGCGTTGAGTCGTCGCGGTGAAGACGGGCCCGCCCGAGAAGACGAGGTCGGCGTGGGTCATGGTGCTCCTTTCACGGCGCGCACGGCGCCGGCACGCGGCATCCGGATGTCGCGGAAGGTCGGTTCGAGGATGGAAGGCCGGCGTCAGCTGCCGGCCATGGTGCGCGCGATCTGCGTCGCCGAGTCGCCCGCGCGCTTCAGTACGACGGCCACGAGGGCGAGCGCGCCCAGCGTCAACAGCAGCATGACCGTGGAGACCGCGGCGATCTCGGGCCGGAGACCGGAGCGCAGCGCGCTCAGCACGTACACGGGCCACGACGTCGAGCCCGAGACCTGCACGAACGACGCCACCACGGTGTTGTCGAGCGAGAGCGTGAACGAGAGCAGGGCGCCGGCGAGCACGGCGGGCATCGCGAGCGGCAGCGTCACCCGCCGGAACGTCGTGAACGGCGTCGCGTAGAGGTCAGCCGACGCCTCCTCGAGCTGCTCGTCGAGGCCGACGAGCCGCGCCCGCACGATGTACGCCACGACCGCCGTCGCGAAGAGCGAATGGCCGATCACGAGTCGCACGATGCCGTCGTTGAAGAGGCCGATGCCGAGGTCCTGGCCGAGGAACACGAGCCACGGCAGCAGGGCCACCGCGTCGACGATCTCGGGCGTGACCGACACGAGCAGCAGCAGGCCCACGAACCAGAAGGTCCACTTGCCGGGGCGACGCGCGAGCGCGATGCCGGCGAGCGTGCCGAGCACGGTCGCGACCAGGGCCGCGATGACGCCGGTGCGCAGCGACACCAGCACCGCGTCCTGCACGGCGGGCTTCAGGAAGAGCGTCAGGTACGGGTCGAACCCGAAGCCGTCCCACGCGATGAGCAGCCGGCCCGTGTTGAACGAGTACACGATGATCACGAGGATCGGCGCGAACAGGAACAGGAAGACGAGCACGCTCCACACCGTCATGCCGATGTCGAGCGCCGACCGCCGGTGACGACGACGGGGTGCGGATGCCGCAGCCGGCCGGGTCGCGGCATCCGACGACCCTGACGGGCCGATGCCCGTCGCCGCCACCGCCTGGGTGTCGGGCGCACTGCTCACGGTGCTGTTCGTCATCGTGCCTCCTCGAGCGTGACGCGGTATCGATTGCGGAACGGGAGCGCGATCAGCCACAGCAGGCCGCCGATCGCCGCGGCCGAGGCCATGATCACGACGATCAGCATCACCGCCATGGCCGAGCCCAGCGCCCAGTTCTGCGCGGTCTGGAACTGGCTGGCGACGAGCTGGCCGACCATGTTGCCCTGCGCGCCGCCGAGCACGGTCGCCGTGATGTAGTCGCCCATGAGGGGGATGTACACGAGCAGTGCGCCCACGATGATGCCGGGGCGCGCGAGGGGGAGCGTGACGCGCAGGAACGTGGAGAACCGGTTCGCCCCCAGGTCCTTGCTGGCCTCCCGGAGCGGGTCGCCGACCCGGTCGAAGGCGACGTAGAGCGGCAGGATCATGAGCGGCAGGTAGTTGTAGACCACGCCGAGCAGCACGGCCGGTCGCGTGTAGAGCACGTCGAGGGGGCCGTTGATGAAGCCGACGTCCTGCAGCAGGTGCGAGAACCAGCCCTCGGGCGCGAGGATGATCTGCCAGCCGATCGTGCGCACCAGGAAGTTGGCCCAGTACGGCACCATGACGAGCGCGATGAGCAGGCCGCGGAGCGACGGCGGCGACTTGACCGCCATCCAGTACGCGACCGGCAGGCCGATCAGCAGGCAGATGACCGTGCCCCACACGCCGACCCACAGCGTGTTGAGGAACACGGAGAAGAACGTCGGCGAGAGGGCCTCCGCGTAGCGGTCGAACGAGAGGACGTCGTTCGCGTGCGTGCCGAACATGCCCGGCTTGTACCCGAAGCTGAACCAGATCACCGAGCCCACGGGCAGCACGAAGAAGAACACCAGCCATGCCCACGCCGGGATGGCCAGGCCGAAGGGGATCCTACGCACCGGCAGCGGCCTTCGCCTTGTTCCAGATGTCGACGGTGCGCTGCTGCGCCTCGTTCACCTCGCCGTCGTGCATGGTCTCGAGCTGCTCGGGAGTGAAGAACACCAGGCCGAGCAGTTCGAGGCCCTCGGCCTCGGCCGTCTCCTGGATGCCCGTGGCCCCCGTGTGGTAGCCGATGTAGTCGACCTGCAGGAGCTGGTTCTCGGGCGCCATCGTGTAGTTGATGAACGCGTGCGCCGCCTCCGGGTGCGGGGCGCCCACGGGGATCGCCCAGTTGTCCATCCAGAGCTCGGTCGCGGGCGAGCCGAGCACCCACTGCCACCGGTCGGGGTCGGGGCTCTCGATCATGCCGATGCGCGCGTCGCCGTTCCACGCCTGCATGAGCACCTGCGTGGCCTGCGGGATGGCCTGGCCGCCCGGGTAGGAGTCGAACGCGGCGATGTGCGGCGCCAGCGTGTTGACGATGTAGTCCTCGCACGCGTCGATGTCGGCCTGGTCGGTCGTGGTCCAGTCGATGCCGTTGGCCCAGTAGTAGATGCCCGTGACCTCGGCCGGGTCGTCGAGCACGCTCGTCTTGCCGCTGGCCTCGTTCTGCGCGGCGTCGAGGAAGTCGTTCCAGGTCTTGAGCTCGCGCGTGATGACCGTCTTGTCGTAGACGAAGCCCGTCGTGCCCCAGGCCTTGCAGATGGAGTACTCGTTGTCGGGGTCCCAGCCGCGGCCGAGGAAGGCCGGATCCATGAACTCGATGTTCGGGAGCAGGTCCTTGTTCAGGGGCTGGATGAGCTTGTTCTCGACCATCTGCGGGATGTACGCGCCCGTCGGCACGATGAGGTCGTAGCCGCTCGTGCCCTTGGCCGCGATGAGCTTCGAGATGAGCTCCTCGTTCGAGCCGTAGGAGTCGAGCGTGACCTTCGGGCCGAGCTCCTCCGTGAAGGCCGCGATCACGTCGGGGGAGTCGTAGTCGCCCCACGTGTAGATGCTGAGCTTGTCCTCGAGCGCGCCGCCGGTGGCCTGCGGGCCGGCCGACGTGGCGCCGCCGGGCGTGCAGGCCGCGAGGAGGCCGACGCTGCCGGCGGCCGCGGCGAAGCTCAGGAAGCGCCGGCGGGGTGGGTTCCGCCGGCCGGTCGGGGCCGCCTCCGCGCTGGCGGGGGGGCGGGGGGGGGACTGGG